>NZ_CP015698.1:1045000-1393333 GCF_002163715.1 Curvibacter sp. AEP1-3
CGGGAGATCCCATGGCCAACACCCCACGCCCCAGCGGCGCAGACCGCGAACACATTGACGAAGGCCCCAACCCCTTGGGTCTGGAAGGCATTGAGTTCATCGAGTACGCCACCTCCAAGCCACAGGCGCTGGGCCAGGTGCTGGAGGCCATGGGATTCCGCCCCATCGCCCGCCACCGCTCGCGCGAAGTGCTGCTCTACCGCCAAGGGGATATCAACGTCATCGTCAACGCCCACGGCCGGGGTGCTGCGCTGACTGAAAAGCCGGTGATCGCCGCTATCGCCCTGCGGGTGCAAGATGCGTCTGCCGCCTACAAGCGGGCACTGGCCCGCGGTGCCTGGGCCGTGCCAGTGCAAGTCGAAGTGATGGAGCTGCATATTCCCGCGGTGCATGGGGTGGGCAACAGCCGCATTTACTTTGTAGACCGGCACCGTGAGTTCTCGATTTACGACGTGGACTTCACACCCGTACCTGCAGTCGACAAGAACCCGCCGGCCATCACCGGCCTGCACTTCTTCGGTGTGGTGCAGTACATCGGCAATGACCGCAGCGATGACTGGACCGAGTTTTACAGCGCCCTCTTCGGCTTTACCGCCCTGGAGCCCGAGACCCGCTTCGGCATCCTGCCCAAGGGGCGCATTCTGCAAAGCCCGTGCAAAACCTTTTTCCTGCAACTCATTGAGCCCGAGCCCGGTGTGTTGGATGTGGAAGACGACGAGTGCTTCCAGCGCGTGGGCCTGGGCACACCGGATGTGCAAGCCACCGTGGCAGCCTTGCGCCAGCGCGGTGTGGACTTTGTGCCCAGCAAAGACCCGGCGCAAGACAGCAAGGGCGCGCTCACCCGCCCCACCATGGGCAATGCCATGTTTGAGCTGGTTCACCACACTCGGGGCTGAACACCATGAGCCAATTTGAAGGCAAATTTGACGACTTCGGGATGGACACCATCACGCTGGCCGGGCCCCTGAAGGCCAAGCTGGACGCCATGAAGGCGGCTGGCTTTACCCAGGTGATGCTGCTGGCCCGTGATCTGGTCGGCCACCCCGATGGCTGGCGCGCAGCAGTGCAAGAGGTCAAAGACAGCGGCTTGCGGGTGACCGGTTTTCAGGTGCTGCGTGACTTTGAAGGCCTCTCCGGCCACCTGCACGATTACAAGGTCGACATCGCCAAAAGCATGATGGAAATGTGCGCGGCCCTGGACTGCCGCGTCATGCTGGCCTGCTCCAGCACCTCCACCCACGCCACCGGCGACACGGACAAGCTGGTGCAGGACCTGCGCAAGCTGGCCATGCTGGCGATTCCGATGAACATCAAAATCGCGTTCGAAGCGCTGTCCTGGGGCCGCAACGTGAATGAGTTCCCCCAGGCGTGGGACCTCATTACCCAGGCCGACATGCCCAACCTGGGCTTGGGCTTTGACTCCTTCCACCTGTTTGCGACCAAGACCCCGTTGGACGAGCTGGAGATCCTGGACCCCAGCAAGATCTTTCTGGTGCAGCTGGCGGACTTCATGTGGAATGAAATCAAAACAGTCGAGGAGCGCATCACCACGGCGCGCACCTTCCGCGTGTTCCCGGGTGAAGGTGTGCACAGCGACGCGCTCGCCGAGCTGGTGCTCAAACTGCACCAGCTGGGATATCGCGGTGACTACAGCTTTGAGGTGTTCAACGACGACTACCAGCAAATGCCGCTGGAAACCGTGGCCGCCCGCGCGCGCCGCGCAGCCCTGTGGCTGGGCGAAGACGTGCTGCGCCGCTCGGTGCCGCTGCCCAACCAGATGCGCCTGCGCCAGGCCCGCGCCTGACAACACTTGAGACTCGCCCGCCATGAGCAGTGTGTTTGACGACTTTTTGTATGCCCCCGAAGTGCTGGAGTCCTTCGGGGCCCAGCGCTTTGTGGCGGCCATGCTGCGGGTGGAAGCTGCGTTGGCGCAGGCCCAGGCCGACCACGGGTTGATTCCTGCCGAGGCTGCAGTCTCCATCGTCGGCACCTGCAAGGTAGAGCTGTTTGACGCCCCGAAGATCGTGCGCGACAGCGCCAGCACCGGTAGCCTGGCGCAACCCCTGGTAAAGAGCTTGCGCGAGACCGTGGGCTTGTTCAACCCGGCGGCAGTCCCTTTTGTGCATTTCGGTTGCACCAAACAAGACCTGGTGGACACCACCATGGCGCTCATGACCCGCCAAGTCCTGGCGGTGACGCGCGGCTATGTGCAGGACTGCATAGGCCATCTCGAACGCAAAGGTGACATGCCGCTTGCAGCGGCCCCGTTGCGGCGGGCCTTGCAGCGCCTGGCACACAGCAGCGCAGACGCACTGGCCGTACAACTGGGCGGGACCATGGCCAGCTTGGAAACGCCGGGAACCGCTATCCAGACCCAAGTGGCCAAGACCCTGGAACTCAGCGTACCTGGCTTTCCCTGGGATACCCAACGCGATGCATGGTTGGCTCTGGGTTGTGATGTAGCGCTGTTGGTCGGCAGCTTGGGCACTCTGGCCCGGAGCATGGTGCGGGGCGAGGAACAAGAAGAACCCGCCGCAGGCTGTCTGGTCGCGCTGGCAATGGCACGTCGCGCACCCCAACGGGCTGCGGGGCTGTTGACCTCCATGCCCCACGCCCATGAGCGTGGTCTGGGTTTCTGGCAGGCGGACCAGAGCGACTGGACCCAGCTGCTGATGTCAGCCCATGCAGCCTCTTGGGGCATGGCACAGACGCTACAAAAATAGTAGCTACTCGCGCATATTCCACGGGCGCCAAGGCCCTGCTTCACCCATAACCTTCCATTTGTCCGGAGGCATCCGTGGATCAGGCGGGTGCCATTCATGTACGAATGAGTGTGTTCCAGTGACGTCCCCTGTTTTCTACAGTGCCTCTATAGCTATTCCGCAAGAAAAAATAGAGGTAAACGCGAATGGCCTATGCCCGCTGGATTTTCAAAGGTTCGTTGGTGGATGAATATGGGATAGCCCTGCCGCCGGTGGTGCAGGCAGCGTATGGATCGGGTTATGGACAGGACTTGTACGGAATCACTTTGTTTGCCAATGGGCATGTGATGCAAATGCTGGAGGGGGATAACGTCGCGCTGCAAGCGGCAGCGCGCAACCTGCGCGACATGAGCAAGCTCTTTGGCATGGAGCCCCTGCTGCATGAACCGATTGAGGCTCCTGCGACCAAGACGGTCTCCGTCGGCTTGAGCAGGTATGTCGATTTGATCTCTGAACATTTGCCTCCGAATGTGCAAGTGTTCAACCTCTGTGAAGAGGAAATATGTCAGAGGACGGAGCCCGGCGCAGCGCGCGATTTTTTGCTCGGTTTTATTTAGCCACGGGGCGCGCCAGCGTACTGACGGGCTTGCACGAGGGAAAGACGATGGTGTCTTTGGAAGCAATTGCTCCACCACCATGTCCCGCGCCCCCACCGTCGTCGCTTGTGCGAATGAATGTGTTTGCAAGAAAACGCATTCCTCGGACACTGCGTCGGTGACAAAAAATAAGATCAATTACAAACGCATCGTCGGGCAACGTATTAAGGGGTTAAGGCAGGAAGCTGAGTTGTCTCAGGAGATTCTGTCGGAGCGATGCGGGATTTACCGTACGTATCTGAGCCGTATCGAATCCGGCTCCGCCAACCCCACCCTGCTGGTTTTAGTGGCACTCGCCGACTCGCTGGGCGTTCAGCCCGCCGAGCTACTGTCCAACGACTAATTCTCTGTGCCGCGAGCGCGGGTCACTTCTGCGCGCTCACCACCTCATTCGCAGAGCGGAAGGCCTCCACCGCAGCAGGCACACCGCAGTACACCGTGGCGTGCAAGAGCACCTCCTGAATTTCTTCCACCGTGGCACCGTTGTTCAGTGCGCCGCGCACATGGCCTTTGAGTTCGTTTTGCTTGCCTAGTGCTGTGAGCATGGCAACCGTAATCAGGCTGCGCGTCTTGCGGTCCAGCCCCGGTCGTTGCCACACATCGCCCCATGCCGCACGGGTAATGTGCTCTTGCAGCGGTGCAGTGAAAGTGTTCACCCCGGCAAATGCAGCATCCACAAACGCATCTCCCATCACCTCCCGCCGCGTGGCCAGGCCACGGGCAAAGGCTTCCGGGTTGCTGGTCTCAACGGCTTGGTTCGGTTCGGTCATGGCTGGCTCTCAAGGAAAAGCCCCATGTTAGCCCGCGTGCCACTGTCCCAGGTGCGACAAGAGCACGATCAAGCCCATTCCATTGATAACGATGCCGGCGCTGGTTTTGAGGTGTTTCATGCGGGTTCACTCCTGAGTTCGGGTTCAAGGTTTCTGCGGTGGTGAGCAGACGCCTGCCGCAGTAGGATGAATGGTAGGGAGCCGCTGCGCTGCTGTAAAAGCAATAAAAAGCATGACGGCCATAGCCACAATCAAAAACCGACCCGGGAAGACCCATGACCAGCCCCTCCACACGCTACCCCCTGCCCGACCTCAACACCCTGCCTGAGGACTTGAAAGTCAAAATTCTGGAGGTGCAGGAAAAGTCCGGCTTCATCCCCAATGTTTTCCTGGCGTTCGCCCGCCGCCCCGCCGAGTGGCGCGCCTTCTTTGCCTACCACGACGCCCTCATGCTGCGCGAAGGCAGCAGCCTCACCAAGGGCGAGCGCGAAATGATCATCACCACCACCAGCGCGGCCAACCACTGCCTCTACTGCGTGGTGGCGCACGGCGCCATCCTGCGCATTTATGAAAAGAAGCCTTTGGTGGCAGACCAGGTCGCCATCAATTACCGCAAGGCCGACATCACGCCCCGCCAGCGCGCCATGCTGGACTTTGCGATGAAGGTCTGTCTGGAGAGCCATGCTGTGGAAGACGCAGACTTCACCGCCCTGCACGCGCATGGCTTTGACGATGAAGACATCTGGGACATTGCAGGCATCACCGCCTTCTTCGGCCTGTCCAACCGCATGGCCAACGTAACCGGCATGCTGCCCAATCCGGAGTTCTACCTGCTGGGTCGCGTACCCAAGGCCAAATAAATTGTCTTGCTCCGCCAGAGGCCTTATGCCCACTCGCCACCAAACTCTTAATGCGCTTACCTCTCTGGCAGCGGTCGCGCTACTTGCCGCCTGTGCAGCCCGTCCGACACCTGCCCCCCTGAACTACGTCGCCCCACCCGCTCAGCCCGAAGCGGCTACGGGCAACACGGCCAAACCCGGCTGGGCCACGCGCACCTACGCGGTTGCCGCCGCCAACCCCTTGGCCACCGATGCGGGCCGCCAGGTGCTGGCCGCAGGCGGCAGTGCCGTGGATGCTGCCATTGCCGTTCAAATGGTGTTGGCACTGGTGGAGCCACAAAGCAGTGGCATCGGGGGCGGTGCATTCCTGTTGCACTTCGACGGCAAAACCACCCAAGCCTTTGATGGCCGGGAAACGGCCCCAGCTGCCGCAACTCCTGCCCTGTTTTTGGACGATAAAGGCCAGCCGATGAAGTTCACAGACGCGGTGGTGGGCGGCCGCTCCGTGGGCGTACCGGGTGCAGTAGCCATGCTGGCACAGGCCCACGCACAACACGGCAAGCTGCCTTGGGCTAGCCTGTTCCAACCGGCCATCACCCTGGCCACGCAAGGCTTTGCGGTCAGCCCGCGCATGGCGGCTTTGCTGGCTGCAGAACCGCATCTGAAAAAAGACCCGGTGGCCGCGGCCTACTTCTATGACGCGGCCGGCAAACCCTGGCCTGCGGGGCATGTGCTGCGCAACCCGGAGTTGGCTGCAGTGCTGCAAGGCATTGCGGACCGTGGCCCGTCTGCCCTGCTGCAGGGCGAGGTAGGCCAAGCTATCGCCCGCAAGGTGCAAGGCCACCCCTCCAACCCCGGCAGCCTGAGCACGCAAGACCTGGCCGCTTACCGCCCGGTGGTGCGCGAGCCGCTTTGTTTTGACTACCGGACAACGAATGCCGCGGCCCCGGGGCGCGAAGTCCGCATCTGCGGCATGCCGCCACCCAGCTCGGGCGCCATTGCGATCGGCCAGATCCTGCGCATGCTGGACAGCACCCCCGCTTCCACCCTGCCACTTGCCCAAGGGCTGCCTACGGCGGATTGGTTGCACCTCTACACCGAAGCTGCACGACTGGCCTTTGCCGATCGTGCGCAGTACCTGGGCGACCCCGCCTTTGTGCAAGCTCCCGGTGGCACTTGGACCAGCTTGCTGAACCCCGCTTATCTGCGCAACCGCGCTGCACTGATCGACAGCAGCCCGCAAGGCAAGAGCATGCAAATGGCTCTGCCCGGCCAGCCCGCGGGTACCCCGCTGAGCTACGCCCCCATGCCGGACCAGATCGAATACGGCACATCGCACATCTCGGTGGTGGATGCTTACGGCAACGCCGTGGCCATGACCACCACGATTGAAGATGCTTGGGGTTCTCGCCAGATGGTCAACCGCCGGGTAGGTCTTGCCGGCGGGTTCCTGCTCAACAACCAGCTCACCGACTTCAGTTTCAGCCCCACAGGTACCGACGGCCGGCCCGTGGCGAACCGGGTAGAGCCGGGCAAGCGGCCACGCTCCAGCATGTCGCCCACCTTGGTGTTCGACAAAGCCAGCGGCAAGCTGCTGATGAGCGGCGGCAGCCCGGGCGGCGCGCTCATCATCCACTTCACCGCCAAAACCTTGTATGCCAAGCTCCATTGGGGCCTGAACGCCCAGCAGGCCATAGACCTGCCCAACTTCGGCTCGCTCAACGGCCCCACCCTGCTGGAGGCAGGCCGCTTTGATGCCGCCACGGTGCAAGCCCTGAAAACCCGCGGCCACACGGTGCTGGAGGTGCCCATGCCCAGCGGCCTGCAGGCTATTGAACGCACCGCCGAGGGCTATTTCGGCGGGGCCGACCCGAGGCGTGAAGGAATTGTGTTGGGTGACTGAGCCTTCAATCCCCTATGAAATCAGGCTCTGGCGCTCGTGGAATATGCGCGAGCAGCTTCTGAATTGATAGCAAAAACGTCGGTCTAACACACCCGGGACGAGGCGCCGACATGGCGTACCTCCCTACAATCGCTCCATGGCCATCCCCCAAAGCTTCATCCAGGAACTGCTCGCGCGTGCAGACGTGGTGGAGATCGTGGGCCGCTATGTACAGCTCAAAAAGGGCGGTGCCAACTTCATGGGCCTGTGCCCGTTTCACGGGGAAAAGTCGCCCTCGTTCACGGTGAGCCCGGCCAAACAGTTCTACCACTGCTTCGGCTGCGGCAAGAACGGCAATGCCATCGGCTTCCTGATGGACCACGCCGGCATGACCTTTATTGAAGCGGTCAAAGACCTGGCCGGCCAATTCGGCATGGTGGTGCCTGAAGAAGAAGGCAGCCCCCACGACCGCGCCCGCGCCCAGGCCCAGCGCGAGAAGCAGAACACCCTGACCAGCGTGCTGGAAAAAGCCTGCGACGCCTACAAGCGTGGCCTCAAGGAGTCGCCCAGGGCGATTGAGTATTTCAAGGGCCGCGGCCTCTCCGGCGAAGTGGCCAAGCAGTTCGGGCTGGGCTATGCCCCCGAAGGCTGGCGCAATCTGGCAAGCATCTTCCCCGAATACACCGACCCGCTGTTGGTGGAAAGCGGCCTGGTCATCCTGCACGAGGCCGAAAACGGCGCTGATGAAAAGCGATACGACCGCTTCCGGGACCGCGTGATGTTCCCCATACGCAACATCAAGGGCGAGTGCATAGGCTTTGGCGGGCGCGTGCTGGGCGATGAAAAGCCCAAGTACCTCAACTCACCCGAAACCCCGGTCTTCAGCAAAGGGCGTGAGCTCTATGGATTGTTTGAAGCCCGCAGATCCTTGCGCGAGCACGGCTATGTGCTGGTGACCGAGGGCTACATGGACGTGGTGGCGCTGGCCCAACTGGGCTTTCCGAATGCCGTGGCCACGCTGGGCACGGCGTGCACCAACGACCATGTGCAAAAGCTGTTCCGCTTCACAGACGCTGTAGTGTTCAGCTTTGACGGTGATGCCGCAGGCCGGCGCGCCGCCCGCAAGGCGCTGGATGGCGCACTGCCCTTTGCGTCCGATGTGCGCAGCATCAAGTTTTTGTTCCTGCCTGCCGAGCACGACCCAGACAGCTTCATCCGCGCCTACGGCAAAGAGGCCTTTGCCGACTACGTGGCCAAGGCCACGCCCCTGAGCCGCTTTTTGGTGGAGTCCGCCCAGGACGGCTGCGATCTGAGCACTGCCGAAGGCCGGGCCCGGATGGCCAGCAACGCCAAGCCTCTGTGGAACCAGCTGCCTGATGGCGCGCTCAAGCTCCAGTTGCTCAGCGAGATCGCCCAACTGGTGCAACTGGGCAGCACCGAGTTGGGTGCGCTGTGGGCCCATGGTGCGGCCAAACCTGCGGCGGCAGAAGCACCGCGGCGCAAACGAGAAGCCGCCCCCGCAGCGGAGTTCGGCCCGGACGGCGAGCACTTTGCTTATGACGAACCTGCTGAGTTTTCAGAGCCCTGGATTCCACAAGAAGAATGGAAAAAGAAAACCGAGTGGAAAAAAGAAGGCTGGACACCCCGTGGCAGGGGCGACGGCAATTGGGAAGGCAAGTGGTCCGGTAAAGGGAGCAAGTTCGGCAATCGCGAAGCGCGCTCCGCTGGCCCGCTGGCCAAGCTGGACAGCCGGCCAGACCTGGCCGCCCGCATTCTGCTCAACCACAGCGAGTTGTGGGACATTCTTTCCAGCGAAGACCACGGCCTGCTCTGCGAGCTGCCGGCACCCCATGGCGAGCTGTTCACTTGGTTGGAAAGCCAGTTGCACGAACATGGCCCGGTATCGCGCGGCACCCTGAAAGAAGAAATCGTGGGGCACCCGGCCGAAGACCTGGTGCAGCGTCTCACCGCCGGCCCCGTGTTGGCCTCGGAGCCCTTGAGCGAGTCCGGCCCCGAGTTGCGTGACCTGCTCAACCGCATGCTGCTGGACCGCCTGGATGCCCAGATGCGCACACTCGCCACCGACCCGGCCAACCTAGGGCAGCTACGGGTGCTCATGGACCGCAAGAAGGAACTGGTCAAGCTGCTGCAACCCACCGCCGCTGACAGTTAAGCAGCGCTAGCGGGTGATCTTCGGCAGGTATTTCTGCCGCAGCTGGTTGTAGCGCCCGTCCGCCTTGGACTTGAGCAAGGCCTGATCCAGGCGCTTGGCAATCTCCGGCGAAATACCGGGATTCAAACCGAACCAATAGGCTGCCGAATCATCCAGCACCAAAGCGGGTACCAGCAAGGCGGGATCCACGCCGGCGTTTTTGGCATTGTGCGCCGCAGCCCAGTCCAGCGACACCAGTAAGTCAAACCGTTTGGCGATGAACTTGCGCATGTTTGCCTCGTCATTCACACCCAGCTCCAATCCGCCGCCGGCCGCATCCGTGGCGGGAATGGGCGCAAAACCCTGCTTTTCCAGCAACTTGGTGGACGCGGACTCAAGGGTTGAGCCAATCCGGTAGGGCCGCGCATCATCCAATGTTTTGAGCACGATGTCATTGCGGTCTGCCCAGCGGTACAGCACCACACGGCGCGGACTGATGGGCCCCACCCACCGGAACAAACTCTCCCGTTCGGGTGTGCGGACCATGGAGTAAATCAGGGTGTCACTCTGCCGCAGGGCACGGTCATAGGCACGGGCCCATGGCAGGGCTTGCTTGCGAACGGTTATGCCGGCGTCCGCTGCAATCATGTCCAGCAACTCACTGGAAAAACCCGTGACCTTGCCGTCCACTTCCATATTCAGTGGCGGCAATTGCTCGGTGAGCGCCGTCAGTTCCACCGGCGGACCTGCGGATTGCGCCCCACCGGCCACGCCCACCAGGCAGGCCAACAAGGCGCCGCGCAGGCATTGGGTCCATCTGTTTTTCATCCAACGACTCTTTATTTTTGAATCACAACTATAATGTCAGATTGTTTCGGCAAGAGCGACAGCAGCACCTCCGGGCCAGGCCACCGTGAAACTCCACTCACAAACGGCCACCTTACCGCAAGGACTGCACTCCAAATGATCGCCCTCCCATCTTGCCAACGGGGAATCTGATTCCCTGCCTTGCCACTACTTCGCATTTTGTGCGTAACGTAGCCGGCACCTGTCCTGTCGTTTGTTAGTTTTTTGTTGACCTGAGGTTTCTGCATGCCCGCTTCAAAATCCGCCAAGCCTGTTCAGTCTGCCAGCAAGGCCGCCGCCAAAACCGAAAAGAAAGCTCCCGCAGTGACCGCACCGAAATCCAAAGCCGCCCAATTGAAAGAAGCCGCAGACGCGCTGCTCGCCGCAGCAGAAGCGCCCGCCAAAAAGAAAGCCGGCCGGCCGGCCAAAGCAGCCGCAGACGAATCTGCCGCTCCTGCCAAAGCCACTACCGGCGCCAAGCGCGGCCGCAAGCCCAAGGCAGCGGCTGCCGAGCCCAGCGGTGACGACATGGACATGTCGGATATTGAAGCGGATTTGGTGGGTGAGCCCGAACCTGCAGCCGCGCCCGGCGAAAAGGTCAAGCCCCTGCGGATGAAGATCAGCAAGGCGAAAGAACGCGCCTTGATGAAGGAATTCGGTCTGGACGAGACCGTCTTGTCCGAAGAAGACATGGCCAAGCGCCGCGCGCGCCTGAAGGCCCTGATTACCCTGGGCAAGACCCGTGGCTACCTGACCCACGGCGAAATCTCTGACCACTTGCCCGACAAGTTGGTGGATGCCGAAACCCTGGAAGTCGTGATCTCCATGTTGAACGACATGGGCGTGGCGGTGTACGAGCAGACCCCGGATGCGGAAACCCTGCTGCTGAACAACAACGTCTCCACCGCCGCAACGGTGGAAGAAGCGGAAGAAGAAGCTGAAGCTGCCCTGTCCACCGTGGACTCGGAATTCGGCCGCACCACCGACCCCGTGCGCATGTACATGCGCGAGATGGGTACCGTGGAACTGCTGACCCGCGAAGGCGAAATTGAAATTGCCAAGCGCATCGAAGGCGGCTTGATGGACATGATGGAGGCGATCTCCGCATCGCCCGCCACCATCGCCGAAATCCTGCGCCTGGGCGAAGAAATCCGTGAAGGCAAGGTCGTCATCACCACCATCGTGGACGGTTTTTCTAACCCCAACGAGGCTGACGACTATGTGGCCGAAGAAGACTTCGACGAATTCGACGAAGCCGACGATGACGACGGCAAGGGCGGCTCCAAAGCGCTGACCAAGAAACTGGAAGAGCTGAAGAAGCAGGCGCTCGAGCGCTTCGACAAGATGCGCGAGCTCTTCGAGAAGGTGCACAAGGTCTACGACAAGGAAGGCTACGGCACTCCAGCCTACGTGAAAGCACAAAAGGCCCTGAGCGACGAGCTGATGACCATCCGCTTCACCGCCAAGGCGATTGAAAAGCTGTGCGACATGGTGCGCGCCCAGGTGGATGACGTGCGCAAGAAGGAACGCGAACTGCGCCGCATCATCGTGGACAAGTGCGGTTACCCGCAGGAAAACTTTATTGCTGACTTCAGCGGCCGCGACAAGGCCGGCAACAAGGTGGCATCCAACCTCTTGAACCTGAAGTGGATCGAGAAGCAGGCAGCGTCCGGCAAGTCTTGGGCAGCCGTCATGGGCCGCAACATTCCGCCGGTGCAGGACCTGCAGCAAAAGCTGATCGACCTGCAAGCGCAAGTAGTGGTGCCTTTGGACCAGCTCAAAGACATCAACAAGCGCATGAACGAAGGCGAATACGCTTCCCGCGCAGCCAAGAAGGAAATGATCGAGGCCAACTTGCGTTTGGTGATTTCGATTGCCAAGAAGTACACCAACCGCGGTCTGCAGTTCCTGGACTTGATCCAGGAAGGCAACATCGGCTTGATGAAGGCAGTGGACAAGTTCGAATACCGCCGCGGCTACAAGTTCTCGACTTATGCCACTTGGTGGATCCGTCAGGCCATCACCCGCTCTATTGCGGACCAGGCGCGCACCATCCGCATCCCGGTGCACATGATCGAAACCATCAACAAGATGAACCGAATCAGTCGCCAGCACTTGCAGGAGTTCGGTTTCGAACCCGATGCGTCTGTCTTGGCTGAGAAGATGGAGATCCCGGAAGACAAGATCCGCAAGATCATGAAGATCGCCAAAGAGCCGATTTCCATGGAAACGCCGATCGGTGACGACGATGACAGCCACTTGGGCGACTTCATCGAAGACAGCGCCAACACCGCGCCCATGGAAGCTGCGATGCAGGCCGGCCTGCGCGATGTGGTCAAGGACATTCTGGACAGTCTCACCCCGCGTGAAGCCAAGGTGTTGCGCATGCGTTTCGGTATCGAAATGACATCCGACCACACCCTGGAAGAAGTGGGCAAGCAGTTCGACGTGACCCGCGAGCGCATCCGCCAGATCGAAGCCAAGGCACTGCGCAAGCTCAAGCACCCCAGCCGTTCGGACAAGCTGCGCAGCTTCACCGATACGCTGTAAAGCTCTGCGGCTTTCAAGCCATTTAGCGCCCCAGCCCACATGCGATGTGCGCGGGGCGCTATTTTTTTGATAGTACCGATTTCACTTCCCGTTTATCCGACCTGTTATGGCTAACGATCAACCGTACCGGCTTGCCGGTGTCATGGGCTGGCCTGTGGCCCACTCCCGCTCACCCGTCATTCACAACCACTGGATCGCCGAACACGGCCTGCGCGGTGCCTACGTGCTCTTGCCTGTACAACCCGAGAAGCTGGAGCAGGCCTTGCGCGCGCTACCTGTGCTGGGCATTGCCGGATGCAACCTCACTATCCCCCACAAAGTGGACGCGATGAACATCGTCGACCACGTGGATACTTTGGGGCAGCGCATCGGAGCGGTAAACACCATCGTGGTGAACGCGGACTGCAGCTTGAGCGGGCGTAACACCGACGCGTTTGGCTTTATCCAGAGTCTGTACGAGGCCGGCAGCAGTTGGAAGCCGGCTGATGGGCCCGCTTGCGTGGTGGGCGCCGGTGGTGCTGCACGCGCCGTGATCGTCGGCTTGCTGGATGAGGGTGTGCCGGACATTCGCCTGACCAACCGCAGCGACCACAAAGCGGTGGACATGGCACAAGAGTTCGGCCCCCGCGTGAAAGCGGTACCGTGGTCTGAACGACACGATGCTTTGGCCGGTACAGCCCTGTTGGTGAACACCACCAACCAGGGCATGCATGGTCAACCGGCGCTGGACCTGCGTTTGGACGCTTTGCCCGTGTCTGCGCTCGTGTCAGACATTGTGTATGTGCCGCTGGAGACCCCGCTGCTGGCAGCCGCTGCTGCAAGAGGTAACCCCACGGTGAATGGCTTGGGGATGCTTTTGCACCAGGCACGCCCAGCCTTTGAGGCTTGGTTCGGCCAGTTGCCCTCGGTGAGCCCTGCGCTGCTGCAAAAAGTGCTGGCGACTTTCTAGGATGAAGGCAAGGCGCCAGCCTTGCCCGCGGGATTTACGCCTCGGGTGCCGTCTTGGCGCTGCGCTCGCCCACGAAGCGAAACGCAAAAGAAAGCACTTCTTCGAGGGACAGCTCGATCGCCTGGCGCTCCTGCTCGGTCAGGTAGAACATCATGTCCACATCGTGACGGACATAGCGGGCCGGTAGTCGGTTCAAGGCAACACAAGACACGTCGGCCAGCATGTCATTGGTGAACTCCGGGTACTGGGCTGCACGCTGCACCACCTCTTCAAACACCAGCCGCTCGTAGTAGTTGTGAACCTGTTCAAAGTTGAAAGTCATGGTGCGGCTGCCTCCGGAAAAGTCGATCACGCGATGCTAACCGGCAACCATAGCACCCGAGTCGCTGAGTGACAAGTACAGACACGACATAAACGCCACTTCGGCAATTTGTAGGGGTGACGCCCTGTTTACATGCGTTAACAGCTATGAAACTTGTAGCAGCTGAAAAACTGCGCTATAGTTTCTCCTCGATTTCGATTTGGTGGCCCGACGCCGCCGAACCGCCGGAACCAAAAGTACCAACAACAAAGGGCAAGGTAATGAGTGCAAAAGAAACGGTCGCAGTGGGACAACTGTTGGAATTGCTGGAATCCCGTTATGCGATACGCGTTTTGTGGGCCTTGCGCGACGGCCATGCCCAGACCTTCCGCCTTTTGCAGGACAGCGTGGGCGGCATCACCCCCAACACCCTGAACACCCGTATCAAGGAACTGCGCGAAGCAGGCCTCCTCACCCACGGCTCCGATGGCTACGTGGTCACCGCCGCAGGCGCTGACTTGCTCAAGCGTTTGGGCGACCTGCAGGCGTTTGCCGTGAAGTGGTCGACCGCACAAGCCAAAAAGACCAAATAAACCCCGCCCGGCCGCATCGCGGCCTGTGCACCACAGGACAGGCTATGCCTGTCTTTTTTTTGCGTGGGGCATAATTTAGGGTTTTTCCGGCCGCCGGCGCCCATCGCGCATGCGCGGCCAGCTCCTGTTTTTATAGCAAAAGGATGTGACTATGCCTACTACTGCCAGCGGACTCCAGTTTGAAGACACGATTGAAGGTACCGGCGACGAAGCCAAAAAAGGCCAAAGCGTGACCGTGCACTACACCGGTTGGCTGTACAACGATGGCGTTCAAGGTGCCAAGTTCGACTCCAGCAAAGACCGCAACGATCCGTTCGTGTTCCACCTGGGTGCCGGCATGGTGATCCGCGGTTGGGACGAAGGCGTGGCCGGCATGAAGGTCGGCGGTGCCCGCACCCTGATCATCCCCGCAGCATTGGGCTACGGCTCCCGGGGCGCAGGTGGCGTGATCCCTCCCAATGCCACCCTGAAATTCGATGTGGAGTTGCTGGGCGTTCGCGGCTAATCCCGCCAACTTCTGCCTGCTTCAGTGAATTTGACCGGATATCGCAAAGATATCCGGCTAGACCCCCTTGAAAACATGGTTATGCGTCGCCATTTAGGGCGCAATCGCATTCAACCGGATTGAACCGTATGTCAGATACTCCAAGCACCCCCAGCACCCCGGCCACAGACGCCCCCCAAAGCCCCGAAGAAATTCTGGCGGCTGCGGCTGCCAACGAAGTCGACGCGCTGACCGCCGCGCAAGCTGAGCTGGCTACCCTGAAAGCCAAGAGCGCCGAACTGGCCGACCAGTTCTTGCGCGCCAAAGCCGAAGCCGAAAACGCCCGCCGCCGCGCAGAGGACGAAATCTCCAAAGCCCGCAAGTTTGCCGTGGAAAGCTTTGCCGAGAGCATGCTGCCCGTGGCTGACAGCCTGGAAGCCGGTCTGGTAATTAAAGACGCTACCCCCGAGCAGATCCGCGAAGGCGCCCAAGCCACCCTGCGCCAATTGGTCGCGGCTCTTGAGCGCAACAAAGTGATCGCCATTGCGCCCGCTGCCGGCACCAAGTTCGACCCGCATCAGCACCAGGCTATCAGCGTGGTGCCTTCCGAGCAGGAAGCCAACACCGTGGTCAATGTGTTGCAAAAGGGATATTCCATCGCCGACCGCGTGTTGCGCCCGGCCTTGGTCACCGTGTCTGCACCCAAGTAAGTGCGACAGCGCACAACCAGCTGACCGGATTGATCGTATTTTTTGAGCTTGTGGGCACTTGAAACGTTTTGAGTAGCCCACACCTTATCCACATCTGAATTTTTAGAGTTTTAGGAGTACACCATGGGAAGAATCATCGGCATTGACTTGGGAACCACCAACAGCTGCGTCGCTGTGATGGAAGGCAACACGCCCAAAGTGATCGAAAACGCCGAAGGCGCACGCACCACCCCGTCCATCATTGCGTACCAAGAAGACGGTGAAGTATTGGTGGGCGCATCCGCCAAGCGCCAGGCCGTGACCAACCCCAAAAATACCCTGTACGCGGTGAAGCGCCTGATCGGCCGCAAGTTCACTGAAAAAGAAGTCCAAAAAGACATCGACCTGATGCCTTACACCATTGCCGCTGCCGATAACGGCGACGCATGGGTGGAAGTGCGTGGCAACAAGCTGGCGCCCCAGCAAGTCAGCGCTGACGTGCTGCGCAAGATGAAGAAGACCGCCGAAGACTACCTCGGCGAAGAAGTCACCGAGGCCGTGATCACTGTGCCTGCGTACTTCAACGACGCACAGCGTCAGGCCACCAAAGACGCTGGCCGCATTGCCGGTCTGGACGTCAAGCGCATCATCAACGAGCCTACCGCGGCTGCCTTGGCATTCGGTATGGACAAGAATGAAAAGGGTGACCGCAAGATCGCCGTGTACGACTTGGGTGGCGGCACGTTTGACGTGTCCATCATCGAAATCGCAGACGTCGATGGTGAAAAGCAGTTCGAAGTGTTGTCCACCAACGGCGACACCTTCCTGGGCGGTGAAGACTTTGACCAGCGCGTGATCGACTTCATCATCACCGAGTTCAAGAAAGAACAAGGCGTCGACCTGTCCAAGGACGTGCTGGCCCTGCAACGCCTGAAGGAAGCCGCTGAAAAGGCCAAGATCGAACTTTCCAGCAGCTCGCAAACCGACATCAACCTGCCCTACATCACTGCAGATGCGTCCGGTCCCAAGCACCTAAACATCAAGCTGACCCGCGCTAAGCTGGAGTCCTTGGTGGAAGAGCTGATCGAGCGCACCATTGCGCCTATCCGCACCGCCCTGAAAGATGCCGGCGTATCTGCATCCGACATCCACGACGTGATTCTGGTCGGCGGTATGACCCGCATGCCCAAGGTGCAAGAGAAGGTCAAGGAATTGTTCGGCAAAGAGCCACGCAAGGACGTGAACCCTGACGAAGCCGTAGCCGTGGGCGCAGCGATTCAAGGCCAAGTGCTCTCCGGTGACCGCAAAGACGTGCTGCTGTTGGACGTGACTCCCCTGTCCCTGGGTATTGAAACCCTGGGCGGTGTCATGACCAAGATGATCACCAAGAACACCACCATCCCGACCAAGTTTGCGCAGACCTTCTCGACCGCAGAAGACAACCAGCCTGCAGTGACCATCAAGGTGTTCCAGGGTGAGCGCGAAATCGCGGCGGTGAACAAGATGCTGGGCGAATTCAACCTCGAAGGCATTCCACCCGCAGCACGCGGCACTCCCCAGATCGAAGTGTCTTTTGACATTGACGCCAACGGCATCTTGCACGTGGGCGCCAAGGACAAGGGCACCGGCAAGGAAAACAAGATCACCATCAAGGCCAACTCCGGCTTGTCGGAAGAAGAAATTCAGCAAATGGTGAAAGACGCCGAGCTGAACGCCGCTGACGACAAGAAGAAGCTCGAACTGGTACAAGCCCGTAACGAAGCTGAGGCCAACGCTCACAGTGTCAAGAAGAGCCTGGGCGAGTATGGCGACAAGCTGGACGCCGGCGAGAAGGAAAAGATCGAAGCGGCCATCAAGGACGTGGAAGACAGCCTGAAGTCTGACGACAAGGACGCCATCAAAGCCAAGAGCGAAGCGCTGATGGCAGCCAGCCAGAAGCTGGGCGAGAAGATGTACGCTGACATGCAAGCCAAGCAAGCCGCTGAAGGCGGTGAGCAGCCTGCTGCCGCGGAACAAAGCGCACAGGGCTCCAAGCCAGCGGACGATGACAACATCGTGGACGCTGAAGTCAAAGAAGTGAAAAAAGGCTAAGCTGGCACACTAGCGCAGCACAAAGATGCCGCGTTGAACGCCAATCGGGGTTCAACGCGGCTTTTCTGTTGTAACCAGGCAAAAGAGACACATGGCCAAACGCGACTATTACGAAATTCTGGGCATCGGAAAGACCGCTACAGAAGAAGAAATCAAAAAGGCCTATCGCAAACTGGCGATGAAGCACCACCCTGACCGCAATCAGGGCGATGCCGCCAAAGCCGCTGAAGAGAAATTCAAAGAGGCCAAAGAGGCCTACGAGATGCTCTCTGACGCCCAGAAGCGCGCAGCCTATGACCAGTATGGCCACGCCGGCGTGGACCCCAACCGGGGTGGCGGCGGCGGTGAGGGTTATGGCGGTTTTGCGGAAGCCTTCGGAGACATCTTCGGCGACATGTTCGGCCAGCAGCGCGGCGGTGCACGGGGTGGACGTCAGGTCTACCGTGGCAGCGACTTGAGCTATGCCATGGAAGTCACGCTGGAAGAAGCGGCACGCGGCAAAGACGCCCAAATCCGCATCCCCAGCTGGGACAACTGCGACACCTGCAAAGGCACCGGCGCCAAGCCCGGCACCCAGGTCAAGACCTGTGGCACCTGCAACGGAGCCGGCTCCGTGCAGATGCGCCAAGGCTTCTTCAGCGTGCAGCAGACCTGCCCGACCTGCCGTGGAAACGGCAAGGTCATCCCCGACCCTTGCAATGCATGCAGTGGCCAGGGCAAGATCAAGCGCCAGAAAACCCTGGAAGTCAAAATCCCGGCGGGTATCGACGGCGGCATGCGCATCCGCAGCGCGGGCAACGGCGAACCCGGCACCAATGGCGGCCCGCCCGGGGACCTGTACATCGAGATCCGGCTCAAGAAGCACGACATTTTCGAGCGTGATGGCGATGACATCCATTGCTCGGTGCCCATCAGCTTCATCACCGCCGCTTTGGGTGGCGAAATCGATGTGCCGACGCTGGCGGGTAAAGCAGCGATCGACATCCCCGAAGGCACCCAGACCGGCAAGCAGTTCCGACTACGCGGCAAAGGTATCAAGGGTGTTCGCTCCAGCTACCCCGGCGATCTGTATTGCCACATCACCGTGGAAACACCGGTCAAGCTCACGGAGCACCAGCGCAAGCTGCTCAAAGAACTGGATGAATCGTTCAAAAAAGGCGGCAGCAAGCATTCGCCGTCCGGTGACAGCTGGACCGATCGTTTGAAGAGCTTTTTCAGCTGATTTTCAAGTCCGGAGGGCTTGCCCCCCAGCCTGAAATCAAGCCGCCGGCACTCCCCAGTCCGGCGGCTTTTGTTATGGTGAGATCGCCTCTGAAGGCACAATGACGATATGTCCCAACCTGTTTACCTGACCGCCGCTTTTTACAAGTTTGTTGACCTGCCGGACTACGCCGAGCGCAAGGCGCCCCTGCTGGCGTTTTGTGAAAGCCGCAAGGTCAAAGGCATGATTCTGCTGGCCCGTGAAGGCATCAACAGCACGATTGCAGGCATGCCGGACGATGTCTATGCCGTCTTGGCTTACCTGCGTGCGGACCCACTGCTGGCCGATCTTCAGCACAAAGAATCTTTCTCTGAAAAAGCCCCCTTCTACCGGATGAAAGTGCGCTTGAAAAAAGAGATTGTCACCATGCAGGTGCCCGGCATCAGCCCCACCAAAATGGCCGGCACCTATGTCAAGCCGGAAGACTGGAACGCCTTGATCTCCGACCCCGATGTCGTGGTCGTGGACACCCGCAACGACTACGAGGTGGAGATCGGCACCTTTACGGGCGCCATTGATCCCCGCATCAAGAGCTTTGCAGAATTGCCCGCGTGGGTCGAGCAATCCGAGCCGCTGGGGCGCTCCGGCAAGAAGCCCAAAGTGGCCATGTTTTGCACGGGCGGTATCCGCTGCGAAAAGTCCACCGCCTACATGCGCGAGCAAGGCTATGACGAGGTCTATCACCTCGAGGGTGGCATCCTCAAATACCTTGAAACCATTCCCCCGGAACAAAGCCTCTGGCAAGGCGAGTGCTTTGTTTTTGACGAGCGCGTCTCAGTAGGACATGGGCTGGTTCCGGGGCCGCATGGTCTGTGCCGTTCGTGCCGCTACCCTCTGGAGGCAGGTGCCACCGATTCCCCGCTGTATGAAGCCGGTGTCAGCTGCCCCCGCTGCCACGGGCACACCACCGACACGCAAAAGGCCAGCGCACGCGAACGCCAGCGCCAATGGGAACTGGCCAAGGCACGGCAACAGGTGCATATCGGCGCCGTCATGCCCCACGCGGACTGACGCTGCCGGCATGAAGCCATGACTGAGCCGGTTCTATATTCTTTCCGCCGCTGCCCCTACGCCATGCGCGCTCGCTTGGCCCTGTTGGCCAGCGGCACGCGCGTCCAGTTGCGGGAAGTGGTACTCAAGGACAAGCCTGCAGCCCTGCTGGCCGCGTCCCCTAAGGGCACCGTACCGGTCATGGTGTTGGCAGGGGGTGAAGTCATAGACCAGAGCCTGAACATCATGCTCAAAGTATTGCGTGACCATGACCCTTTGATGTGGCTGCCCACCACAGAGGACGCACTGGCGCGCAGCCTGAATCTCATCGCCCGTTGCGATGGGGAGTTCAAACCACACCTTGACCGCTACAAATACCCGCATCGTTTCAATCTGATTGACGGGCTTGAAAATCGTGCGCAAGGCGCTATATTTTTAATAGCAATCAATGAGGTACTTAGCGTGCAGGATTTCTTGCATGGACCGCATTGGGGCTTGGCAGATGCTGCCATTGCTCCCTTCGTGCGGCAATTCGCACACACCGATGCAGTTTGGTTTTCCGCGCAACCCTGGAACGGCCTGCAAGGCTGGTTGCAGGCCTTTGAGGCGTCTGAAACCTTTGCCCGCTGCATGCAAAAAATGCCTGCTTGGAGAGAAGGAGATGCGCTGACCTGGTTCCCCGCCAGCTGAGCTTTTCCGCAAAGCGGTAAGCAATTACAACTGGTTACCAGAAATCATGGTCCGGCAAGGCCGGAGGACCTCAAACCGCCTGCCGCCCCCTGCCCTACACGGCGGGTCCATGCGATCATTCCCACTCAGACAAAACCCAGATAAATGTGCGTGGGGGTCGGTTCCGTTACCCCCACGCCAACGTTGGTCCATGAGCGCCTTCCAGTCATTACATGCCGGCAACAGCACGCCCGAGACACGCGCCCGGGCGCAACGTCTGGTGCGCGCCATGGTCGGCAAGACGCTGGGTTATTTTGAAGAACGCGACGCGGAGCAAATCAAGCATCTGCGCGGACATCTGCTGGATCTGGCGGATGGCAAAGTGCCCATGATGCACGGGCAGAACTTGCGCGCTGCTTCCATGCTGCTGGACCGCCAATCCGATCGCTTCCTCAAGAACTACCGCCTTGAGTTGCAACGGTCCTTGCATGAAGACATAGCCCAGGTGTGGCCGGGCATGTCCCAGCTTTCCGCCCCCGTGCAGGCGCAAGGTCAAACTCTGGACGGCATGTCGCTCAGCCTCATTGATGTGGATGAAGTCCACCGCATCTTGTTGCTGGACCGGGTCGCCCAGCGCTTTAACAACCGGTTTGAACCCCTTTTGACCTCGCTGAGCACCAAGCTGGCTGCCTTGGTCGGGAATGAAACCGTGTCCCTGTCCGAGAACCCGTTCCGCCCCTTGGTACTGCTCAAGGGATTCATGCTGGGATGGGAGAAGAGCGAGTTGGATCCCCAAGTCACGGAACATCTGGTTGACGCGCTGGAGCCCGGTCACTTCATCGACCTCGAGCCGCTGTACGCCGACCTGAATTCCATGCTGACCCAGGCGGGTGTGCAAGCCACCACCGTGCACCGCATCCGCAAGGCGCCAAGTTCACCTTCCAATTTCGCCCCTTTGTCTGCGCCCGCACCCTTGGGAGCGGCCCATCAGGCAACTCCGACCGGAACACAAGAAAACGGCAGCCCAGTCGCAGCCGGACCATCGGCCGGGTCCGGAGCTGGGGCCGTTGCGCCTCCAAATTCCGGCAACCGCCCCGCTTGGGCCGCGTTGGCGCCCACAGGGCAACAGATCGTCCAGCAAGTACGCAACTTCCTGCAGCGCTTGGGTGTAGGCCGCGCCCCTGCGGCCGGCGCGGAAGGGTTTGAAATGTCCGGCGAGGACGGCGATGCACCGGGTCATGGTTCGAGCATCGCCATTCCGGCGGACCCCGCTTTGCTGCAATACCTGGGCGCCATGCAAGCAGGTGCAGGACGTGGCTCGCAGTTCCAGTTTTTGCAGGACGACCAGCCAGAAGGCGAACCGGCTCCGCACCGCAACGTGTTGCGCCAACTCCGGGCCCAACCCGCTTTTCAGGACGCCCAGGAGCTGGACCGCGGCACTGTGGATGCACTGGCCGAGGTGTTTGACTACGTGTTTGCGGATGGGGCTATTCCGGCAGAGCTCAAAGTCATCATCGGGCGCCTGCAGATTCCGGTGCTGCGCGCAGCCATGATGGACCGCGACTTCTTCTTGAGCACGGAACACCCGGCCCGCAAACTGGTGGACACCTTGGCGTCAGCCTCTGTCACTTGGACACCTGAAAAAGGCGAACACGATCCTCTCTACCTGCGGATTGAAAGCACCGTTCAGCGGGTGTTGCACGAGTTTGATGACGACTTGGCACTCTTTACCGTGCTGCTGGCGGAGTTCACCGAATTCCTGTTCGAGTGCGAACAGCAGGTGGATGTGCACATTGAGCCCGTCACCCAGAAAGAAAACAACCAGGAACAGCTCAACGCAGCACTGGCCCATGCGGACGAGATCGTGCATGCACGCATTACTGCCCTGCCGGCCCATTTGCCACTGGCGCCCTTTCTCAAGCCTTTCCTGGCCATGCAGTGGCGGCAGGTGATTGCTCTGGCCTGGATGACCGAAGACAGCCATGCAGGCCACTGGAACCACACACTGGACATCATGGACCAGCTGATCTGGAGCACGCAGCCCAAAACCACCAGCGAGGAGCGGCAGAAACTCGTCGCCCTGCTGCCTGAGCTGGTCCGTACCCTGAACACGGAGCTGGACAGCATCCACTGGGAAGGCGAAGACCGTGGCAACTTCACACGCCGCTTGATCGCCACCCACATGCTGGCCATCCGCATGAAGGCCGCTGCGCCCTTGGACACCCAAGGTGCGGCACTGGAAGAAAGTGCGGGCGAGGAAGCCATGCAGGCGCTGGATGAGCGGCGCGCCATCAAGCTGGCGGAGCAGGATCAGAGCCAGATGGATGAGTTCGACGCCAACGCGCAGTTGCTGACCCGTGGCGTGTGGTTTGAAAAGGTGTCTCCTGACACCCCGCCCTTCCGCTGCCGCCTGAGCTGGGTCAGCCCGATGCGAACCCGCTTTTTGTTCACCAACCGCGAAGGCTTCGACGCCTTCGTGCTGTCCGAGCGGGAGGTCGCGGCCATGCTGCGCCGCCAGGAGCTGCAGATGCTCGATCAGGCGCCTATCGTGGAACGCGCATTGAACCGACTCATGGCAGACAACGAACCCGAGCTGCGTCTGCAAGCCTGAGCGTCACGAGGCATTGCCAGGCCCGACGTTCCGCACTATCAAAAAAATAGCGCCTCGCGCATGTAGCGCGGGCGCCAATGGACTAAATGCTTAAAAATCAGGCGTAATTGCGCGCCAGCAGTTCGGCCTTGGCAGCGGCGTACTCCCGCTTGAGCTGGGCCACAAACTCGCCTGCAGGTTGAATTTTGTCGACGGCGCCAATGCCCTGCCCGCAGCCCCAGATGTCTTTCCACGCTTTGGCCGATGCGCCACCAAAGTTCATCTTGCTCGGGTCGCTCTCCGGCAGATTGGCAGGGTCCAGGCCCGCCGCGCGGATGCTGGGCGCCAGGTAGTTGCCGTGCACACCGGTGAAGAGGTTGCTATACACAATCTCATCCGAGTTGTTGTCCACGATGGCCTGCTTGTATTCCTGCGCAGCGCGGGCTTCTTCGGTCGCAATAAAGGCCGAGCCGATGTAAGCGAAGTCTGCCCCCATGGCTTGCGCCGCCAGCACCGAGGCACCCGTGGCAATGGAGCCGGACAAGGCCAATGGGCCATCGAACCACTGGCGGATTTCCTGCACCAGGGCAAACGGGCTCTTCACACCCGCATGACCACCCGCACCTGCGGCCACGGCGATCAGGCCGTCCGCGCCTTTTTCAATGGCTTTGTGCGCGTGCTTGTTGTTGATGATGTCATGCAACACCACACCGCCGTAGGAGTGAGCTGCGGCATTGATGTCTTCGCGCGCGCCCAGCGAGGTGATGATGATCGGCACCTTGTACTTCACGCACAGAGCCATGTCGTGCTCCAGACGGTCGTTGCTCTTGTGCACGATCTGGTTGATGGCAAAAGGCGCGGCGGGCCTGTCCGGATGGGCCGCGTTGTGGGCCGCCAACGCCTCGGTGAACTCTTTCAGCCAGTCCTCCAGCAACTCGGCCGGACGCGCATTGAGTGCCGGCATGGAGCCCACTACACCCGCAATGCATTGGGCAATCACCAGCTTCGGGTTGCTGATGATGAACAAGGGAGAGCCGATCACCGGAAATGGCAGCTTATCCAGCGGTGCAGGCAGTTTGGACATGGGGTCTCCTCGGGTACTATTTATGTGAGAAATTGACTGGTAGCGCCCGCTGCATATGCGCGGGCAGCTACCAAATCTATAGCATCAACTTTGCCGGCATCGCCGGCAAGCCCATCAGAAAGCGTCGAGCGGCAAGGCGGTGACGCTGTCGGCACCTTCCACAATGCTGTCGCGCAGGCCACCGGCCTTGCTCAACAAGTGATCGGCATAGAAGCGTGCGGTGGTGATCTTGGCCTGCATGAAGGCCACATCCTCACCAGCAGCAATCGCCTTTTCAGCCACCAGCAGCGAGCGGGCCAATTGCCAGCCGGCCATCAAGTTGCCTGCGAGCATCAGGTAAGGCACGCTACCGGCGAACACCGCGTTCGGACTGGCCTTGGTGTTACCAGCCACGAATTCGACCACGTCGATGAACGCCAAACGTGCTGCCTTCAGGCGCTTGGCAACCGCCAGCGCATGCGCGGAGCCGCTGGCCAGCAAATCGGCTTCGGTCGCTTCCACTTGGCAGGCTATACCCTTGGCAATCTGGCCACCGTCGCGGGAGGTCTTGCGCCCCACGAGGTCATTGGCCTGAATGGCTGTGGTGCCCTCATAAATGGTGAGGATCTTGGCGTCGCGGTAGTACTGGGCCGCGCCGGTTTCTTCGATGAAGCCCATGCCGCCGTGCACCTGCACACCCAGCGAAGTGACTTCCAGGCTCATTTCGGTGCTGTAGCCTTTGACCAGCGGCACCATGAACTCATAGAAGGCCTGGTTCTGCTTGCGGGCCTCAGTGTCGGTGTGGTGGTGCGCTGCGTCGTAGGCGCTGGCAGCCACGCTGGCCAACGCACGGCAGCCTTCGGTGTAAGCGCGCATGGTCATCAACATGCGGCGCACATCAGGGTGGTGAATGATGGGGGCGCTGCCGGGTGTAGATCCATCCACCGGGCGGCTTTGCACGCGGTCTTTGGAGAATTGCACCGCCTTCTGGTAAGCCCGCTCTGCAATCGCAATGCCCTGCACACCTACGCCATAGCGGGCCGCGTTCATCATGATGAACATGTACTCCAGCCCCCGGTTTTCCTGTCCCACGAGGTACCCGATGGCACCACCGTTGTCGCCGTACTGCAGCACTGCAGTCGGGCTGGCTTTGATGCCCATTTTGTGCTCGATGGAGACGCAGTGCACATCGTTGCGGGCGCCCAGAGTGCCATCTTTGTTCACCATGAATTTGGGCACCACAAACAGGCTGATACCTTTGACGCCTTCGGGTGCGCCGCTGACACGGGCCAACACCAGGTGGACGATGTTCTCGGCCATATCGTGCTCACCCCATGTGATGAAGATTTTGGTACCGAAGACTTTGTAAGTGCCGTCCGGCTGGGGCTCAGCACGGCTGCGCACCAGGGCCAGATCGGAACCCGCTTGGGGCTCGGTCAGGTTCATGGTGCCTGTCCATTTGCCGCTCACTAGGTTTTCGAGGTAGGTGGCTTTGAGTTCATCAGACCCGGCTGTCAGCAAAGCTTCGATGGCGCCGTCCGACAACAGAGGGCACAAGGCAAAGCTCATGTTGGCGCTATTGACCATTTCGCCGCAAGCGGCACCAATCGTTTTGGGCAGGCCTTGGCCGCCGAAGTCGGTAGGGTGCTGCAGGCCTTGCCAGCCACCGTCGGTGAATTGCTTGAACGCATCCTTGAAACCCGGAGTGGCGGTGACGACGCCGTCTTTCAGGCTGGAGGGGTTTTTGTCCCCTTCCCAATTCAGGGGCGCCAGAACGCCTTCGGTGAACTTGGCGGACTCTTCCAGCACGGCCTGGGCGGTGTCGAGGCCGGCATCTTCAAAGCCGGGCAGTTGGGCGATCTGTTCGATGTTGGCCAGGTGCTGAATGTTGAACAGCATGTCCTTGACGGGTGCGACGTAACTCATGGTGAGTCTCCAGTTATTGTTGGGGTTACAGACAGGGTAGGTAACGGGCAGGACCAAAAAAAAGGGCACCGCGTGCGATGCCCCTTTTTCGGACCGGCATCAGAGTGCCGCAATCAGTTCCGGCACAGCAGTGAAGAGGTCGGCTTCCAGACCGAAATCCGCCACGCTGAAAATGGGGGCTTCAGGGTCCTTGTTGATGGCGACGATGACCTTGGAATCCTTCATGCCGGCCAAGTGCTGGATGGCACCGCTGATACCGCAAGCCACATACAGCTGGGGTGCCACGATCTTGCCAGTCTGGCCCACTTGCCAGTCGTTGGGCGCGTAACCCGCGTCCACTGCGGCGCGGGATGCACCCAAGGCAGCCCCCAGCTTGTCAGCCAGGGGCGTCATGACCTCAGTGAACTTTTCAGAAGAGCCCAGCGCACGACCACCGGAAACGATGATCTTGGCAGCTGTCAGCTCAGGGCGGTCGTTCTTAGCAATTTCGGAACCCACAAAAGTCACGGCTGCGCTAGTGGCTGCAGCTGTCACGGTCTCTACCGCTGCACTGCCACCCGTAGCCGCTGCAGGATCGAAACCGGTGGTGCGCACGGTCAACACTTTCACGGCGTCAGTGGCTTGCACAGTGGCGATAGCGTTGCCGGCATAAATGGGGCGCTCGAAGGTGTCGGCGCTCACCACTTTGGTGATGTCAGACACTTGGCCCACATCCAGCTTGGCCGCCACACGGGGAGCGATGTTCTTGCCGGAGGCAGTAGCCGGGAAAACGATGTGGCTGTAGGCAGCGGCGATGGCCAACACCTGGGCTGCCACGTTTTCAGCCAAACCATGCTCGAAAGCAGCGCTGTCGGCATGGATCACTTTGGTCACACCGGCGATTTGCGCAGCAGCGGCAGCAGCGGCACCCGCATTGCTGCCGGCAACCAGCACGTGCACATCACCGCCCGCTTGGGCGGCAGCAGTCACGGTGTTCAGGGTGGCACCCTTGACGGATGCGTTGTCGTGTTCGGCGATAACAAGAGCGGTCATGATCAGATTACCTTTGCAACATTCTTCAGTTTGTCCACCAGGGTCGCCACATCGGGCACCTTGATACCGGCGCTGCGCTTGGCAGGTTCAGCCACGCTCAGGGTCTTGATGCGGGGAGCCACATTCACGCCGAGGTCTTCAGGCTTGAAGGTGTCGAGTTGCTTCTTCTTGGCCTTCATGATGTTGGGCAAGGTCACGTAGCGGGGCTCGTTCAGACGCAAGTCGGTGGTGATGATGGCCGGCAGGGTTACCGCCAGAGTTTCCAGGCCGCCGTCCACTTCACGGGTCACGTGGGCCTTGCCGTCCACTACTTCAACCTTGGAGGCAAACGTGGCCTGGGGCAGATCAGCCAGGGCAGCCAACATCTGCCCGGTCTGGTTGCAATCGTCGTCAATGGCTTGCTTGCCCAGAATCACGAGGCCGGGCTGCTCTTTGTCGACCAGCGCCTTGAGCAACTTGGCCACGGCCAAGGGTTGCAACTCTTCAGTCGTTTCCACCAGAATGCCGCGGTCGGCACCAATGGCCATGGCAGTACGCAGGGTTTCCTGGCATTGGGCCACGCCGCAGGACACGGCGATCACTTCAGTGACCACGCCCTTTTCCTTGAGGCGCACGGCTTCTTCCACGGCGATCTCGTCAAAGGGGTTCATGCTCATCTTGACGTTGGCGATGTCTACACCCGTGTTGTCCGACTTGACGCGAACCTTCACGTTGTAGTCCACCACACGTTTGACGGGTACCAGGACTTTCATTGCTGCGACTCCAGATAGTTAGAAATTTGGTCGTTTTAGTTGACGTGCACGTCAATCATCAGATTCTATGCCGGACTGCCTGCTCCCTGCGAAATGAGGGAACCGGCAAGCCGAAATAGATAAAATAGAACGATCGTGCTTTTTTGCGATTATAGCGGGGCCCGCCGGTCTGTGCAGACTTGTCCCGCTAACTTTTAGGGCGGGGACTCAGAAACCGTCAATGCACCTTGGTATGCACGACCCGTTGGGGATAGGGAATGTCAATGCCGTGCTCGCGCAGGGTCTTGAGAATGGCGAGGTTGATTTCTGAACGCAGATTGCCTTGCCCGTTTTCCAGATCGTCAATCCAGTAAGCCACAGAAAACTCCAGCCCATCTGCCCCGAAGTTGGCCAATTGCACCGCCGGCGCCGGCTCCCGCAAAACGCGCGGCTGACTCAGTGCCGCCTCCAGCAGCAAGACCATAACCTGCTCCACTTGGCTGTCATAACCCACGGTCACCGACACACTCTGGTTCACCTTGGGGTCAGCCAATGAGAGGTTTTCCACACGCTGGGTAATCAGCATTTCATTCGGCACGATGGACTCGCGCCCGGTCTGGCTGCGCACCACGGTGTAGCGGGCGTTGATCTGGGTGATCTGCCCCTCAAACCCGTCGACCCGCACCACATCACCAATGCGCATGCTGCGCTCCGTCAGAATCACAAAGCCCGATACATAGTTGGCCGCCAGCTTCTGCAAGCCCAGACCGATACCCACGCCCACTGCCCCGCCCAGCACCGAGAGAGCAGTGAGATCAATGCCCACGGCTGAGAGCGCCATCATCAAACCCACGAACATCAGCACCGCGCGAACGGCATTGCTGGCCGCCTTGCGCAGCGAGAGTTCGCCGCCGGTGGCTGAGCGCAGCAAGCGGGATTCAATGCCGGCCGATATCCACAGCGTGATGATGAGCACCGCGCCCGCAGTCACCATGCCTTCGAGAATGTTGCGCACCGACAGCGTGGTTCCACCCACCTTCCAGGTGATCAGGTCCAGCTCATTGAGAATGACAGGCAACAAGCCGCTCACCCACAGCACCATGGCCATCCAGGCGACCCATGAAATAGTCTGTTCCAAAGGCTTGATCCAGCGCGACTCCGCAAACGTCGCCTGCAAGACCTTGACGCCCACCCGGATCACTACCAGCGAGATCAACACCGGTATCACGACCCGGAATACCGCGATGTTTACAAAGTGGCTCAGCAGCTCCAGCGCCACATAGCCCAAGCACAAAAGTACCAAGGGGAACAAAACCCCGTCGATCACCCGCCGGCCGAACCAGATCGATTTTTCTTCCTGCTGCCCCAGCGCTTTGCGCAAGGCAGCCACCAGCCCCCAGGCGGCAAGCACGCTCACGCCCAATGCCGCCAACTCCAGCAAAACTGTCGCTTGGGTAAATGCATCCAGCCAGCCGGCAAAGTCGTCTATCGGCTGGGGTGCGGGAATGTGTTTCAAAGAAGCCATCGGTTTCACAAAATATCAATTACAAATCTGCCAGCACACGCACATGGGCTTCCACGCTGCGCGCCAAGGCGTCGAGGTTATACCCGCCCTCCAGGCAAGAAACGATGCGTCCCTGCGCATGCCGGTCCGCCACCGCCTTGATCTGCCGCGTCATCCACGCGTAGTCGTCTTCCAACAAGCCCATCTGGCCTAGGTCGTCGTCTCGATGAGCATCAAAGCCGGCGCTGACAAAAATCATCTCCGGGCGATACGCCTCCAAGCGCGGCAGCCACTGTTCCTTCACCAGATCCCGAATGGCATCGCCCCGGGTATAGGCCGGCACGGGCACATTCAACAGATTGCTGGCATGCGACTGGGCGCCCCCATAGGGGTAAAACGGATGTTGGAAAAAACCCAGCATCAATATGCGCTGGTCGCCGGCGACGATGTTTTCTGTGCCATTGCCGTGGTGCACATCAAAGTCCACGATGGCCACACGCTGCAAGCCGTGACGCTCCAGCGCGTAACGCGCAGCCACTGCCACATTGTTGAAAATGCAAAAGCCCATACCTTCGCTTTTGCAGGCGTGGTGCCCGGGCGGGCGCACCGAGCAAAACGCATTCTCCAATTCCCCCGCTATGACAGCGTCGGTGGCGGCCAATGCGGCACCTGTCGCACGCAAAGCCGCATCCCATGTGTGGATATTCATGGAGGTATCGGGATCCACCTGGGCATGGGTCGGACCACCCGCCGCAACATCGTCCCGCAGGGCGTCGGTGAGTCCACGGACTGAGGCCACGTACATGCGGCTGTGGGCCAACTCCAAATCTGCCAGCGGCGCCAGTGGCGGCTCCCGGCGATCCAGCGCATCCATTACGCCGGCGGCAAGCAGCCTGTCGTCGATCGCACTCAAGCGTTCGGGGCATTCCGGATGGCCGCGGCCCATCTCGTGCAAGTGGCAATCGCGGTGCGTAAAGTATCCGGTCTTCTTCACCTGTGTCTCGGCTTTTTTGATTTTCGGGTAAGGTCTCTTTATGGACATCCAAGACAAACTCAGATCCCTGCTCAACCAGCTTAACACGGTGATTGTGGGTAAACCCGATCAGATCCGCGACTGCGTGGCCTGCCTCTTGGCCGGTGGTCACCTGCTGATTGACGACGTACCCGGCGTGGGCAAAACCACCTTGGCCCACGCGCTGTCGCGCACCTTCGGCTTGCAGTTTTCGCGGGTGCAGTTCACCTCCGACCTGATGCCCAGCGATCTGACCGGCGTGTCGGTGTACGAGCGCGGCAAAGAAGCTTTTGTATTCCACCCCGGCCCCTTGTTTGCCCAGGTGCTACTGGCCGATGAAATCAACCGCGCCAGCCCCAAGACCCAGAGCGCCCTGCTCGAAGCCATGGAAGAAAAGCAGGTCACCGTAGAAGGTGAAACCCGCGCCCTGCCCCGCCCTTTCTTCGTCATCGCCACCCAGAACCCCTTGGACCAGCTCGGCACCTACGCGCTGCCCGAATCCCAGCTGGACCGCTTTCTGATGCGCATCTCCCTGGGCTACCCGGACCGTGCGGCTGAGCGCGCCTTGCTCGCAGGCGTTGACCGCCGCGCCATGGTCGACCACCTGCCCAGCCTGTTGCAAGGAGATGAGCTGGATCGCCTGCAGCAGGCGGTGCAAGCCGTGCATGCAGCCGACCCGCTGCTGGACTATGTGCAAGACCTGATCACCGCGACCCGAAGCGGCCGCTGGTTCCTGCAAGGCCTGTCGCCCCGCGCCGGTATTGCGTTGCTGCGAGCCGCCAAAGCCCAGGCCCTGATCAGCGGCCGTGACTACGTGGCACCCGACGATGTGCAGGCCGTGCTGCCGCAAACCATTGCGCACCGGCTGATTCCGGTAGGTGACGCGGGGCGCGGTGCCGAAGAGCAGGTGCGCGCGATGTTGCAATCGGTTCCGCTGCCCTGATGGCCCCCCCACTAAGCGCCCTTGGCGCCTCCCCCCCAGGGGGGCGCACCCGGTGGACCGGTGGAGCCGGATCCACGGGTGCTCTGACTTGGAATCCGTTCACCCTTGTGCGGTGGCGCTTTCAAGCCTGGTGGCAAGCGCGCTTGCCACTCAAGGACAGCACCACCCTCACCCAGCGCAATGTGTACATCCTGCCCACGCGGCCGGGTTTTATGCTGGGGCTCACGCTGCTGGTGCTGCTGGTGGCCAGCATCAACTACCAGCTCAATCTGGGTTATCTGCTGACCTTCATGCTGACCGGGGCTGCCATCATTGGCGTACATGTGTGCCACGGGACGCTCAGTGGCCTCACTATGCATTTGATAGCGCCTGACGCACATTTCGCGGGCGCCAGCGTGCCATTGGGCATACAACTCAACAACCCGTCCAAACGCAACCGTTACGGCATCGGCCTGGCTGTTCTGGGCAGCGGACACTGGAGCTGGACCGACGTGGGCCCGCAAGGCAGCGCCAAGGTGCAGATCAGCTTTCCCGCCACGGTGCGTGGGCTGCAGCCCCTGCCGGCCCTGACCGCAGAAACCCGCTTTCCGCTAGGGACCTTCCGGGTCTGGACCGTGTGGCGCCCGGCCTCCAAGGTGCTGGTATACCCCGCGCCGGAATTGAATCCACCCCCCTTACCACCGGGTGAGCCGCGCAGCGGCGGCACCCAAACCGCCCAGCGCCACACCACCGGCGAGTTCGATGGTGTACGTGCCTACCGCCGGGGCGACCCGCTCAAACTCGTGGTCTGGAAGAAGGCCGCCAAGAGCGACGAACTGGTCAGCCGCGATGCCCAACAAGCCCAGCGACTGGAGCTGTGGCTGGACTTGGGCGCTGTGGAAAACCAGCTCCGCAGCCGCGCTGCCAGTGGCGTGCGAGAGCTGGCCCTCTCTCGCCTGTGTGCCTGGGTGCTGCAAGCCGAAACCCGTGGCCTGCGCTACGGTTTGCGTTTGGGCTGGCACGAGTTGGCGCCCGATAGCGGACCGGCCCACCAAAAGAACTGCTTGCAAGCCCTGGCGCTGGCCTGAGCCCACCGAACCCCGACCGCCGCCATGCTGCAACGCCTTCAAACCCTGCCCCGTGAGGCCCGCGACACCCTGTTTTTGCTGGGGGTGATTGCCTGGGTCATCCTGCCGCAGCTGGACCGCCTGCCCTGGTGGTGCAGCGCGATGGCAGGCGCAGTGCTGCTGTGGCGCGGCGTGCTGGCCTGGGGCAGCCGCCCCCTGCCTTCGCGCTGGTGGCTGTTGGCCTTGCTGGCGCTGGCCACGGCCGGCACCTGGTTCAGCTACCGCACCCTGCTCGGGCGGGATGCCGGGGTCACCTTCATCGTGGTGCTGCTGGCACTCAAAACCCTGGAGATGCGGGCAAGGCGCGATGCCTTCGTCATCTTCTTTCTGGGCTTTTTCACCATGCTCAGCAACTTCTTTTTCTCGCAAAGCCTGCTGACTGCGGGGGCCATGGTGATCGCCCTGCTGGGCCTGCTGACGGCGCTGGTCAACAGCCACATGCCGGTCGGCCGCCCGCCCCTGATGCAGGCCGCACGCATGGCGGGGTGGATGGCGCTGGCCGGCGCCCCCATCATGGCGGCACTGTTCATGCTGTTCCCCCGCATCGCTCCGCTGTGGGGCTTGCCGGGCGACGCGATGAGCGGGCGCAGCGGCCTCTCCGGCCAAATGCAGGTAGGCACGATTGCCAGCCTCGCACTGGACGACAGCATTGCCATGCGTATCAAGTTTGACGGCCCGCCGCCGCCCCAGGATCAGATGTATTTCCGCGGCCCGGTGTTCTCCACCTTTGACGGACGCGAATGGAAACCGCTGCGCTCGGCTTTCCCCTCCCGCGTCCAGCTGCAGCCCGAACTCGCGGTGCGCGGCAACCCCGTGAGCTACCAAGTCACCCTGGCGGCTAACAACCGCCCGTGGCTCATGGTGTTGGACGCCACACCACAGGCACCCGAGATCGTGGGCTACAGCGTGAGCATGGGGCCCGACCTGCAATGGCAAGCCGACCAGCCGATTGCTGATCTTGTGCGCTACCGCGCTACCAGCTACCCTGACTTCCGGCATGGCCCCAACCGCTTGGCCGTGGGCCTGCAGGACTACCTAGACCTCCCTCCGGGCTTCAACCCCCGTACCCTGCAACTGGCCGCCAACCTGCGCAGCCAGCCAGCGTTGGCCAATGCCGACGCCCAAACGCTGGTGGATGCCTTGCTGCGCAAACTCCGCAGAGACGGCTACGAATACACCCTGGAGCCCGGCGTCTATGGCACCCATACGGCCGACGAGTTCTGGTTCGACCGCAAGGCCGGTTTTTGCGAACACATTGCGTCGAGCTTTGTCATCCTGATGCGCGCTTTGGATATACCCGCCCGTGTCGTCACCGGTTACCAGGGTGGGCAGGTCAACACTGTGGATGGTTTCTGGACCGTACGGCAAAGCGATGCCCACGCGTGGGCTGAAGTCTGGATGGCCGGCCGCGGCTGGGTGCGGGTGGACCCGACATCGGCCGTCTCGCCGGGCCGGGTGGGTATAGGCACCTACACCCGCTTGCAACCCCAACCCAATGTGTTTACCCAAGCCCTCAACACCGTGAGCCCAGGCTTCTCGGTGAACCTGCGCGCGATCTGGGAAGCCACCAACAACCGTTGGAACCAGTGGGTGCTGAACTACAGCCAGGCCAAGCAAATGGATTTGCTGCGCAACATGGGCTTCAGCGCGCCGGACTGGCAGGACCTGAGCACTGTGCTGATCGGCCTGATCGTCACTGCCAGCCTGGCGGGCGCTGGCTGGAACTGGTGGGAGCGGCAACGCCAGGACCCCTGGCTGCGTTTGCTACAAGGTGCGAGGCAGCGCCTGCGTGCACTGGGCCTGCCGGTGCCGGAGGATGGGACGCCACGTGCACTGGCGAACTTGCTTCAGGGTGACGCGCGGGCCACGCCCGAGGCTATCGCTTGGCTCATGCGCTTGGAAGCGTGGCGCTATGCCAAACAGAAGGGCAACGCCGCGGATTTGCGCAACTTGCGCCGCGAACTGAACACCCTGCGCTGGTTCCAGGCCTGAGGGCTCAGGAGGCCGGTGCGGAGGGGGAAGCCGCAGGCGCTTCTGAAGGCGCCACTGCGGGCAGTTCCTCCTCGGGCAGTGCCAAACTCTCACCCGCCAGGAACGCTTTGATCCAGGCATCCAGTTTCTGGAGACCCAGTTGAACCATGGCGCCATCCAGCGTTTTGCCGCTAACCTTCAGGATGCCGGCGCCGTACTCAAAGCCGGCTTGCACCCCATCAGGTACTTCATTCGCGTACCCGGTGGACAAGGCGAATGCCTTTTGCTCAGGCTGCATGAGCTTGCCCTTGATATTGATGTGCCCGCTGCTGGAGAGCTGGCTGGCGAGCAGCACCTCGTCGCCCTGCGCGGGGGCCACAGTCAGCACCAGATTGCCATCCAGACCGCCCTCATTGCCGCTGCCCTGCAGCTTGGGGATACCCACACTGAACCCGGCGAGCAGCAGCTTCTTCAGGGCAGTGCGCATTTGTAGCTTCTCGTCGGCCGTCGCGTTTTGCAGGCCGCAACTCTCACTGAACACTTTGCTCAGTGTCTGCACGCTGGCGGTATGCAGGCCTTTGACTTCGGCCTCCAGCACCAGGTCTTTGAGGTTTTGCCCCAGAAACTGCGCACTGCGTACCGACTCGGTGACCCTGGAGTCCAGTCGGTCACCGCGCTCGGTCGTTTCGCTGCTGACGCGAAGGCCTTGCAGGGTCACGTCGGTGGTACTCATGCTTTCAATGTCCAAGGCCGCGCGGCCCGTACCTACCGTCCGGTTTTTCAGATCCAGGCTCAGAGTGATGTGTTTGGCCTCCAGGGCATTGCCATTGCCGCGCAATGCCATGCGTTCAAAGACCCAGTCAAAGCGCAAGGCCGTTTTCCCAAGCTCCATGCGCCCGCCGGAGGGCGTCACCTGCAGAGTTTCGCCGTTGGCCACCATGCCCAGCTCAGGCAGTTGCATCTCGGTACTGAAAGTGCCATCGAAGCCCGCGTGACCGGTTCCGGTGAGCTTGCCCCCGCGCAGCAGTTGTTGCACACCGGTAGCTGCCTCGCCCGCCGGCGCTGCAGACCAGTCAAAGCGCGTCAGGCCCTTCCAATCCGGCACATGGCGGGCGCGGTACTCCAGATGCACTACGGTCGGCCCCTCGGCGTCTTCGGCACATTGGTTATGCCATTCCAGATCCAGTGCTCCGGAAGAACTCAGCCAACCGGCTTCGTGCGCCAGATTTCGGATGCGCAAGTCGCCCTTGGAGTGCTCGAGCGCCAGCTCCTGCAAGCCGGCCGCCAACATGCGCGAGCTGTACCACGGGACCGCCAGAGCGCCTGCAGTGATAACAAGGGCACTGCCCGCCAGGGCAATACGGATTCGGGGCGATAAGCTCATGAGTTAATTTGATTATTTAAAACAAATAATGTGCGTTTTGCACAAATTAAGCAAAATCATACCCGCCATTGCAGCGGGGCTGAAAGACTCGACGCATCTTGTGACTGGCTACACTGCCAGCCATGTGCCCGCACGTGCCTGATAACCGGCACCCACCCTTTGCAAGACTCTGTTGTGTCCCTGAAAAAAACTCTGTTTACTCTCGTTTTGATAGCAGCTTGCGCAAATTCCATGGGCGCTACCGGCAAAAAACACGCTAAATCCAAAGCCGTAACCAAGGCCTCAGCGGCAGCTACCGAAGGGACACCCTACGGCGACCGGGAAGACGTCATGCGCATGGCAGACGACATCGCCCAGCGCCGCAACTTGGACCCCGCCTGGGTCCGTGCCACCTTGTCGAAGGCCCGTATGGTTCCTTCCGTGGTGCGGGCGATCACGCCACCTGCGGTAGGCACCCCTAAAAACTGGGCCCTTTACCGCAGCCGTTTCGTGGAGCCCATCCGCATCAGGGCAGGGGTTAAATTCTGGCTCGCCAACCAAGAAACGCTGGCCCGCGCCGAAGCCCAGACCGGTGTACCGGCCAGCATCATCGTCGGCATCATCGGTGTCGAGACCATTTACGGCCAGCAACTCGGCAACTACCGCGTCATTGACGCATTGACCACCCTGAGTTTTGATTTTCCGGACGCGCACCCGCGTAAGGCTGCACGGGCTGCCTACTTTTTGACCGAACTCGAGGCCTACCTCAGCCTCACCCAACGCACTGGCACCGACCCCATGGCCCTGCGCGGCAGCTACGCCGGCGCCATGGGCTGGCCACAGTTCATGCCCTCGAGTTGGGCCAAGTACGGTATCGACTTTGACGCGGACAGCCGGGTAGACCTGTTCCACAGCCAGGCCGATGTAATCGGCTCAGTGGCCAATTACTTCCAGGCATTCAAGTGGCAACGGGGCATGCCCACCCACTACCCGGTGCAGTTCGACATGGCACGCCTGGACCAGGCGGCCTTGATGGCCCCGGACATCGTGCCGACCTTCAGCCCCCCCACCATGCAGGACAAAGGTGTGGTGCTGGATGCCGCAGGCCAGGCGCACGCCGGCTTGCTGGCCCTGATCGAGCTGCAAAACGGAGCCGAGCCCCCGACCTATGTGGCAGGCACCGAGAACTTTTACGTCATTACCCGCTACAACTGGAGCAGCTACTACGCCATGGCGGTCATTGATCTCGGACAGGCCGTGGCCCAAGCAGTACAAGCCCAGACAGGCATGCCAAAATAAGCCATGGCCACCGCCCCCACCACCGCACTGGACAACACGGACGAGCACTCCACCACCGCGCTCTACCGTGCGGCCATCGGTGACATCAGCAACGGCTACTACCTGCCCCGCTTTACGCGGTTCGAGGCGGCAGACCGCCCAGGGCTGAGTTGGAACTGGGCTGCTGCGCTCAACACCCTGAACTGGCTGATGTTCCGCCAGCTCTGGCATGCAGCCCTGGTGTACAGCGGCAGCATCGTGGCATTGGCCTTGTTGTTGTTCGGCATCGGCAAGCTGGTGTTCCAGTTTTCGGAAGGCACCCAGTGGGGCCTGCTGGCAGCTTTGGTGGGCTTGGCCTTTGCAGTGCCCGGCTTGGGTGGCAACGCGCTTTACTACCTGGCCACTCGCCAACGGGTGCAAAACGCCCTCGCCAAAAATCAGACCGTGCCGGAGGCCTGCGCCCAACTCAGCAAACAGGCCGGTACCCGCAAAGGTTTGATCATCATTGCAGCCTGCAACTTGGCAGTAGCCGCCATCGCTGCCCAGTCGTACGCCATGTTTTCCGGCTTTGAGCCCCTGCCGGCGGGCACGCCCGTGGCGGTAATTGCAGCGCCTGAAGGGCGCAATGTGGCGAGTGGCCGGGCGGTAGACGCCACGGCGGCGGACAGCGCCAAAGCCTCTGCTTCGGTACCTTCGGTGGCGTCATCTGCAGCGGCGCCGGCCAGCTCAACCGCAACGCCTGCAGCCCCTGCGACCAGTTCCGCTGTAATTGCCGCGAAGCCGCCCACCGAAGCGGCTTCTTCACCCGCAGCCAAGCCCGGGCAGACTGCAGCCAGTGCGCCCGTCCCCGCCGCATCGACCCCGGCCAGATTGCCCGCTGCCGCAGCCTCTGCAACAGCCGCAAAAGCCCCGGTATCCGCAGCTGCGCCTGCCGTCGCGAACAAGCCTGCGGCCTCCGCGAGTGCCGTGACTCCTGTACGCCCCGCTCCAACCGCCGCAGCATCTGCCCCGGCCCCGGCCCCGGCGCCAGCCAAGTCCTCCGGTGAAAAAGCTGCCCCAAAACCATCCGGGCCGGCACCGGTGGCTTTGCGCTCTGCTGCTGCTGAGTCCGCTGCGCGCGAAGTGGCTGCATCCCTGGGACAGTCAGCTCCCGTGGCACCAGCCACTCCACGCCCAGCAGCGAGTGCGCCTGCCGAAACGCCGGCTGCGGGTCGCTTCGTGGTGAATGTGGGGCTGTTTGGCGATGCCAACAACGCACGCAATGCGCTGGTCAAACTTATGGATGCGGAACTGCCGGTAGTGAGCAAAGAGATCCGCTTCCCCAAAGGCAACCGCACCCGCATCCAGGTGGGTCCGTTTGATACTTTGGCCGAGGCCGACGCTGCGGCCGACAAGGTGCGCGCTTTGGAGCTGGAAGCCCGCGTCGCCCCCCTGCCCTGAGCTCACAGGCAGAGTCCCTGATTTTCAGAAACCGGCAGGGCCGGTGAACTGCTCATGCAGAGCATCCGACCAGTGCTCGATCTCTTCGTCGCTGACGTGCAGGAAGGCCAGACACTCCGCCCCGTGCAGCTCCCACTCGCGGTTTTCCCGGGACCCTTCATGCAGGGCGACCAGATGTTCCGCGAGCAAGGCCATGGCAACGAGGGTGCGGACCGTGGATGGAATGTTGTCGTCTTTGAGCACCGTGAAGTCGTGGTGCAGTCGCACGGCGTGGGCCACATCGGGAGAGAGGCGCCACGTCTTGGCGACGATAGCCCCCACCACCGCATGGTCGGTACGGTGCGCTTCGTTCTCCACCTCGGTTCCGGTTTTTTCCGTCTGCGCCAAGGCATGGGCCAGCGTGGCCTCGTAGCCCTTGATGCCTTGCAGCATCACCGGGATGCCCACATTGCAAAACAATCCGCAGGTATGGGCAATGTCAGCATTCACGCCATACATCTGCCTCGCGATGTACCCCATGGCATAGGCCCGCCGGGTCGACGTTTCCCAAAAGTGTTCGAGCAAGGGCGACTTGACCCGTATGGTCTCGCGCAACAGAAAGCCCGTCAGGATGGACACCGTCTGCGAAATCCCTAGTAGCGCCACTGCTTCGGCCACAGTGGCGGCCGGGCGGGACCGGGCATAAATGGGGCTGTTGGCCACCTTGATGAGCGCTGCCGCCATGGCCACATCGCGCGAAGCAATGCGGGCAATCGTGGCGGGCTCCGGGTCCTCACGGTTCACCTCGACCCGCAAGTCGGACAGCAGCGCCGGGCAGGGCTGGATGACGATGTCTTTCAGGGGCCCTTCGGCCCGCGCTGTCTCAATTTCGCGGTCAATATCGGCTACGCGCATAGGTGCTCCTTGGTCTGAACATTATGCTCAGGACACCCCATAAAAAACGGCCCTCGCGGGCCGTTTTTTCTATGGGTTTGTCCTATTGCTTCAGGTCACTGGAACCAGAAACTCGCGGCTGATATGCGCGCCGAGGTCATTGACCCGGTCCAGGAACTGGGTCAGGTAAGCATGCAGGCCGGTCGCCAGAATTTCGTCGATGCGGCCGTATTGCAACTCAGAGCGCAGCTTGCCGGCTCGGCGCAAGGTTTCGCTCGCCGGGTTGCTGGCCACGAGGGCAAGGTTACCCACCACTTCATTCAGGCTGGCGTGCAAGGAGCGGGGCATATCGGATTTGAGAATCAGCAACTCCGCCACGCGCTCAGGCTTGATGACATCGCGGTACACCTTGCGGTAGATCTCAAACGCCGACACGCTGCGCAAGATGGCGCTCCAGTGGTAGAAGTCGTACTCTTGGTCCTTCTCGCTGGCAGCACCGAAAAAATCACTTTGCACGGCATGGAACTTCACATCCACCAAACGCGCGGTATTGTCGGCCCGCTCCAGGAAGGTGCCCAAGCGCATGAAGTGCAGGGACTCGTCCATCAGCATGGTGCCCACCGTGACGCCGCGAGAGAGGTGGGAGCGGAACTTTACCCACTCAAAAAACTGCGAAGGGTCTTTTTCAAAGTCTCCGCTCTTGATCATGCGTTTGACTTCGAGCCAGGTGGTGTTTTGCGTTTCCCACACCTCGGTGGTCAGCGCTCCGCGCACCGCACGGGCGTTCTCGCGCGCAGCGCTCAGACAAGACATGATGGAAGACGGATTGCTCTCATCCTTGACCATGAAGTCCATCACTTCGCGGGCCTGAATTTCGCCATGCCGCTCTTTGTAGGAGTAGAGCAATTCACTGATGGATAGCAAGCCTTGCCAACCCATCTGGGCCACGGCTTGTGATTGGGGCAGCAGCGATGTCTGGTAGTTCACATCCAGCATGCGCGCAGTATTTTCGGCCCGCTCGGTGTAGCGGGACATCCAGAAAAGGTGGTCAGCGGTGCGTGACAACATAGAAAGGTTTCCTCGTCCTTAAGCTGACTGTGTTTGCGTCTGGGTAGCGGCTGCAGTGGGTGCAGGCACGTCTTCTTCCAGAATCCAGGTGTCTTTGGTGCCGCCGCCCTGGCTGCTGTTGACGACCAGCGAGCCTTCTTTCAGCGCTACGCGGGTGAGCCCACCGGGCACCATTTGCACGGTCTTGCCCGATAGCACATAGGGGCGCAAATCGATGTGGCGTGGGGCAATACCACTCTCCACAAAGGTGGGGCAGCTCGACAAGCTGAGGGTGGGCTGGGCGATATAGCCGGCGGGGTTAGCCAGCACGGCCTTGCGGAAGTCTTCAATCTCGGCCTTGGTGGCAGCAGGCCCCACCAACATGCCGTAGCCACCGGCACCGTGCACTTCTTTCACCACCAGGTCTTTCAGGTTGGCCAAGGTGTACGCCAGGTCATCCTTGTTGCGGCACATGTAGGTGGGCACGTTGTTCAGGATGGGTTTCTCACCGAGGTAGAACTCGATCATCTTGGGAACGTAGGGGTAAATGGACTTGTCGTCCGCAATGCCGGTACCCACCGCGTTGCAGATAGTCACATTGCCTGCACGGTAGGCATTGATGAGCCCAGCGCAACCCAGCGTGGAGCTGGGACGGAAGACGGTGGGGTCCAGGAAGTCGTCATCCACACGGCGGTAGATCACATCCACACGGCGTGGGCCGCGGGTGGTGCGCATGTAGACAAAGTTGTCTTTGACAAACAAGTCTTGCCCCTCGACCAATTCCACCCCCATCTGCTGGGCGAGGAAGGCGTGCTCAAAGTAAGCACTGTTGTACATGCCGGGCGTGAGCACCACCACGGTGGGCTCGGCGGTGGTGGCAGGGCTGCTCTGGCGCAGGGTTTCCAGCAGCAAGTCGGGGTAATGGGCCACGGGCGCCACACGGTGGGCTGAAAAAAGATCGGGGAAGAGCCGCATCATCATCTTGCGGTCTTCCAGCATGTAGCTCACACCGCTGGGTACGCGCAGGTTGTCTTCGAGCACGTAGTACTCGCCGTTGCCCTTGGCGTCCGGCGCACGCACGATGTCGATGCCGGAAATGTGAGAGTAAATCTGGTGCGGCACATCCACCCCCACCATCTCGGGGCGGAACTGAGCGTTGCCCTCAATCTGGTCACGCGGCACGACGCCGGCCTTCAGAATTTCCTGGTCGTGGTAGATGTCGTGAATGAAGCGGTTGAGCGCATTGACGCGCTGCACCAGCCCCTTTTCCATGCTGGACCACTCGTGGGCCGGAATGATGCGGGGAATCAGGTCAAACGGGATCAGGCGCTCGGTGCCCGAGCCGTCCTCGTCTTTTTCGCCGTACACGGCGAAGGTGATGCCCACTCGGCGGAAGATCATCTCCGCTTCTTCACGGCGTTTGGCCATCATGTCGCCGGGCTGGCGAGCGAGCCATTCGTCGTAAATCTTGTAGTGGTCTCTTATCTGGCTGCCCTTGCTGAAAAATTCATAAGGGAGCTGGGTGTACATCTCGTCGAATTTCTGCATGTAAAAGACCTCTCTGATTACCTCTTATGCAAACTTCGGGCCACAGCGCCGATGCACCACTATGGCACATCATGAGCCCAATAATGCCGCTCGTCTTCCCGCATACACGCCACATTTTGGGGCTCTGCAGAGCGCCAGCGAGCCGCACCACAACGGGGCGACAACACCAAATGGGTGCTCAGAGCCGCATAGCGCTCCAGCACCGGCGCGGCCGGGTGGCCGTAGCGGTTGCGATAGCCCGCCTGCACCAGCGCATGGCGTGGCTGCACCGCCTGCAGGAACTCGGGCGTGCTTGATGTTTTGCTGCCGTGGTGCGGCACCAACAGCACATCGGCTCGCAGCTTGGAAGCCGTGTGCGGGTCGCCCAACATCTGGAGCTCCTGGGGTGCCTCAATGTCTCCGGTGAGCAAGGCCGTCTGCCTGCCGTTGCTGATGCGCAGCACGCAGGACAAGGCATTGGATTTGGGCGGCGGTTGCTGCTCATACGCACCGGCCGGCGGCTGCAGCACCTCGAAGTCCACCCCATCCCACACCCAGCGTTGGCCCGCTTCACAACGGCTGGACTGGCGCAGTTGCTGCAAGGCATGCTGCGGGTCGATGGAGCTCAGCAGGGCGGCTTGCGGCTGCATCATCAGCACGGCGGCAGCGCCACCCACATGGTCGGTATCGCGGTGGCTGAGCACCACGGTATCCAGCTGCACATCCAGCGCCTTGAGCAAGGGCAGCAGCACGCGATTACCCGCATCACTCTCCAGGCTGTAGCGCGGGCCGGCATCGAACAGCAAGGCATGCCTGGCTGTTTGCACCAAGACCGCGTTGCCCTGCCCGATATCCGCCGCCAACAGCGAAAACTCGCCCTCCGCCGGCAGCGGCGGCCGCCAGAGTAGGCAAGCCAGCACCGGCATCACCCCCATAGCCCGCACTGCCCAAGGCAGGGGCAACACCAGCAGCACGCCGCCCGCCACCGCCCAGATACCCAATGCGAGGGGCGGCAGGGGAAGATTGAGCGTGGCCCACGGCAAGGCGGCCAATCCATCGAGCGCCGCATACAGCAGCGCTACGGCTCCGGTGGCCGCTGTCCACACCTCCGACCACAACACGCCGGCCAGGGACAAAGGAGTGATCACCAACGTGACCCAGGGAATGGCAAATGCATTCGCCACCAGACCCACCAAGGACACCTGTCCGAACCACAGCAAGACCAACGGCGCCAGCGCGAGGGTGATCACCCACTGCTCGCGCCACATTCCGCAAACGGAGTGCAGAAATTGGGCCCACGCCCTCTGCGGGGCTGCTATTCCGGATTCGTGGCCATTTTGACCTCTGGCGCCCGTGGAATCTGCGCGAGCAGCTCCTGAATTCGTAGCAACAGAGCTGACGAACAAGATGCCTACCGCCACAAAACTCAACCAGAAACCGGCCTGCAACATAGCCCAAGGGTCCCACATCAGCACCACCACCGCCGTCCACAGCGCAACCCACGGCCACGGCCAGCGCACGCCCAATACACGCAGGAAAACCACCATGGCCAGCATCAGACACGTGCGCTGCGCCGGCACACCCCAGCCCGAAATCAGCGCGTAGGCACTTGCGAGGGCCACGCCCAGCAGCCAACCGGCATGGGCTGCAGGCAAGCGGTTACACAGCCAAGTCGAGCGCCGCCACCAACGGCCTGCCAGCAGGGTAGCCGCCCACGCAAACATGGTGATGTGCATGCCCGAAATGCTGACCAAGTGCGACACCCCGGTCGCCCGGAACACATCCCAGTCATTGCGATCTATGGCCCGCTGGTCGCCCACCACCAGCGCTGCCAGCAATCCGGCAGAGCGGGCATCGGCCACATGGGTGAGGATGCGCTCCCGCGTCCATTGGCGGGCCAGTGCGACCGGCGCCTGCCAAGTCTGCCCCAGCAACTGCGGCACCGGCGCGCTGGCAGTGGCGCGCACATAACCTGTAGCCTGCACGCCCTGCTCCCACAAATAAAGCTCGTAGTCAAACCCATGGGGGTTGGCGCTACCATGCGGCGCTTTCAAGCGAAGTTGCATGCGCCAGCGCTGGCCGGCCCGCACGTCCACCGGCGGGCGCTGCAGCTCCGGAAGCTGGGCTTGCGCGTTGTAGGCACTGGTGTACCAGCCCAGATCCAACAAAGCCGGAAGGCGCACGATCTGCCCGTCCAATGTCGCCTCCTCAGGCGCGAAGCGGAAGCGCACCCCCGCCTCGGTGGTCTGCGGCATGTCAGCCACCACCCCGGTCACCCACACATCGCGCCCTTCGAGCGCCGGATTCAGGGCTTGGCTCACAAACACCACCGCCCGCACACCGGTGAGGCCCCAGGCAAACGCAAGCCCAGCGATCAGCACTAGGCATTGCACCCTTATGTTTGCTATTTTTTTGGTAGCTACCCGCGCATAGAGTACGGGCGCTAGCAGTACAAATGCGGCATAAACCCACCATGCTGCCAATGCGGCCTGCTGCAGCTGCAAAGCGATGCCGGCCAACAGGCCCGCACCAAGCGCGAGGCCGGTGCGGGACCCTCCAGCCAGTCGGGGTGCCGCTGCATACATGCCTTCATGCTAACGCCAGCCACATTGTGGTGTGAAGCACACACAAGGCCCATGGCGCGGACCTTGCTTGGAAAGCCTGTCAAACCCGATTGTTAGTATGGGGGCCGTGCTGCAACCGCTGCACGGCGTCCCCTGTGAGATCTACCGAGACCGGCCCATGTCCATTCACGCAGCGCTGAACCACGTTACCCATTACTCGTACGACCGTCTGGTCAACCTCGGTCCCCAAGTCATCCGCCTGCGCCCTGCCCCGCACTGCCGCAGCAAAATCATTTCCTACTCGCTCAAAGTCGAGCCCAGCACCCACTTCATCAACTGGCAGCAGGACCCGTTTGCCAATTACCAGGCCCGCCTGGTGTTCCCCGAAAAAACCAAGGAGTTCAAAGTCACAGTCGACCTGGTGGTCGAAATGGCGGTGTACAACCCCTTTGACTTCTTCCTGGAACCCACGGCCGAGAACTTCCCGTTTAAGTACGACAAGCTGCTGGGCCAGGAGCTCGCTCCTTATTTGGTGGCAGAGCCGCTGACGCCGGCATTCAAAAAGTTCCTGGACGCCATCGATCTTAAGGAACGCCGCACCATCGACTTTCTGGTGTACATCAACCAGCTGGTGCACAAGGCCGTGAGCTACACCATCCGCATGGAACCCGGTGTGCAAACGCCGGAAGAAACCCTGACGCTGGCCAGCGGGTCGTGTCGCGACTCCGGCTGGCTGCTGGTGCAACTGCTGCGCCACTGCGGCTTGGCCGCACGATTTGTGTCGGGCTATCTGATTCAGCTGGCCCCGGACGTCAAATCCCTGGACGGCCCCAGCGGAACCGAAGTCGACTTCACCGATCTGCACGCCTGGTGCGAGGTCTATCTCCCCGGCGCAGGCTGGATCGGGCTGGACGCGACCAGCGGCTTGCTGGCCGGCGAGGGCCACATCCCGCTGGCCTGCACCCCGCAGCCCAGCGGCGCAGCCCCGATCGAAGGCGGCGTGGACAAGTGCGAAGTGGAATTTGCCCACCACATGCAAGTCACCCGCATGTACGAATCCCCCCGCGTCACCAAGCCTTACACGCCCGAGCAGTGGGCCGAAGTCATGACCCTGGGCGACGCGGTAGACGCAGAACTCGTGGCCGGCGACGTGCGCCTGACCATGGGTGGCGAGCCCACCTTTGTGGCGGTGAACGACCGTGACGCGCCCGAATGGAACACTGACGCCCTGGGCCCCACCAAGCGCGGCTTCGCCACCGAGCTGGTGCACAAACTGCGCGACGAATACGGCCAGGGCGGCTTTCTGCACTTCGGCCAGGGCAAGTGGTATCCCGGCGAGCAGCTGCCGCGATGGGCGCTCAATATTTACTGGCGTGCCGACAAACAAAAGGTGTGGAACAACCCCGCCCTTTTCACCGACGAGCGCAAGCCCACCCACTACACCGCAGAAGACGCGGGCTACTTCATCCGCACCCTGGCGGGCAAGCTGGGCCTGACCGACAAGTACGTGCAGGCCGGCTATGAAGACACTTGGTACTACCTGTGGCGCGAGCGCCGGCTGCCGGTCAATGTGGACCCCTTCAACAGCAAGCTCGACGACGAGATGGAGCGCGCCCGCCTGCGCCGCGTCTTCGAGCAGAAGCTGGACTCCGTGGTGGGCTATGTGCTGCCGCTCAAGGTGGGCGATGGCCCGCGCCTCACAGGCCCGAGCTGGACTACCGGCCCCTGGTTCTTCCGCGATGAACGCATGTACCTCATGCCAGGCGACTCGCCCATGGGCCTGCGACTGCCGCTGGATTCCCTGCCCTGGGTCAGCCAAGGCGACTACCCCTATTTGGTGGAACGCGACCCGACTGTAGACCGCGGCGCACTGCCCCCGCACGCAGCCTTTGCGCAGCGCTATTCGCCCAACGCAACCACGGTCACGACGACCGCCAATGCTGGCGCCGCCGGGGCCGCAGGTGCAGGATCAGTTGCTGCCAACGGCGTGCCCTACCTGGCCGGCAACCTCGCCGTGCCGGAAGCCGGTCGCAAGATGCAAACCGCCAAGGGTACCGGCGACACCAGCATTGCCACCAACGCCCAAAGCGCCAAGCAGCCTGAGCCGGCGATGTACGCACAGGCTCCGAACCGCTTTGAGTCCGCCCACTGGATCACCCGCACTGCGTTGTGCGTGGAAGTACGCGACCCACGCCGCGCCAGTGGCCCCAAGGCCGAGGCTGTGGGCTCCAAATCGGGCGTGATGTATGTGTTCATGCCGCCTCTGGAGCGTCTGGAAGACTACCTGGACCTGCTGGCCGCCATCGAGGCCACGGCCACCGAGCTCAAGATGCAAGTCGTGCTGGAAGGCTACCCGCCCCCCCGCGACCCACGCTTGAAGCTCCTGCAAGTCACCCCGGACCCGGGCGTGATCGAGGTCAACGTGCACCCCGTCACCAACTGGAAAGAACTGGTCTACAACACCGAGTTTTTGTACAACGCAGCGTTCGAGTCGCGCCTGAGTGCCGAGAAGTTCATGACCGATGGCCGCCACACCGGCACCGGCGGCGGCAACCACTTTGTGATGGGCGGTGCCACCCCGGCCGACAGCCCCTTCCTGCGCAAGCCGGAGTTGCTGGCCAGCCTGCTGCTGTACTGGCACAACCACCCGTCCTTGAGCTACCTGTTCAGCGGCATGTTTGTGGGCCCGACCAGCCAGGCCCCGCGCGTGGACGAAGCCCGCAACGACCAGCTTTATGAGTTGGAAATTGCCATCGAGCAGATCTACAAAAACCGCGAGTTGTATGGCCAGAGCATGCCGCCCTGGTTGGTGGACCGCACGCTGCGCAACATCCTGATCGACGTGACCGGCAACACCCACCGCAGCGAGTTCTCCATCGACAAGATGTACTCGCCGGACTCGTCCACAGGTCGCCTGGGCTTGTTGGAACTGCGCGCCTTCGAGATGCCACCGCACCCCCATATGAGCAGCGTACAGCAGCTCCTGCTGCGCGCGCTGGTGGCACGCTTCTGGAAGTCACCGTACAAGGCCCCGGTCACACGCTGGGGCACCGAGCTGCACGACCGCTACATGCTGCCCACCTTCATCAAAATGGACTTTGATGATGTGATCGCAGACATGAGCGCGGCCGGCTACGCGTTCGACACCAGCTGGTTCGCCCCGCACTACGAGTTCCGCTTCCCGATGGTGGGCTCGGTCAAGAGCATGGGCGTGGAGATGACCCTGCGCAACGCTTTGGAGCCTTGGCATGTGATGGGCGAAGAAAGCTCCGCCGGCGGTACCGCCCGCTATGTGGACTCCAGCCTGGAACGCCTGGAAGTGCGTGTCACCGGGCTGAATGAGAGCCGCTACGTGGTTACCTGCAATGGCGAAGCCCTGCCCATGACCAGCACCGGCACGGTGGGTGAGTTCGTAGCCGCCGTGCGCTACAAGGCCTGGAACCCGCCCAGCAGCCTGCACCCCACCATCGGTGTACATGCCCCGCTGACCTTTGACATTGTGGATACCTGGATGAAGCGCTCGCTGGGCGGTTGCCAGTACTTTGTGGCCCACCCCGGCGGCCGCAATTACGACACCTTCCCGGTGAACAGCTACGAGGCCGAAAGCCGCCGCCTCTCGCGATTCAGTCCCTTGGGCCACACCCCGGGCATGCTGGTGGTGCCACCCGCCACCATCCATGTGCCGGGCAGCAAAGAGTTCCCGTTCACCAAAGACATGCGCAGGAACTGATCTGAAGCGTCATACGGTTCGCATCTAATCCAGCAGATGCGAATGTCTTTCCTCCGCCTGCAGCCCCGGCTGCACGGGCCTGCGCTACTGCTCGGCAGTGCCTTGGCCAGTGCAGCCTTTTTGCTCATGGGCGTGCCTGCGGGCATGTTGCTGGGTTGCATGCTGGCTGCCGTCCTGCTTGCCACGCAGGACATGGACGTGCAGGTGCCAGCCCCTTTGTTTGCCATTGGCCAGTCGGTGATCGCCTGCCTGATGGCCCGCAGCCTGCATTTCGAGGTGCTGCATCGCGTGGCCGGCGAATGGCCGCTGTTTCTGGGGATTGCGTTTTCCGTCATGGCGGCCAGTGCGCTGCTGGGTTACTGGCTGATGCGCAGCGGTTTGCTGCCGGGCAGCACCGCCATCTGGGGCCTGGCACCGGGCGCGGCCTCTGCCATGGTGCTCGTGGCGGGCGATTTCGGTGCAGACACCCGGCTGGTGGCATTCATGCAGTACCTGCGGGTCGCCCTGGTCACCGCGATTGCTTCGCTGGTGGCTCACTTTGCAACAGGCGTTGCGGCCTCCCCCGAACACGTCGCACCCGGTTGGGATGTCCAGCTGGCCCATTGGCTGCACATCCAGAACCCGGTGCATGCCGGCCTGACCCTCGCGCTGGTGCTCGCCGCCGCTTGGTTGGGCCGCACCCTCACCTTCCCCGGGGGCCCTTTGTTAATCCCCATGATGCTGGGACTGGCGATGGACAACCTCAGCCCCTGGAAGCTGGAGCTGCCGGGTCCCCTGCTGGCGCTGGCGTATGCCGCGCTGGGGTGGGGCATAGGTCTGCGCTTCAACCGCGCGATTCTGGAGCACGCCTGGCGGGTGTTACCGCGGGTGCTGGTCGCCATCGCTGCGCTGATCGTTCTCGGATTGGTGATTGCCAGCAGCCTCATGTTTTTTGCGGACGTAGCCCCCCTCACTGCCTACCTGGCCACCAGCCCCGGCGGTGCGGACTCGGTGGCCGTAATTGCTGTGGGCAGCGCCGTGGATGCGGGTTTTGTGATGGCCATGCAGATGGTCCGTTTTTTCATGGTGTTGCTGCTGGGCCCGCGCCTTTCGCGCTGGCTGGTGCAACGTCTGTCAGGGCGCAATGCGGCCTGAAGCCTTTCTTCTTTTCAACTCAAACAGGATATTTATGCCCTCTATCAACTTCATCGGTGGCGAAAAAGGCGGCGTCGGCAAATCAGTGGTTGCCCGCCTGCTGGCCCAGCACTTCATTGACAAGGGACGCGCATTTACCGGCTTTGACACCGATCGCTCGCACACCTCTTTTACCCGCTTTTATGCCGACTACGCCTCCCCCGTGGTGGTGGACACCTACGAGGGCCTGGACCTGATTGCTGCGGTGTTTGAGGAAGAGCCTGCAGAAGGCCCTCTTCCCAACGTAATCGTCGATCTGGCAGCCCAGACCGCCGCGCCGCTGGCCCGTTGGGTGAAGGACTCCGACCTTGTCTCGCTGATGGCCAGCTTGGGCATCACCGTGAACTTCTGGCATGTGGCCGATGCGGGCAAAGACTCGGTGGACTTGCTGGACCGCTTGGTGGCCACTTATGGCGCAGGCCCCAACTACATCGTGGTGAAAAACCTGGGCCGGGGCAGCGACTTCTCGCAGCTCGAAGACTCTGCTGCGCTCAAGAAAGCCGTGGCACTGGGCGGTCACGTCATCAGCCTACCCCAATTGCATGAAGCCAGCATGCGCAAAATCGACCGCCAGAACGCCAGCTTCTGGGCAGCGGTCAACCGCAAAGACGGTGACGATGCGCTGGGCATGCTGGAGCGGCAGCGGGTCAAAACCTGGCTCAAGAGCTGTTACGCCACGCTGGACGCGCTGCCCTTGGGCTAAGCGGTGACCCGGCCGGCACAACACTGGAGTGCTTTAGCCGGGTATTGATCAGGATCAAGGGGCTCCGGCGGTCTTTTCATAACAATGCACACCAAACCCGCTATCCTGCGGGCTCGATTTTCACCTTAGGAAACCAAGCCATGACACAACGTCGCACATTCATGCTTCAAGTCGCGCTCGGCAGCACTGCGCTGCTGGCAAGCCAGGTACACGCAGCCGCCCCCATGGTCGACGAAAAAGACCCACAAGCGGGTGCATTGGGCTACAAGGCAGATGCCACCAAGGTGGACAAGACCAAGTTCCCCAAATATGCCGCAGGCCAGGCATGTTCCAACTGCGCGCTCTACCAAGGCAAAGCTGCAGACGCCGCCGGCGGCTGCCCCCTGTTTGCCGGCAAACAAGTGGCCGGCAAAGGCTGGTGCAGCGCCTACGCCAAGAAGGCCTGATGACCATGGGGCGCAAGCCCCACGCAAAAGCCACCGCAGTAGCCGCTGCCGGTGGCTTTTTTTATTGGGGGCGGAATAGCCGGAACAGTTGCTCAGGCCCGATGGTGAAGTAGTCACCCGGCCCGCCACCGCGCAGCACATGGCCGGCAGCAGCGGTGTCATACACACCGTTCACCAGCAAAGAGGTGTCAATATGCACCCCGACAACTTCGCCCAGTACCAACCAACTGGACACCGTGGAACCCGCTGCCGTCTGCAATTGCACGATCTGGGTGCAACGGCATTCGAAACTGACAGGGCTCTCCAGCACCCGGGGCGGAGCCACCAGCCTGGAAGCCACCGGCGTCAGGCCGGCCAAGGCAAACTCATCAACTTCCGGCCCCACCGCAGCGCAGGTCTGGTTCATGGCTTCGGCCAGAGGCCGGGTCACCAGATTCCAGACAAACTCGCCGGTCGCCTCCACATTGCGCGCCGTGTCCTTGTATCCGATGCTGGAAAAGCCCACGATGGGCGGCACGTAATTAAAGGCGTTGAAAAAGCTGTATGGCGCAAGGTTGAGCGCGCCTTGGGCGTTTCGGGTGGAAATCCAGCCTATGGGGCGGGGACCCACGATCGCGTTAAAGGGGTCGTGCGCCAGGCCGTGACCCAGCCGGGGTTCATAAAAATGCTGCGTGGGGGACATGGTGCCGGCCTTCAGTGCGGAGAGGCCTCTAGTATTACCGGCACGGCGGTTGCTTGCGCACATACAGCCCGTGCTCGGGCTGGCATACTCTCATTCAGTGACACAAGCCGACGAATCCCCCCCTGACCGCCCGGAAGAAGCTGCCGCAGATGTGCTGCGCTACGCGCGCGCCTGCGCTGCAGCCAGCGGCCACTTTGACGAGTTGCGGGGCGCTATCAATTCCGAAGCTGCCGACGCATATCTGACGGGCGTTTGGCGCCAATTTTTTAACAACATGGAAGGCGGCAGCGAAGCGGCCCTCGAACAGCATGTTGCCAGCCTCCAGCGACAAATCCGTGACAACGGCGTCACCTACAACGTGTATGCCGATGCGGAAGGGCCGCAGCGCCCCTGGTCGCTGGACCTGTTCCCGCTGATTGTGGACGCCCCAGATTGGGCCCACATCGAAGCGGGCGTGCAGCAGCGCATGCGCTTGCTGGACGCCGTCATGGCGGATGTTTACGGTCCCCAGGATCTGTTGCGCCGCGGCCTGCTTCCGCCTGCCTTGGTGCAGGGTCACCCCGGCTACCTGCGCCCCATGGCGGGCGTGCAACCGGTGGGGGGCGTACACCTGCATGTGGCCGCCTTTGACCTGGCCCGTGGGCCGGATGGCAACTGGTGGGTGGTCGGCCAGCGCTGCCAGGCACCCAGCGGCTTGGGCTACCTGCTGGAAAACCGGCTGGCGGTGTCCCGGCAGTTTCCACAAGCATTTCAGGCTCTCAAGGTGCAGCGCCTGGCCAGTACCTACCGGGCGCTGATGGACAGCCTCAAAACAGCCAGCCCGGCCGGTGCCCAGGCGCACATTGCCCTGCTCACGCCCGGCCCGTACAACGAAACCTATTTCGAGCACGCTTACCTCGCGCGCTACCTCGGCCTCACGCTGGTAGAGGGCAGCGACCTCATCGTGCGTGATGAGCGCCTGTTCCTTAAGACCCTGCGAGGCCTGGTGCCGGTACACGGGCTGCTCAAGCGGGTGGATGACCAGTACCTGGACCCGCTGGAGCTGCGGCCGGACTCCACGCTGGGCGTGCCCGGCTTGTTGCAAGCCATCCGCGCCGGCAACGTGCTGGTGGCCAACACTCCGGGTTCGGCGTTTCTGGAGTCGCCCGCTTTACTGGGCTTTCTGCCGGCCATTGCCCAGGCTTTGCTGGGCGAAAGTTTGAGTCTGCCGGCCCTGCCGACCTGGTGGTGCGGTGAGCGCAGTGCCATGGAAGCAGCGCTGCCGCTGCTCGGCGAGCGCACTATCAAACCCACCTATCCCGGCTCCAGCATCCACCCCAGCTTTGAGGCGGTGCTGGGCCACACCATGCAACAAAGCGCCCTGGACCGCTTGGCCGGACGCATCGTGCGTCAGAGTGAAGAGCACACGGTGCAAGCCTATATGCCCCTGTCGCAAATGCCCACGTGGCGCAGCGATGCGGACGGCAAGGGCAACGCTGCCATGGAAGCCCGCTCCGTCATGTTGCGGGTGTTCGCCGTATCCGACGGGCGTGACGCTGCCGGACAACCTAAGTGGCAGGTGCTCCCCGGCGGCCTGGCACGCGTAGCAGGTGCCAGCGCGGACATCGCCTCCATGCAGCGCGGCGGCAGCAGCGCTGACGTCTGGGCCCTCACCCGTGGCGAAGTGGACACCACCACCCTGCTGCCCACCACACTGACACCGGCCGTGCTGGCCCAACGCAAACGCTTGGTCACCAGCCGTGCCGCAGAAAACCTTTACTGGCTGGGCCGCTACACCGAGCGCGCTGACAACACCATCCGACTGGCCCGCTTGGCGCTGGAGTACCTGGGCGGTGAAGAACAGTCCAGCGCGCCTTTGCTGCAGTGGCTCACGCAGCTGGCCCAGATCAACACCCTGGTGCTCCCCGGCGTGCCATCCGCTGTGCAGGCGCGACGGGTCTTCGAGCGCTCCATCATCGCCAGCCTGGCTTCGCCTGACGGGGCCACCAGCGTGGGCTACAACATGCGGGCCCTGAAGATGGCAGCCGCTACCGTGCGCGAGCGCCTGTCACAAGAACACTGGAGCACCATCGTCCGGGCAGAAGAAGAGATGTTCCAGCGCTGTGCCCAGTTGGCCGCCCAGGGTGACTACGCGCCCAACCAGGCTCTGCGCATCCTCAAAGACGCCAGTGACCACCTGGCCGCGATTACCGGTGCCCAAACCGATCGCATGACCCGCGACGATGGCTGGCGCCTGCTCAGCATTGGCCGCCACGTAGAGCGGCTGAACTTTTTGGCTACTGCGCTGGACCAGTCCTTTGACACGGGCGCAGTGGACACCGATGGCGGATTTGAAGCCTTGCTGGGCCTGTTCGACAGCACCATTACCTTCCACGCCCAGTACCAGCAAAGCCGCGATGTCGCTGCGCTAATAGACCTGCTGGTGCTGGACCGCGACAACCCCCGCTCCCTGGCTTGGGTAGCACACACCCTGCGCGGTCGCCTGGCGAAACTGGCCCTGAGCCCGGCCAACGAGCTAAGCCCCATGAGCCTGCAAGTGCCTGCCCCCGACAGCTGGGATCTGGCTGCCCTGTGCGAAAGCCCTGCCGGCGAGCCGGTGATGCAGCCGCTGCGCAGCCTGCTCGCGTCGCTGTGCACTGCGGCGTACACGGTGTCCGAAGACATCAGCACCACCTATTTCACCCACTCCGGGGAAACCAAGCAAAGCGTAGGCACCTGATGCTGCTGCAAGTGACCCACGAAACGCGGTACGACTACCAGCCCGCCGTAGAAACCGCCCAGCATGTGGCCTACCTGGAGCCCCGCGCCCACGGCAGCCAGAACGTGCTGAGCCACAGCCTGCTGATCAACCCGCAACCCGCCCAGCAGCGCAGCGCACCCGATGTGTTCGGCAACCACCGCTGCTTCTTTTCCCTCCAGGTGCCCCATGGCATTTTGCAGGTACGGGCCTGCAGCCTGGTATCCACCCGCGAGGCCGAAAAGCCGGCTAGCAGCCTGCCGTGGGAAACCCTGCGCGACCGCTTACGCTACCAGGCCGGCACCGTTTACGAGCCTGCCGCCGAATTTGTGTTTGCCAGCGCCTTTGTGCCCCGTCAGCTGGAGTTCGCAGGCTATGCGCGCCCCAGCTTTGTGGCGGGCGCCGATGGGCTGAGCGTAGCCCGCGATTTGATGGAGCGGATTCACACCGACTTCACCTACGAGACCAACAGCACCCAGATCAACACCCCGGCCCTGCAGGCGCTGGAACAACGCAAGGGCGTGTGCCAGGACTTTGCCCACATCATGCTGGCCTGCTGGCGCAGCATGGGCTTGCCCGCACGTTATGTCAGTGGCTACCTGCTGACCCGTCCGCCACCGGGCCAGGTCAAGCTGATCGGGAGCGATGCTTCGCACGCCTGGGTCAGCATTTATGTACCCGACTTGCCGGAGGGCGAGCGCTGGGTCGACTTTGACCCCACCAACAATCGCTGGGGTTGGCACGCGCCTGGTGTGGACTACGTGACGGTGGCGACCGGCAGGGATTTTGGCGATGTCTCCCCCCTGCGGGGTGTGATCCACGGAGGCTCGCGGCATACCTTAACCGTGGGCGTAACAGTGGAAGAAATCGGCATGGAGGCACAGGTCGCGCCGGTGCCTGACCATAATGACGCACCGGTGCGGATGGAAGCCGCCCCTGTGGCAACGCAAAGCCAATCTCAGTCCCAATCGGGCTGAGTCCGGGCGAGCGGCCATTTGCTATTATTTTCATAGCTACTTGCGCACATTCCATGCGCGCCAGCAGCACTTTTCATCTATAAACTTTTGAGATAAACGCCATGAGCATTTACGACAAACTCGCTGAACTCCAGATCACCCTGCCCCCTGTGGCCATCCCTGCTGCAGCCTACGTGCCTTTTGTACAGACCGGCAACCTGGTGTTTTTGAGTGGCCACATCGCCAAAAAAGATGGCGCTGTCTGGGCCGGCCAGCTGGGTAAAAACATCAGCACCGAAGAAGGCAAGGCAGCGGCCCGCGCCATCGCCATCGACCTGCTGGGCACACTGCACGCGGCCGTGGGTGACCTCAACAAAGTCAAGCGCATCGTGAAGGTCATGTCACTGGTGAACTCCGCCGGCGACTTCACCGAACAACACCTGGTGACCAACGGCGCGAGCGAATTGTTTGGCCAGGTCTTCGGCCCCCAGGTGGGCGCCCATGCCCGCAGCGCCTTCGGCGTGGCGCAGATCCCCATGGGTGCCTGCGTGGAAATCGAGCTGATCGCTGAAGTCGCCTGAAGCTTCTTCATCCGCCAACAAAAAAGCGCTGCCAGGCAGCGCTTTTTTTATGGGTCAACGGGTCACGAAAACCACCCGAAACTCCGCTCAGCGCAACATCAACGGCGCTTGATGCCCCTGCAACTGGCGCGCTGCAGATGCCGACGCATCCACCTTGAACACCGAGACTGCTTGCGCCAGCTGTGCGGCCTGATCGCGCAGGCTTTCCGCTGCGGCGGCGCTCTCTTCGACCAAGGCCGCATTCTGCTGGGTCATCTGGTCGAGATTGGAAATGGCGTGGTTCACATCGGCAATGCCGCCACTTTGTTCACTGGAAGCGGCAGTGATTTCGTTGATCACATCCACCACGCGGCGCACGCTTTGCACAATCTCTTGCATCGTAGATCCCGCATTGGTGACCAGCTGGGTGCCGGACTCCACCTTGTCGACCGAGGTGCCTATGAGCGCCTTGATTTCTTTGGCGGCCTCCGCACTGCGGCCAGCCAGCGAGCGCACTTCAGACGCCACCACCGCAAAGCCCCGGCCCTGCTCGCCGGCGCGGGCGGCTTCCACCGCTGCATTCAAGGCGAGGATGTTGGTCTGGAAGGCAATGCCATCAATGACGCTGATGATGTCGGCAATCTTTTTGCTGCTGGCGTCAATCTCCTGCATGGTCCGCACCACCTGTGTCACTACCTCGCCACCGCGCTGGGCCACGCTGGACGCATTGGCCGCCAGAGTACCCGCCTGATGGGCGTTCTCAGAACTCAGTCGCACCGCTTGGGTGAGGCTGTCCATGCTCGATGCCGTGGAGGCAAGATTGCTGGAGGTTTCCTCGGTACGGTGGGCCAGATCGTTATTGCCGGTGGCGATCTCCGTGCTGGCGGTCGCAATGCTGTCGGTGCTTTGCCGGACCTGCGCGACCATGAGGGACAAGGCGCGGTTCATGGCGCCCAAGGAGCGCATCAGGTCGCCGAATTCGTCAGATCGGGACTCGTCCACCACACTGGTCAGGTCACCTTCGGCGATCCGGGATGCCAGCTGGTTGGCCTGGACCAAAGGGCGCTTGATGGAGCGAATCAAAAATGCAGCCCCCACCAGAATGCCGCAAATCACCAGCACCAGCCCACTGGTGGACAGCATGATGAGCTTGCGCCCCTCTGCTTCAAAGGTCTGGCGAGTCTGTTCGCTTTCGGTGTCCTGCATGGCTACAAACTCGGCATGGGCCCGTTGCAATGCCTGCACAGCGGGTCGGTATTGCGTTTCCACAAAGGCCGGCATGTCCCCGGGCTTGGTGACTTTGAGCAGCGCGGTCTGGCTGGTCAGGTCTTGCAGCTTTTTGCGCAGGTCCGTGATCTTGGTGATTTGTTGCCGGTCCTGCTCTGTCGGGCTGGCGGATTCGATCAGTTTTTGAAATTCTTCAATCCGGCTATTGCTGGCTGCGATTTCGTCCTTGAACGCATTGGCCACACCGGGGTCTATGGACACGACCACCGCATAAGCCCGGGTGGCGTTCACGTCTTCGAGGGCGGCCCATTGATTGGCTTGCTTGATTTGGGTCGCCAAGGCGGTATTCAGCGCGCCATAAGCCTCGCGGGACTTGCGGGATTGCCAGGCGGTCAGCGCGATGATGATTCCCAACGACACCACCATCAGCACCATGGCAGACCACAGCTTGGTGGCCAGCCGCATCCGGTTGAACTGCATTCCAATCTCCTTTAATTATTCTGTAATTTAAACACGCCGTACCCGGTTACAGAATGGAGAAAAGACCGGATTTACCCTGCCAACCTCCAGATGCCCTGGTCGCGCACGGCGTCCAGTTCGGCGGGCGTAACCCGTTCGGGATCGAGCTCGGCCAAAGGCATCAACACAAAGGCACGTTCCCTCATGCGGGGGTGGGGAACGGTCAGTGCAGGACTGACTATGCGTGCACTACCGTAGAGCAAGATATCCAGGTCCAGGGTTCGCGGGGCATTGCGGTAGGGGCGCTCACGCCCGGCCTGCAATTCTTGCTGTTGCAACGCAGACAAAAGGTCCGGCGCGCTCAGGCAGGTGCTAATCTCAGCCACCGCGTTCACATAGTCCGGCCCGGTGGAGTCCACCGGCTTGCTTCCGTAGAAACCGGAGGCACGCACCAGACGGCTGGCGGGTAGCCGCTCCAGCTCTTCCAGCGCGGTGCGCAAAGCAACCATGGGGTCACCCAGATTGGCTCCCAGGCCGATGTAGGCGCGGACCGGATCGCGCAGGATCATGGCTTACTCGGCCGAGGGGGCTGATCCGCCCTCACCCGCGCCACGGGCAGCGCCACCGCGGCGACGGCGGCGACGCTTGCGCGGCGCATCCCCGGTCGAGTCAGCAGCAGATTCCGGAAACTCCGGCTCGGATGACTCGTCACCGGACTGGCTGCCAGTCGGGATCGGCCGCGGGTCACGCGCCGGCTTGGCCGCACGCGGGCCTTTGGGAGCCTGCTTGCGCTGTTGCTGTTGTTCCGCGCGCACCTGGTCCACCATGTCCTGGCGCACTTCGTCACTGGCCATGCTGAACTCTTGCCACCAGTCGGCCAGGGTTTCGTCAATCTCCCCCGCATCTGCACGCAAGCGCATGAAGTCGAAGGAGGCGCGGAAGCGGGGTTGCTCCACCATGCCAAAAGGTGTGCTGCCCACACGCTTGTCAAAGCGGGGTTGCATCAGCCAGATCTCGCGCATGTCGCCGGCCAACTTGCCGCGGCCGGACACGTCCCCGATGCGGGCATTGAAGACGTCTTCAATTGCGTCCTGCAAAGCCGGATGGCTGTGCTGACCGCTCTTGAGGCGCTGGGCCCAACCGTCGCGCACATCGGCCCACAACACACAGGCCAGCAGGAAACTCGGCGCCACCGGCTTGCCCTCGCCCACGCGACGGTCGGTATCTTTGAGGGCTGCGGCCACAAAAGGCTGCTCGCCCCGCTCGACCACCACATCCAACAGCGGGTAGATGCCGGTCGCCAAACCCAAGACCTTGAGCTGCTCGATGGAGGCCAACGCGTGGCCGGTTTGCAGCAGTTTGAGCATTTCGTCGAACAAGCGGCTCTGCGGCACGTCGTTCAAGAGCTTCTGGCTCTTGACCAGGGGGCCTGCAGTTTTGGGCTCCAGCTTGAAACCCAGAGGGCTCAGCTTGGCGGCAAAACGTACGGCGCGGATGATGCGCACCGGGTCTTCGCGGTAGCGGGTGGCGGCGTCGCCGATCATGCGAAGGGTGCGGCTCTTGGAGTCCTTCAGGCCATTGTGATAGTCGACCACGATCTGGGTTTCGGGGTCGTAGTACATGGCGTTGATGGTGAAGTCACGGCGCACCGCGTCTTCTTCCTGGGGGCCCCATACGTTGTCGCGCAAGACGCGGCCGGTGCTGTCTACCGCGTGCTTCATGCCGGCCAGTTCGCTCTTGCTGGTGCGCTCATTCCCGGCCACTTGCTCAGCGGCGGCGTTATCCAGATACGCGCGGAAGGTCGAAACTTCAATCACCTCATGTTCGCGCCCGCGGCCGTACACCACGTGCACGATGCGGAATCGCCGCCCGATGATGAATGCACGGCGGAACAGGCCCTTGACCTGCTCGGGGGTGGCGTTGGTCGCCACATCAAAATCTTTGGGGCGCAAACCGACCAGCAGGTCACGCACCGCACCACCCACCACATAGGCCTCAAAACCGGCCTGTTTGAGCGTGCGCACTACGTTGATGGCGCGCTCGTCTACCAGGCTGGGGTCTATGCCGTGCACCGACACGGGAATCTCCACCCTTTTGCCGAACTGCGGCTTTTTGCTGGTACCTGCGGGGCTCTTACCCAGCAATTTGTCGATAAATTTTTTGATCAAGTTCTTGTTCCTAGCGGTCCTGCCCGGGGGTCAGGAGAAGAGCTCGAGTATGCGCCATCCACGCTGCTCGGCCAGTGTGCGCAAGCGCGGGTCTGGGTTGGTGGCGACCGCCACATCGGCTTTTTCCATGAGAGGGACGTCGTTGATGGAGTCTGAATAAAAGGTGGTGTGCACCGTCTCCCAGCTCCAGCCCCGGTCCGTCAGCCACTGGTTCACCCGGGTGACTTTGCCCTCGCGGAACGAGGGTACGCCGGCAATCTCGCCGGTGTACCAGCCGGTGCCGCCGGGGGCTTCGTCCTTCACCAGATCCACAGCTATCAGGTCTTCCACGCCGAATGCAGTGGCAATCGGGCGGGTCACAAAGGCGTTGGTTGCGGTCACGATGATGACTGTGTCGCCCGCAGCCTGGTGGTCCTTCACCAACTTCAGGGCTTGGGGTTGAATGGCTTTTTGGATGATGGCGCTCATGAAATCTGCGTGAGCAGATATCGATTTAGTAGCGCCCTCACGGATGACTGCTGCAGTAGCAAACCGGATGTACGCGTGGATATCGAGCGTGCCTGCTTTGTAGTGTTCGTAGAACTCCTGGTTCTTCTGCTTGAAGAGTTCGGCATCGGTCCAACCCAGCGCGGTGGTGAACTCGCCCCAGGCGTAGTCGGAGTCCAGCGGGATCAGGGTGTGATCCAGGTCGAACAGGGCAATCTTTTTGACGGTCATGTGTTTTCCAGCATGGATTTGATCAGTGGAATGGTGATGGCACGCTGGGTCTGCAGGGCGTAGCCGTCCATCAGGTCGAGCAGCTCCATCAGGCTGCCCAGATCGCGGCTGAACCGGTTGAGCATGAAATCCATGACTTCATCGCCCAGAAAAACACCTCGAGCGTCAGCCGCTTTCCGCAATACGCTGCGACGCTCGGGTTCGCTCAGGAGCTGCAAGCCAAAGATATGGCCCCAGCCCAGGCGGGTGCGCAAGTCATCGCGCAGCTTGAGCTCCACCGGAGCAAATTCTCCGGCAGCCAAGACCGGCTTGTGGTGCGTCTGGGCGTTCACAAACCAGTTGAATGCCGCGTGTTGTTGCTCCGCCGTGAACAAATGCACATCGTCCAGCACCACAGCGGCCCAGGTATCGTCGAACTCCGAGGGCTCATCATTGGGCCCCAGCCAGCCGACGCGGGCGCCCTGCTCGCGCAGGCCTTCACGGGCGGCTTTGAGCAAGTGGGTTTTGCCACTCCCTTCCGGACCCCACAGATACGTAGGCACCGGCGAGCGGCTGGAGGCGCTGCTTTTATCTCCGATCCAGAGCACCAGATGCTTGAGGGCTGCTTCGTTGGGGCCGGCAAAAAAGTTGGCCACCGTGGGGCCGGTGGACAAGCCGATGTCCAACGCGATCTGTTTCATACGCAAAAATCAACCAAGGTACAAGCGGCTGGACAGGTAACCCGCACGGACGCGGCGTATTGCTACCAGCAGCACTGCGCTGGCGGGCAACGCCACCAGCACACCCACAAAGCCGAACAGCTGGCCGAATGCCAGCAAGGCAAAAATCACCGCCAGCGGGTGCAAGCCGATGCGCTCACCCACCAGGCGCGGTGTGAGCAAAAAGCTCTCGACGACTTGCCCCAGGCCATACACCACGGCCACCATGACCAGGGGGTAGCCGATGCCATGCGAAGACGAAAACTCCAGCAGTCCCGCAAACAAGGCCAGCACCAGCCCTACGCCGAAGCCCAGATAAGGCACAAAAATCGCCAGGCCCGTGAAGATGCCGATAGGCAATGCCAGGTCCAAGCCGAAGAGTGCAAGACCGATGCTGTAGGCCGCAGCCAGAATCACCATCACGAGTAACTGGCCGCGCAGGTACTGGCCCAACACCTCGTCAGACTCCCGCAGAAAACTGTCCGTGGGCGCCCGCAGGCGGGGTGGAACCATCTGGCGCAACTGGCCCATGAACCGGCTCCAGTCCATCAGCATGTAAAACAAGGCTACCGGGATCAGGATGGCGTTGCCGATAAGCGCAAACGCGACGCTGCCGCCCAATTTGACGGACGCCAGCACTGAGCCGAACGCGTCCTCCACATTGGCGTTCAGGTACTTCATGACAAAGCCCTTGATGCTGGCCACATCGAGGTTGAGCTTGATGCCCCATTGAGCCAGCAAAGGTTTGAGGGCTTCGTTCAGACTGTCCAGCAACACCGGGAACTGCTCGCGCATGAGTGGCAGCTCTTTGGCCAGAATGGGCACGATCAAAAGCAACACACTCAGCAACGCGACCAGGAACAGCACCTCGACGAGCACCACCGCCACTACGCGGGGGATACGCCCCAGGCCCACATCGTCAATCCAATCGACCACCGGCGTGAGCGCATAAGCCAGCACGGCCGCCACCGCGAAGGGTGCCAACACAGGCGCCAGCAGCCACAGCGCAAGCACGGCAAACAGCGCAATGAGGGCCCAGGCGAGGAATCTTTTTTGGGTGGGGGTGAATTGCATTCGGGAAAGAGAAGGGGCAAACCCTTAAAATCTAGGCAAATTCTATCGGGGTCTGCCTCTGCTCCACCCCAAAAGCTACTTCCCATGACCCAATCTTCTGCTTCCACTCCCCTTTCTTACAAAGACGCCGGTGTCGATATCGTTGCCGGTGACGCGCTGGTTGAACGCATCAAGCCTTTGGCGAAAAAGACCATGCGCGAAGGCGTGCTGGCCGGCATCGGCGGTTTCGGTGCCTTGTTTGAAGTGCCCAAGCGCTACAAAGAACCCGTGCTGGTGAGCGGCACCGACGGCGTAGGCACCAAGCTGAAACTGGCCTTTGAGTGGAATATGCATGACACCGTGGGCATCGACCTGGTGGCCATGAGCGTGAACGACGTGTTGGTGCAAGGCGCTGAGCCTCTGTTCTTTCTGGACTACTTCGCCTGCGGCAAGCTGGACGTGGACACCGCTGCTGCTGTCGTGGGCGGCATTGCCAAGGGCTGTGAGCTCTCCGGTTGCGCACTGATCGGCGGCGAAACCGCTGAGATGCCCGGCATGTACCCCGCAGGTGAATACGACCTGGCCGGCTTTGCCGTGGGCGCCGTTGAAAAATCCAAAATCTTGACCGGCGCCGACGTGAAAGCCGGCGACGTGGTGCTGGGCCTGGCCTCTGCCGGCGTGCACTCCAACGGATTCAGCCTGGTGCGCAAGTGCATAGAGCGCGCGGAAGCCGCAGGCACTGTCCCCGCCACGCTGGACGGCAAGCCCTTCAAGCAAGCCATCATGGAACCCACCCGCTTGTATGTGCTGAACGTATTGGCTGCGTTGGCAAAGCACCCCATCAAGGCGCTGGCCCACATCACCGGTGGCGGCCTGCTGGAAAACATTCCCCGTGTGCTGCCCGAAGGCTTGGCGGCGCATCTGGTCAAGGGCAGCTGGCCCCAGACCGAGTTGTTTGCCTGGCTGCAGAAAACCGCCGGTATTGACGATATCGAGATGAACCGCACCTTCAACAACGGCATCGGCATGGTGGTGGTGGTAGACGCAGCCAACGCAGAAGCCACTGCAGCGACCCTGCGCGCCAGCGGCGAAACCGTGTACACCGTGGGCGTGATTGCAGCCCAAGGCGCAGGCGAACAAGTCGTCGTCGCCTGATCCTGGCGCCCTCCGGAGTCGCCGGCAGCGGCTCCGAATCCTCTATCTGCTAGTAAATTTATAGCTGCTCGCGCACAGCAGCTGTGGACTTTTGGGCTTTTTAGGCTCAAACTGGAGGCATCGTTGGCTCCGGGGTAGTGTGTATGCCGGTTATTGCAGTCATCAACCGCAAAGGTGGCAGTGGAAAAAGCACCATGGCCACCCATTTGGCCGCGTGGCTTTCCAATCAGAAAATTGCCGTCATGCTGGGCGATGTCGACCGGCAGCAATCCACCCGCACCTGGCTCAAGCGGCGACCTCCGCAGCTCGCTCCCATTGCGGGTTGGGCGGTAGACCAGAAAAACACCCTCAAGGCACCTGCCGGCATCACCCATGTGGTGCTGGATACCCCCGGCGGCATGCACGGATTTGAACTCGCCAAGGTGATCATGTCGACCGATACCGTGCTGATGCCGGTGTGCAACTCCCTCTTCGACCGTGAATCCGCCAGCGCCTGCCTGCAGGAACTGCGTGCCCTGCCCCGCATCGCCTCCGGCCGTTGCCGTGTGGGGGTGGTGGGCATGCGGCTGGATGCCCGCACCAAAGGCGCCGAAACGCTGCGTGCCTGGGCTGAGGCACATGCGGTGGAGTTTGTGGGGGTCCTGCGTGAAACCCAGGTGTATGTGCGCAGCTTGGAGAGCGGCTTCACAATCTTCGACCCGCACAAGCCCCTGCAAACGGCCGACATTGCGCAGTGGGAACCCATTCTGAACTGGACGATGAACAAGGTTGCAGCTCCATCGACCCTTACTCAAGAAGTAGCGCAGGTGCCTGCCGAAAAGCGCACTATTGCTGCGCCACGCGCGCCCAGCCTGATGCCTGCCCAGGAGTCCATGGTGCACGGCAGCCGCCTGACCGTTTTTGCTCACAGCCCCAAGCCGGCGAATGAGGACCACCCTCCGGCTTCACCGGTGAGAGCAGCGGGCTCCCAAGCCTTGCCGCAATACCTGCTGCGCCAACCTGCCGCCTGAAAATCTCTGCCGTCAGGCGGGGACTCTCAAAGACCGGTTTGTGTCCGGATGGCTTTAACCTGATCGACCACCTGGTCCACATCGACAACTTTGTCGGCATGCTCCAGATAGAGCTCCAGGTCCGCCAAGGCTTCGCGGTGATGCCCAAGCTCCGCATGGGCCAAGCCGCGATCCCGGTACTCAGACCAGGACTCCGGCAGCAGTACGACCAAGCGCTCTTGCACCGCCAACAAGCGCTGCCAGTCTTGCTGGGATCGGTAAATTTCCTTGAGGTTGCGCAACATGCGGGCCACGATATCCCGCGGAGTGGCTGATTGCAGGTACAAGCCCAAAGGTGCTTCAAACTCATCCACCAACCCGCTACGACGACGGTACGGCTCCAGCAACTCAGACAACTCTTCCCGGCTGAGTGACCGGCCGGACATGGGGTCGATCACCGCCTGCCCCATAGGCAGGCTGACCTTCACCATGAAATGCCCGGGGAAACTCACTCCGTGTGCATCCAGATTCAGGCCCTGGGCCAGCTCCATCCACAGCACGGCCAAAGAAATTGGAATGCCCCGGCGGGTGCGCAGCATGACCGGCACAAAGCTGTTGTCGGGGTCGTAATAGTTGTTGACGTTGCCGGCAAATCCCAGATCGGTAAAGAAAAACTGGTTCAGCACCCGCACGCGCTGGAGGGCAGAAGCATCGTCTGCCAAGCGCCGGCGCAGCCGGGCCAGCAATTGATCCACTTCGCCCATGCTGGCTTGCATATCGAGATCGGGGTATTCATCCTGCGCCAGCGAGAGCGCGGCTTCAAACAACGCAAAATCGTCGTCGTCCTGCACCAGGCTGGCGAAGTACTCCAGCGGAGAAGGTAGGGACATATCCAGCTTCATGGCTCACCTCCCGGTTCAGCGCCGCAAAAACTGGCGCACATTCAGACCCGCTGCCCACAAGGCGCCGAAATACACCACCCCGGCACCACCCATCAACAAAGTCAACCAGCCGATACGCAGCCATGGCTGGGCGCGAAGCGCCACCCAGTCCACCAGACCTGCGGCCCACAACAAGTACACCACCAAGACCGCAGCCGCGGCAAGCACCTGAAGCAAAAACCGTCCCCAACCTGCCAGCGGCTGAAAACTGCCCCGACGCATCAAGCCTACCAGCAGCCAACCTGCATTCAGCATGGCACCCAAGCTGATGGACAAAGACAAGCCGGCCTGTTTAAAGATGGGCACCAGGGCGAGATTCATCAGCTGGGTGGCAATGAGCACCACCACGGCAATCCGGACAGGGGTTTTGATGTCCTGGCTTGCGTAATAGCCGGGTGCCAACACTTTGATGGCCACAATGCCCACCAAGCCAGCGCCCCAACCCATCAGCGCCCAGGTCGTTTGCTGCACATCGGTCGCCGAAAACGCACCATAGTGGTACAGCACTGACACGATGGGCTTGGAAAACGTCAGCAAGCCGATGGAACATGGCACAGCCAACAGCACCACGATCCTCAGGCCCCAGTCGAGCAAGGCGGAATAGCCGGCGGCATCGTCCTTGGCGCGGGCACCGGCCAGCTGCGGCATCAGCACCACGCCCAGTGCCACACCCAGCATCGCGGTGGGGAACTCCATCAAGCGGTCTGCATAGGTCAACCAGCTCACACTGCCTGTGGGCAAGTGGGATGCAATCTGGGTGTTGATCAGCAAGGAGATCTGGGCCACGCTCACCCCCAACAGGGCCGGCAGCATGAGCTTGCCGATGCGTCGGGTCTCAGGATCGGCCGCGGCTTCCCGCAACGCGGCCCAAGTGAGCCCGAAGCGCGGCAGCATGCCGATACGGTTCAGGGCCGGAATCTGCACCAGCAGCTGGAGCAACCCGCCCACCATGACACCCACCGCCATCGCGTAAATCGGTTGAATACCCTGCTCCCGGAACCAGGGCACCAGCAGCCAGGCAGCCGCAATGGAACTGATATTGAGCAGTACCGGCGTTGCGGCGGGAACCGCGAAGCGCTTCCAGGTATTGAGAACGCCGGACGACAAGGCCACTAGCGACATGAAGCCGATGTAGGGGAACATGAAGCGCGTCATGAACACCGCTGCGTCGTATCCGGCGGGGTCTTTTTGCAAGCCACTGGCCATGGCCCAAACCAGCAAGGGGGCAGCGGCTACCCCGACGATGCAAGTAAGCACCAATGCAAGCGCCAGAAGCGAAGCAACCTTGTCCACCAATAGCTTGGTCGCATCTTCCCCATGACGCGCTTTGCTGGCTGCCAGCACCGGCACGAAGGCCTGGCTGAAAGCCCCTTCAGCAAACAGGCGGCGAAACAGGTTGGGAATACGGAAGGCGACGTTGAATGCGTCCGTCATGGCGCTGGCGCCGAAGGCGGCAGCCACCAACAACTCACGTGCCAGGCCGGTCACCCGGGAGGCCAGTGTCCACAGGGACACGGTAGAAACTGATTTGATAAGGCTCACCGGCGGGAGTGTAGCCGCCATCCACTGGCCCTGAACTGCCGCCCAAACCGAGCCACTGGTCGCCTTGGACGGCGCGGTATATAATCATCGGCTTTGCTGACAACATCCTCCAACACAAGGAATATTAATCATGGCATCTGGTAAACCCAAGAAAAAGAACCCGCGCCTGGCGTCGGGCCGTAAACGCGTCCGTCAGGACATCAAGATCAACGCAGCAAACACTTCTTTGCGTTCCAAGTACCGCACCGCGGTGAAGAACGTGGAAAAGGCAGTTGTGGCCGGTGACAAGACCAAAGCCGCAGAATTGTTTGCCAAGATGCAAGCCGTGGTGGACACCGTGGCTGACAAGGGCATCTTCCACAAGAACAAGGCAGCACGCGACAAGAGCCGTTTGGCTTCCAAGGTGAAAGCCTTGGCACTCGCAGCCTAATCACTTAGGCAATCGCACGGACCTTGGCAACAAGGTTCGCCGTTTGTTAGGGTGCGCTGTCAGCAAAAGCAAAAAAGCCGTTCATCTGAACGGCTTTTTTGTTTCTGTCGTCAGGACAAAAAATTATTCGGAAGCCGCCGGACGGGCGGCGGGCGCAGCAGGCGCCTCAGGACGGGTCTCACTGACCTGCAGTTCGTTGTCACGGGCGAAGTTGAGGCAGAAGTCCCAAGCCATGACGTCGTAGTCCCGCAGGTCGGGGTGCACGATGACGCACTTCACCTGCCCGATCGAGGTAGGCACACACCACGGCGAGTAGCCGAGGTGGCTGCCACGGGTAGCGCCACCGGGGCGGAACTGGCTCATCACACCGGCCAGACGCTCTGCCCAGTCACTGGGGCGAAAGGTCTTGCCTTGCCGCGTGATTCCCAGGATGTAGAGTTCTTTTGGAGGAGTGGTGGCCATCAGTACGTGCGAAATTTCGGGGTGCACGCTGCACCGTAAAAAGCCGGTGCTGCGCCGCACAAGAATTCTACCCGCTCCGCTGTCATGGAGATGACAAACCAGCTATGCGAGTGCGCATCAGTGTGATGTGGATTTGTCACGAAACCGCCATGCCCAGTGCGCCTAAAATCAGGCTTCAACGGCCCGACTGGCCTTTGCAGCAGTCGGGCCGATCTGTTTTGTAGCCAACCCCGGAGTTATGACATGACCGCCGCCACCGTTACCACGCCGTCTTCACCCCACGTGATGAACACCTACGGCCGATTGCCCATCGCCCTGAGCCATGGACAAGGCTGCCGCGTGTGGGACGTGAACGGCAAGGAATACCTGGACGCCCTGGGCGGCATCGCAGTCAACACCCTGGGCCACAACCACCCCCAGCTCGTGCCCGCGCTGCAAGACCAGCTCACCAAGCTGATCCACACCTCCAACTACTACCACATCCCCCTGCAGGAAGAGCTGGCCAAACTGCTGGTGGAACGCTCCGGCATGAGCAATGTGTTTTTCTGCTCCACCGGCCTGGAAGCCAACGAAGCCGCCCTGAAGCTGGCCCGCAAGTTCGGCCACGACAAGGGCATAGCCCGCCCCGAGGTCGTGGTGTTCGAAAAAGCGTTCCACGGCCGCTCCATCGCCACGCTCAGCGCCACCGGCAACCCCAAAGTGCAAGCCGGTTTCGGCCCGCTGGTGGAAGGCTTTATCCGCGTGCCGGTGAACAACATTGACGCACTCAAAGCAGCGACCGAAGGCAACCCGAATGTCGTGGCCGTGTTTTTTGAAGCCATCCAGGGCGAAGGCGGCGTGAACCCCATGCACATGGACTACTTGCGCGATGTGCGTGCCCTGTGCGACCAGCGCGACTGGCTGTTGATGATTGACGAAGTGCAGTGCGGCATGGGCCGCACCGGCAAGTGGTTTGCCCACCAGTGGGCGGGCATTCAGCCCGACGTGATGCCCTTGGCCAAGGGCCTGGGCTCCGGCGTGCCGGTGGGCGCTGTGGTGGTGGGCCCCAAAGCCGCCACCATCTTCCAACCCGGCAACCACGGCTCCACCTTCGGCGGCAACCCGCTGTCCATGCGCGCCGGGGTCGAAACCATCCGCATCATGGAAGCGGAAGGTCTGCTGGCCAATGCCGAGAAGGTGGGCGCCCACCTGAAAGCTGGGCTGGAAGCCGCTCTCAAAGCCGAGATAGCCAACGGCGGGGTGAAAGAAGTGCGCGGCCAGGGCCTGATGATGGGCGTGGACCTGACCAAGCCCTGCGGCGCCCTGGTGCAACGGGCTGCCGATGCAGGTTTGCTGATCAGCGTGACGGCTGACAGCGTGGTCCGCCTGGTGCCCCCCCTGATTTTGAGCGTGGCCGAGGCCGACGAGATCGTCGCCATCCTCGCGCCCCTGATTGCTGCCTTTTTGAAAGAAACCGCATGAGCCTCTCCAGCAACGCCGTCCCCAGCACCCTGCCCCAAGGCGCGCCGCCAGTGCGGCACTACCTGCAGTTCGACGACTTCAGCGCCGACGAATACGCCTACCTGCTGGAGCGCGCGGCCTTCATCAAGCGCAAGTTCAAGACCTTTGAGCGCCACCACACCCTCGTCGACCGCACGCTGGCCATGATCTTCGAGAAGGCTTCCACCCGAACCCGCGTAAGCTTTGAGGCCGGCATGTACCAATTGGGCGGCAGCGTGGTGCACCTGACCACCGGCGACAGCCAGCTCGGCCGCTCCGAGCCGATTGAGGACAGCGCCAAGGTCATCAGCCGCATGACGGACATCGTGATGATCCGCACCTACGAGCAAACCAAGCTGCAAGCTTTTGCCGCCAACTCGCGGGTGCCCGTCATCAACGGCCTGACCAACGAATTCCACCCCTGCCAGATCCTGGCGGACATCTTCACCTACATCGAGCACCGCGGCCCTATCCAGGGCAAGACTGTGACCTGGGTGGGTGACGGCAACAACATGGCCAACACCTGGCTGCAGGCTGCTGCCAAGCTGGGCTTCCACTTGCGCGTATCCACACCCAGCGGCTACGAAGTCAATGAGAAATTGGCCGCCAGCGCCGGCGGAATGGGCGCGGGCAGCTATAAAACCTATAGCAATCCGATGGAAGCCTGCCAGGACGCCGACCTGATCACCACCGATGTGTGGACCAGCATGGGCTTCGAGGCCGAAAACGAAGTCCGCCGTAAGGCCTTTGCCGCCTGGTGCGTGGACCGCAAGATGATGGCGGTGGCCGCGCCCAACGCCATCTTCATGCACTGCTTGCCCGCCCACCGTGGCGAAGAGGTGGAAGCCGAAGTCATCGACGGCCCGCAAAGCGTGGTCTGGGACGAAGCCGAAAACCGCATGCACGTGCAGAAGGCGCTCATGGAGTACCTGCTGCTGGGCCAGCTCTAACTCCCGCGACGGCGTGCACCTTCGCGGGTGCATGCCGTCGCTGTGAGGCATCAACGCATCAGATCTTCAATGGCGTCCACGACGATGCTGGTGCCGATGGCAATGAGCAGAATGTCGTTGGCTACACGCACGTACTTGTAGCCGGCCGGCGGCAAGCCGATACGCACCGAGATGTCCCGCGGCAGCGGGTAGAAAACCACATCGCGCGGAAGCGGCTGGCCACGCAACCACTTCTTGGCCTGGCCGGGTGGCTGACATCCATTGTTCTTTTTGGCCAAGCCGGGCGGGCATTTGCCCTTGGCCTGCTGGGCGCCGTAATAGTCCTGCGCGGTGCGGCGTTGGTCATCGCCAAAGTAGCCTCCGACCCGGATCTCTACCGACCCACCTTGCGCTTGGGCGTGTGACTCCTCCGAGTGCTTGTTTTTGCCCTTACCCGCCCAGTCGGGCTTGTTGGCCAAAGCCGCGCCACTCAGCAGCAAACAAGCCACTCCACTGACGAGTGCACGTGCATGCAGCGGAAAAGAAAAATGGCTTAGTTTCATGGCGAGTCCGGTTGTTGAGAGCTACTGCATTGTGAACCGTTTGAAATCTGGCGCTCAGTCCAGAGGAACCGGCAGATCCGCCATCTGCCCCTTGAACTCCTGCAGCGAGAAATGCGACTGCACTTGCCGCACACCCGGCAGGCGGTGCAACTTGCGTTGCAACAACTCGGAATAGTGGTCCAGGTCACGCGCCACCAGCCCCACCAAAAAGTCGGCCTGCCCTGAGATGGCGTGGAACTGCACCACCTCCGGAATCTCGGACACTGCCTGCACAAAGGCCTGTGATGAAGCCTCGTTCTGGTGGTCAATGCCGATCAGCACAAACGCCAGCACGCTGTAGCCCAGCGCGCGCCGGTCCAGCGCGGCGTGGTAGCCCTTGATGGTGCCCGCTTCCTCCAGCTGCTTGACGCGCCGCCAGGTGGGCGACTGCGACAAATGGGCCATCTGCGCCAGCTCACCGGAAGTGAGGCGCGCGTTGTCTTGCAAGGCCCGCAGCAGCAGGCGGTCGGCTTTATCGGTGACTTGCTGCATAAATTTTTCTCCAAACGATCTTCAAAGACTAACTTAGTCCATTTTTTGAATACTGAAGATTAGATATCAACATTTCAAAGCCCTCAACACATAATTTCGCAAATCCACCCTCCTTGAGACACCATGAGCACTACGCCCTTGACCCTGAACGACTGCCGCGCCCGTGATGCGGCCGACACCCTGCGCCCGCTGCGCGACCTGTTCGACATTCCCGAAGGCGTGATCTACCTCGACGGCAACTCCCTGGGCGTGATGCCCAAAACCGCCGCTGCCCGCGCTGCTGAAGTCGTCACTCAAGAATGGGGCCAAGGCCTGATCCGCTCCTGGAATACGGCCGGTTGGTTCAGCCTGCCGCAGCGTTTGGGTAACCGCATTGCCCCGTTGATTGGAGCGGATGCGGATGAAGTGGTGGCCACCGATAGCACGTCTATCAACCTGTTCAAGGTGCTGTCTGCCGCCTTGTCCATTGCCGCGCAGGACTCGCCTGAACGCAAGCTCATCGTGAGCGAGCGCAGCAACTTCCCCACCGACCTGTACATCGCCGAAGGCCTGTGCAAAGAGCGCGGCTACACCCTGAAGCTGGTGGAGCCCGAAGAGATTGCCGCCGCACTGACTGCCGACGTGGCCGTGCTGATGCTCACCCATGTGAACTACCGCACCGGCGCCATGCACGACATGCTCGCCGTGACCGTTGCCGCCCACTCCGCTGGTGCTTTGATGATTTGGGACCTGGCCCACAGCGCGGGCGCGGTGCCAGTAACCCTCAAGGCCTCGGGCGCCGACTTCTCAGTGGGCTGCGGCTACAAGTACCTGAACGGCGGCCCCGGCGCACCGGCCTTTGTGTGGGTACACCCCAAACACGCCGACCGCTTCTGGCAGCCCCTGGCCGGCTGGTGGGGCCACGCGGCACCCTTTGCCTTCACCCCCGATTACCAACCCGCCCCCGGCATCACCCGCTACCTGTGCGGCACCCAGCCCATCGTCAGCATGTCGCTCCTGGGCTGCGGGCTGGAGGGCTTTGAGGCCGCTGAAAAGCTGGGCGGCATGACGGCCCTGCGCGCCAAATCACTGGCATTGACAGACCTGTTCATCCAGCTGGTGGAAGAGCGTTGCCAAGGCTACGGTCTGGGCTTGGCGACTCCGCGTGAGCACGCCCAGCGCGGCTCGCAGGTCTGCCTGACGCGTGAGCACACGGCCGGTGGCGCCTTGGGCTCCGGTGCCTTTGCCATCGTGCAAGCGCTGATTGCACGCGGAGTGATTGGCGACTACCGCGCGGGCGATGGCGGCATCCACAAAGACATCTTGCGCTTTGGGTTTACGCCGCTGTACATCGGGTTTGAAGATGTGTGGAACGCGGTGGAGCACTTGCGCCAAGTCTTGGAAACTGGCGAGTGGCAAAAGCCCGAGTTCAACCAAAAGCACGCGGTGACCTGATATGAGCAACACCACCTCTGGCTGCCCGATGCACGGCGGGGGCGCCCCCACCGCGGGCGAATCGATCGTCGCCGAAGAAAAAGCCCAGCTCGACTTCAGCAACTCCATGAGCTACGGCGACTACCTGCAGATCGACACCATCTTGGGTGCGCAAAAGCCGCTGTCCCCCACGCATGACGAGCTACTCTTCATCATCCAGCACCAGACCAGCGAGCTGTGGATGAAGCTCATGCTGCACGAGCTCACCGCCGCTATTGCGCACATCGCCCAAGACGACCTGCCGCCCGCCTTCAAGATGCTGGCGCGCGTGAGCAAGATCATGGAGCAGCTGGTGCATGCCTGGGATGTGCTGGCCACCATGACGCCGCCCGAGTACACCGCCATGCGACCCTACCTGGGTCAGAGTAGTGGCTTCCAGAGCTTTCAGTACCGCTGCATCGAGTTCTCGCTGGGCAACAAAAACGCCGCCATGCTCAAGCCTCACGCCCACGCGCCCGAGCGCCTGGCGTTGGTGCAAGCGGCGTATGAAGCGCCGTCTTTGTATGACGAAGCCCTCAAGCTCATGGCCCGCCGCGGCATTGCCGTGCCCGCCAGCCACCTGCAGCGGGACTGGACCCAACCCTACACCGCCAGCCCCGAAGTCGAAGCCGCTTGGCTGCAGGTCTATCGCGACCCCAAGGCCCACTGGGACCTGTACCAACTGGCCGAAGAGCTGACCGACCTGGAAGACGCCTTCCGCCTCTGGCGCTTCCGCCACGTCACCACGGTGGAGCGCGTCATCGGCTTCAAGCGCGGCACCGGGGGAACCGGCGGCGTGAGCTACCTGCGCAAGATGCTGGACGTGGTGCTGTTCCCCGAGATCTGGACGCTGCGGACTGCGCTGTAGGCCAGTTACAAGCCAAATAGGCTGCTAGCGCATGTGGAATATGCGCGAGCGGCTATCAAATAAATAGCAATCTACTGCTACTCAAGCGGGCTGGCGCCGTGCCGGCTCGCGCTGGTGCAAGAACTTGGTGAGCAGGTCACGCGGTGGCGCCATGCCTATGCCCTTAAGCACCTGCCCCACATTGCCACGGTGGTACGAGCCGTGGGCCAACACGTGGAAGAGCATCTCCTCGCGCGTCATGCGGCCGGCATCCCCATCGGTGAACTGAAAGCTCAGGTTCTCGGCCAACGCTGATTCGCTCTGCCCCGCCACATAGGCCTCAAACCAGTGGTCCGTCTCGGCAGCGGCGAAATGCAAGTCACCTAACGCGGGCGTGTCGTCGGTGTTGGTCTGGGTGTAGCCATGCGCCTCGCCCAACAAATGGGCGCGGAAGATGCGGTCCACCACATAGATGTGGTTCAGCGTGCGGGTGGCTGTGTGCAGCGGCTCGGCATGCTGGACCGCGTCCACCAGATGCATGGCATCAAACAACTCGGCATTGGCCCACGTCTTCTGGGCGAACAGGGTTTTGAGAATGGCGAGGGACATTGCAGATTCCGGAGTGGATGGCTGTGGGGGCTTACTGATTATCGGATGCGAGCTTCGGGGACGTGCTGTTCTTAAATTGGGTTGCTGTCTGGAGGGAGGCCCCTAGCTTGGCATGTGTAAATGCAGCATTTCCGTTCAATAGAAGCCCGGGATCAAACCCATTTCTTGCCGCTTTGGGCCAGTTGCGTTCCTCGATCAATGACGGCTTTGAAGCTCCATGGCATCCAGTGAATCTGGGAGGATTCAACAGGCCATTGCAAGCTACTCCGAAACCAATAGTCTGTCCGAAGCGACACACGCGCGATGGAACAGTCGACCAAATTCCGTCATCTGAATGTAGTGGTACTCAAACCCAAACATGCTAAATCGGGCGTGGGCCACTTGCAGACTAGTGACCAATGATTGTTTGTGTGGCCCGTCCGTCCTTCCTCAGAAATCAAAGTAGGTCATACAAGGATGAGGGAAGAAATAGCGGCAATTTACACGTCAAAATTGCAGCGCAACAGGATTCAATCTATGACAGCTCTATGCAAAGTGACCGAAGGCAATCTTTAGGCTCAACCTCTACCAATTTCCGAACGCATCAAAACTGGATCTGCTCGCGCAGCAAAACTTCTTTTCTCGTTCAATGTTTTCCAAGATTTTGTCAGGCAAGTACTCTCAAGAAAGACTCCAGCTCTTAACGGTTGCTGTTAGCTGCGTAGTGCTCATCACGCTGAACGCTACTGTGTATTTTTTTGTACCCCTTAGCCAAGAAATAACGCTTCAACCCTTAACGGGTGCTGGTACTGAAATCACTCCCACAGTAAAGATGCTTTACCTTGGAGCACTAGGGACATTCATGACAGTTGCACTTTCCCTGGTTCGAAATCCGGCGAGGTGGATTATTTGTTTTTTTCTTTTTATTGCAATTGTTCTATTGGGACGTTTCACGCTTTCGAAGCTAAACATCGTTCTCGATGAGTCGATACCGAAATTAGTCCAAGGGAAGCTGAAAGAAATTTCAAAAGAAACAAGACGCGGTAAAACTCTCTGGGCCATTATCAAAGATGAAAATGATCAGCCGATTCTGATCACAACGAGGTTCGACGTTTCCCGCAAGCTTGTGCAGGTTGATGGGACAAGCGTGACCCTCTTCATGTGTGAGGGATACTTTAAAAAGCCCTACATCTGCACTGAAACACCCAAGTAGTTGATTTGACTTGATTGCAGAGCAAAAGAGTGATTCCTATCAATCTGCGGCGCCGCTTCTGAGCGTCTACTTCTAAGGCATTGCTTCTGCTTAAGGCCACAACTTTTTTTGTGTGTAGCAAGTCCGCAGCCAAGTCGAAATTCAGAGATGTCAGAAGTCCGCTTTGAGTCGAAAGTGAACGCTTTCAACAACACAGAGATGTTTCACTGCATAGATTCAACGTCGAGCCCGGCACTCGCCACCGAGTCCAGATGTTTGGGCCTCCGACCGAACACTTCGCCACCAACCAAAGCATCCCCCATATATCTCCCGAACACTCCTTGGCATCACCAAGCAATGGAGCCCCCATAACCATCACTTGCTTCATCCGCTATGAGATTGTCCCGTTCCAGAAAGATCTGTTCTCGGGCTACGCCAACACCTCTTCCCGCATCACTCAAGGCTAGAGCTGACATTTGCTAAGCCCTTCTGAGTCTCTCAAGGGCAACAACTACGAAAGCACATAGATGGTCTGATGCCATCAATCAACGCGTTATGAATGAAATTGACCTCTAGCGCACACCGAATGTGCGCTAGCAGCTATTCATTTGATAGCATGTGATTTATCCGCAAGCCCCCACAAGGACCCCACATGCAAGCCGTTGTCTACGAAGCCTTTTCCGCCCCACCCCGCCTGCAAACCGTGCCGGACCCGACGCCGGAGGCGCATGGCGTGGTCGTGAAGGTGCAGGCTACCGGCGTGTGCCGCAGCGATTGGCATGGTTGGGTGGGGCATGACACCGACATCGTGCTGCCCCACGTCCCCGGCCACGAGCTGGCGGGCACGGTGGAAGCCGTGGGCAAAGACGTAACCTGCTGGAAGGTGGGCGACCGCGTCACCGTGCCCTTTGTGGGCGGCTGCGGCAGCTGCCCGGAGTGCCACTCGGGCAACCAGCAGGTGTGCGAAAAGCAGTTCCAGCCCGGGTTCACGCACTGGGGTTCGTTCGCGCAGTATGTGTCCATCCACAAGGCAGACCTGAACCTTGTGGCTCTGCCCGAGACCTTGGACTTTGCCACCGCCGCCAGCCTGGGCTGCCGCTTTGTGACCTCATTCCGCGCGGTGGTCGATCAGGGCAAGACCTCTGCGGGCCAATGGGTGGCGGTGCACGGCTGTGGCGGCGTGGGCCTGTCAGCCATCATGATTGCCCACGCGGTGGGCGCCAATGTGGTGGCCATCGACATCTCGGAAGACAAGCTCGCCATGGCGCGTGCCATGGGTGCGGTGGCCACGGTCAATGCCACCCAGGTGGCCAACGTGGTCGAGGCGGTGATGGAGATCACGCAAGGCGGCGCGCATGTGTCGCTGGATGCGCTGGGCCACCCCACCACCTGCTTCAACTCCATCAGCAACCTGCGCCGACGGGGCAAACACATTCAGGTGGGGTTGATGCTGGCCGAGAACAGCACGCCGGCCATTCCCATGGCCAAGGTCATCGCCCATGAGCTGGAGATTTTGGGCAGCCACGGCATGCAGGCCCACCGCTACGGCGCCATGCTGGACATGGTGCGCACCGGCAAGCTGGCCCCTGAAAAGCTAGTAGGCAAAAAGATCAACCTTCAGCAGTCGATCGACGCGCTGATGAACATGGACAAGTTTGAAGTAGCGGGCGTGACCGTGATCACCGAGTTCTGACACTCTCTGCCAGTCGACGACTCACAAAATCTTCAGTTGCTTGGCCTGTGCGGTCAGCTCATCGCGGAACTTGGGGTGTGCAATGGCGATGAGCTCTTGCGTGCGCTGCTTCATGGACTTGCCGCGCAGCTGGGCCACGCCGTATTCGGTGACCACGTAGTTGATGTCGTTCTTGCTGGTGGTGACGTGGGTGCACGGCGACAGCGAAGGCACGATGCGGGAGATGGTGTCGTCCTTGGCGGTAGACGGCAGCACGATGAAGGCCTTGCCTCCCTTGGACCGGTTGGCCGCGCGCACAAAGTCCGACTGGCCGCCGGTGCCGGAATACGGCGCATGGCCCAGGCTCTCGGAGCCGCACTGGCCCAAAAAATCGATCTGCAAGGTGGCGTTGATGGCTACCAGGTTGTCGTTCAGGCCTGCAATGGCCGGATCGTTGGTGAACTCTACCGGGTGCATCTCCAGCCCCGGGTTGCGGTGCATAAAGCGGTATAGCTTGGCCGAACCCAGGCCGAAGGTGGCCACCATTTTTCCGGGCATGAAGTTCTTGCGCCGGTTGGTCACGGCACCCGCCTCTACCAGGGTCATGATGCCGTCGCCAATCATCTCCGTGTGGATGCCCAGGTCCTTTTTGCCGGTGAGCTGCATGACCACCGCGTCCGGGATGCCGCCATAGCCGATCTGCAATGTGGAACCGTCGTCAATCAAATCGGCCACGTACTTGCCAATGGCCTGCTGCACCGGCCCGATCTTCGGCAGGCCCACCTCCATGACCGGCGCATCGCTCTCCACCAGCGCCGCCACTTGCGAGATGTGCACATGGCAGTTGCCAAAGGCAAATGGCACGTTGGGGTTGACCTCCAGCACCACGGCGCGGGCTTTTTTGACGGCCGCCATGGTGTAGTCCGCGCCCAGGCTCAGCGCGAAGAAGCCATGTTCGTCCATGGGCGACGCCATGGCAAACACCACGTCTGCCGCCATCTGCCCGCGCTCGATTTGCGCCGGAATTTCCGAGAAATAGTTGGGGATGAAGTCAATCCATCCCTCTTGCCCGCCGGCCCGTGTGGCCCCGCCAAAAAAGAAGGCAACGTGGCGCACGTGTTCGGTGGTGGCGGGGTCGATGTAGCCGTACTTGCGCATGGCCAGAATCTGGCAAACCTTCACATCGCGAAAGCTGCGCCGCTGCTCTGACAGCGCGGTGAGCAAACTGGGTGGTTCGCCCACACCGGTGGGGACGATGATGGTGTCGCCATCACGCACCTGCCGGATGGCTTGGTCGGCGGATGTGCGTTTGTGTTCGTAAGACTGCTGGTGCGTCATGGGGGGCCTGCGTGTGGGGTGGAGATGATGAACCGCCTGATTCTTCGCCCTCTAACTGACGCAGTGCTTGCCCCGGGACTGACGCAGATCAATCGCATACCGAAAATACTGCCAACGCTCTTCCGGCATGCGCGAGAAGCTACGTTTTTAATAGCAATTTAGAAGGGAACGTCCTTCTTGCCTTCGCCCTTGGCATTTACATTGATGGACTGCACGGCCGTCAGGCCTATATCGGAAAATACCGCATCGAATATTTGCGGTACCCATGCACCTTGCGCTTTGAACTCGGTGGCGTAGCGGATGATGATGGGGTTGCTGGCATCTACCCAATACTTCACCGACATAGCTCCCTGGTTAGGGTACTGGTATGCGACTTGGGCTACGCCTTTGGTGGCTACCAAACGGGCGATCTCGGCATTCCAGTCCGACACCACTTCGTCACTGACACCCACCGGTGCTACGGTGCCCGAAAAAGCCTCTGCCGCAAAAATGGGAAAGTTGGCTGAACTGCTTTGCAGGCACAGCCCCATGGATTTTTTGACAATGAAGATCCTGGATGAGCCCGCTGTTTTAAATGTGGTGTGGACCACAGATTGCATAGGCACATTCGGCAAACTGAAGTTCGCGCCGAATTGCGGAATGCACGCAAGCAGACTGGACTTGAGATTGTCTCCATCGGCACTGCGCAGTTCAAAAGTCTTCCTTATGCGAATGTCCGCTACCGGTATGACATCGGTAAACGTGGACTGAATGCGGTTGTCTATTGCAACGGGGCGCCCTGTCGCCACCGACCCGGCAAAGGGTGCTGGCAAATTGATGCTGCTTGCACTACCGTCTGTAGCCGCCAACAAGCTGAGTCCGGTAGCGTGAATCCAAGGCTGCAAATGGGCAGCGTAAACCGGGTCACTCAAATTCCCTTCCTGCCTGACAAAGAAAACAACATCAAAGGCAAACCCACGGAAGCGGCTGGCACTGATATTGACCAAGACCACGTTGTCTGGCAGCGTGTGCGCATCCGGCGCCACTGGGGACAGTGCCGCCTTGATCCATAGGTTGCTGCTAGCTGCCGCATCGGTCACCGTTTTTTTGAAATTGGATAAACCTGCGCTGCTTGCACACACATACGCGCTGGATGAAGCTACCTCAGCCGCAGAGCGCTCTGAAAAGTTGTCTACCCACTGGTTTTTACTCGTGCTCGGGTTGCAGGGCTTTCTGCCAGTATCCAGGTTGCTCAAACGGCCCGTGATAGACACAAACATCAACGGCAGCAGGCTGCCGGGCTCGCTGTTCTTGAAGGTCAGGTCATGTTTTGCAACGGAGCCCGTGGGTTCGCGTGTCCGCATATTGACCACGGCAATTTCTTTCACACTGTGCCCCACCAGGGTCCATTGCCCCGGTGGTATCGGAAAGGGCTTGGAGAATAAACCCAGGCCCACGCCCCCTTGGACAGAGGCACCAATCGCCAAATTTTCATAGTGCGTGGGATTGGCCGGCTGGGCATGCGCAGCCCCTCCCAAACACAGCGCCAAAGCCACCCAGTGCGGTACGAATTTCATATACAAACACTCCCTTATTGGCCGCATCGCGGGAAAGACCGGGGAACTCTACACGATGAAATATTGCACCGTGGCCTTTCCAATACCCAATATAAAAATATGCCACTAGCGCAGATGGGATTTTCGCCAGCAGCTCCTCATTTGATAGCAACCAAGGGAAACAGCGCATCGTCCATCACCGCGCCATCCGGCAAACGGTCTGCCAGCCCGGCAAACGGGGGCGAGGTGCGCCAGCTGCGCACAGCGTGGCGGGCATCGTCGCCCAGATAGCGGGCTGAGAACACGCGGCGCCGCGTGCCCGGCCCTACCCCGCTGCTGGCGTGTAGGGCCAGCATGTGGAATGCAACGGCATCGCCGGGCTGCAAGGCCCAGGCGAGTTGCTCAAACTTTTCAGGGTGTGCATCGATGGCAGGCAGCTCGGCCAGCGTGCCTACAGGAAACCACTTGGCCTGCTGGTCGCGGAAGGTGCGCGGCATGTACCAGGTGCCCGCGTGCGAGCCAGCCACAAAGCGCAGCGTGCTCTCCAGAGGCACAGGGTCCACGGGTATCCAGAAGCTCACGTTCTGCCGGCCGGCCACGTTGTAGTAGGGCTGGTCCTGGTGCCAGGGGGTGGGTTGGCGGGTGCCCGGCTCTTTGACCAGAAGGTGGTCGTGGTAGATGCGCACCGTGTCGCTTTGCATCAGCTGCGCGGCGACCAAGGGCAAGGCGCTGTGCTGCATGACGGCCGTGTAGTCCGGGTTGTGTTGCCAGGTGCAAAAGTCTTCAACAAAGCGGCCCGGGTCGTCCGGCTGGCTGGCCACCAAAGCCAGCGGGCTCAGGTGCGCCAGGTTGTGCTCGATGCCACGCTCCAGCTGCGCCACTTCAGCGGGCGTGAGCACACCGCGAAGCACCACAGCGCCGTAGCGTGCGTAATGGTGAACGGTGTCGGGCGGCAGGGTGTAGCGCATGGGATGCAGAGGCGAATGATGAATGGAAAGCAGTTTATCTGCCACCCATCATCAACGTAACGCAGCTACCGTCAGTTAGACTGGGCCAAAGGAAACATCACTATGGCCGGCGTATTTGGCAAAGACCCCAACATGAAGCGAAAAGGTAGCCGGGAGGAGCTGGACCGCATCATGGCTGAGCGAGCCCGCAACAAGGAAGCTGCGGCAGCCAGGTTCAAGCTCAAGAAGCCGGCCGCCGCAAGCACCCCGAAGGCAGAGACCCCCAAGGCATAAACCGCCCCCTCACTTGCTACGGATGCGCTGGCTTTTTCGCGTGCGCTCCATGAAGTCGTCGGGCCTGGTTTTGACCCAGGCCACAAAAGACGCCATGTCAGGGTGGGCCAGCAAAGCCTCCACCGAGTTGAACTGTCTGGCCAACTCGGTTTCCGTGAATAGCGCGTGAATCTGGCGGTGACATATCCGGTGCAGGTATTCGGTGTGCCTGCCGCCTTTGGACTTCGGAATCAAATGGTGGGCGTCGCGCTGAGCCGCAGGAATCTTGCGTTCACACAGCGGGCACCTGAAATCCGCAGGCACTTCCTGAACCCGCTCTTGCTGAAGCAGGCGCCTGATACGACCCATTACAGAACGGCGGGGTCTTTGTTCCGGGAGTCTTTCAGGATGCGGTGGTACAGCGCATTCACTGCCGTCCGGTCCCCCTCCAGCTGCTGCAAGAAGATGCCATTGGACAAGCAAAGCGCACCTGTAATGCCCGCAGCCTGGTTGTTACGCGCGGAACTCTGCAAGATGTCTTTGACATCGCCCGGGCCGAGGATGCCGGCAGAGCGGCTTGCGTAGGTGAGCTGGATGAGCATGAATGGGGGTGTCCTTGATTGATTTCATGATAGCCAGACACCCGACTTTTTGCCTGCGTCCCCCAAGTAACCTCTGAAGCCACTTCCAACGGTCTCTGAAAGCCCTTACACCTTGACGCTTGTGCGCAGCAATGCGGTCCGCAACTCGCGGGTGGCTGGAATTGAAACATCCACGCCCTGCACCGCGAGGTCGAATGGTGAGCCAGGCTTGATGCCGGCAGGGAGCAGTTTTTTGACGGGAGTCACATTGGGGTGCTTGCCATCGGCTGGGCACATGCGCACACCAAATCCGAATTCCTCAAGCACCCCTTTGGCATACAGCTCTGCCAATTGCTGAAACGACACAAAGGTGGAACGCTTCACGTCTTTTCCGTTCGGCTCACGGACGCTGCGAACGATCTCGAACTTTCCCAGCGAGTCCCGCTGGGTATTCGTAAAGGGATGCACCACCAAGGTCACACGAAGGCCTCCTTTGGGGGGCGCCAGCGTGTGCTCGACGGCGATATCAGTTAGCAACATGTCGTTTTCCTTGTGAATCCATGGGCCGCATTCTGCCGCCTGTATTGACCCGCTACCGCCCTCCTCAAGCAAATGCGGCATCAAAACGGCCTCCAGCGCACGTGGAATAAGCGGGAGCAGCTTCTATTTTGATAGCAAATCGTCTGTCCTAGCCACTCAGTCGCGGTCCCGATCGCGCGCCCAGATGGCAGCAAAGGCTTTCAGCTTGGTCCACGGGCTTACGCGCTCTTCGGACAGCACATCCAGAAAATCAGACAAGCGCTTGGACTTGGCCATGGTGTACACGGTGAGCGCAATCGTCACCACAAACACCACCCCGAACACCAGCACCTTGCGGGACATGGGGGCGTCTGCCTCGGCCAACAGGTTCATGCCCAAGAAGCCGGTGGTGATGGTGCCAATCAAACCCAGTATGGTGACCACTGTGAGGCGCACCACGGTATTGGCTTGGCGGCGCAGGCTGTCAGCCTCCAGATAGTTATTCATGTCGGCGATGCGCTCTTTGACTTCCGAGTACAGCGGGTCCAGCCCCAGGTGATGCGCGCACTTGGCAAACAGTGCGCGGGTCTGGGCCTGCTCCGAAATTTCATGAAACCAATAGCGATGGGTAAAGCGCAAGAAGCTGGCAAAGGTGCTGCGGATACTTCGCTTGAAGGTCCGCACGCTGCCAGGGTCGCTGATGTTGAGGTTGCGCAGGGTTTCGGCCAGCCGGTCTGAAAACATCAAAAGCGCTGCCTTCTGAAAGTGCGCAATCAAAAACAGCAAAAAATGCTGGTGCCTGAACTGGGCCAACACACCCCGGTCCCGGCACGAGAAGAACTGGCTGTTGGCATCCCCCACCACCACCAGCGAATGGCCGGTGCAGAGATAGCGGGTGTGGGGTGCAGCACCACCGGTTGTCCAGAAGCGGTCGTAGCAATAGCGCTCTTCAAAGTCCTGCAGGTGGTCATTGGCAAACGGCAGTGCAGCTTCGCCATCGGCACTGCCTGCACCGGTGACCAAACCCAGGCGCACAAAGTCGCTGCGGCTCAGGGTCTGCGGCTCGTCCACCGCCAGGTAGCCCAACAGGGGCATGCGGTAGTACTCGATCTGCCGGTAGCGCAGTGCGCCTAGCTGGTCTGAATGGTCGCTCACCAAGGGCTGCAGCAGCCAATCCCAATGGGCAGCAATGCGGGGTGCGCGGTGGCGGGCCACATGCGACATGAACAGATCGGGCTGCCCCGCGTCAGACTGCGCCAGCACCTGGCCTTGAGCACCCAGCCACTCGGCCTGGTGCAGGCAGTGCTGCGCCTGCCCCTGCGCATCCCAACCCGAGGGGTAGCCGCGGCCGAAGCGGTATAGCAACTCTTGCGAATGCGTGAGTGGCAGGTTGTCGCCCGCCACCTCCACATTGAGCAGCACCAGGTCCAGATCCAAAAAGAAATACAGGTCCACGTGCACCACACTAAGAGTGATGGCCGCCATGCCGGGCCGCAGCACCACCCGCACCGCGCCGACGTCGTGCCTGCGGAACACCCGCATGGGCGAACCATGCGCCTGCCCACCACCTTTGGCATGACCTTCGCCATACAGAAAGCGCTGCACATAGGGCAAGAAGGTCACGAACTCGTTGTAGTGCCGCTCATGAAAGTTGCAGGCGTCGCCGGTGTATTCGTCCACCACTTCGCGCCAGGGCGTTGCGTCGCCCATGGCGGCCAGAATCTCCCAGGGCTTGGAATGCCGGGCCTCAGCCCCCCGCACCGGCATCAGCCGCAGAGGCCATAGCAAGATTTGACCGAAATGGCGAACGCAGTGGGGAGCTTCAGGCGTGTGCATGCAAATCAGTATCGCACCGGGCTTTGCCGTTTCACAAGAGGGCAAGCAGGTGGTGGGGCCAACTGTTCCCTGATGGCGCCTTTGTTGACGGACTGTCTCACCGCCCCCCTCCGTAGGCGAGGCGCTTTATGGCCCAGCAGCTGGACTCAGCGCAGGAACACACTACCCCGGGCGATGCAAAGCCCTTCCAAAATTCCGGTTCAAAGCACGTGGAGGCACACACACCGCTCTGCGTGGCCACAATGCGTCCTGCTACCTTGACGGACTCACCATGGATTCACTTTCACAACTGGTATTGGGCAGTGCAATTGGCGTTGCGGTGATGGGCAGACGCACGGCTGTCTGGAAGGCAGCGCTATGGGGTGGGGTGGCCGGCACTTTGCCGGATCTGGACGCACTGGTCGATTTCGGCGATCCGGTGAGCAATATGGTGCAACACCGAGCCCAGACACACGGGCTCTTTTACCTGACACTGTTTGCACCATTTATGGCTTGGTGCGTGAGCCGCTTGCACCAGCAGCCCGCACTCTTCAAGCGCTGGTGGCTGGCCTTGTGGTTGGCCCTGTTTACCCACCCGGTTCTGGACTACTTCACGATCTACGGCACGCAGCTGATGCAGCCTTTCTCCAGCCATCCGTTTGGGCTGGGCAGTATGTTTATCGTCGATCCGCTGTACACCTTGCCCCTGCTGCTGGGCCTTGTGGTGGCCTTGATCGCGAAGCCTCCTACGGGTTTGCGCTGGAATGCAGTGGCCTTGGCGTTTTCTTGCCTGTACCTGGGCTGGAGCGTGACCGCTCAGCAGATGGTGAAGAGTGTGGTGCGAGATGACCTAGCGGCGCGTGGCATCCCGTATTCTCAATTTCTGGTGACCCCCGCCCCGCTGAACACAGTGCTATGGCGCGTGGTGGTAATGCGCACCAACGGATATGAAGAGGGCTTCTACTCGCTACTTGACGGCGAGCGTCGCATTCAATGGGATTCCTTCCCGCAAGACGACGCTCTACGCCATGAGCTGAAAGACAACCCGCATGTGGAGCGACTGGCTGCCTTCACCCACGGATTTTTCAAAATACAAATGCAAGGAGACCGCGCAGTATTCACCGACTTGCGTATGGGCCAAGAACCAAGCTATGTATTCAGTTTTGAAGTGGCACAGCGAACAGCTGCAGCAGAGAACACCAGTAGCCGCTTGGAAACTGTGCAGCCTGTGGCGGCAGGCGACCGGGGAGACCCGTCTCGTCTGCTCGTTTGGCTATGGCCGCGCATGTTGGGGCAGCCCCTGCCACCGCCACGCTGATTGGGCATCAGCCAAGCTACGCCCGACTGGGTGAATCAAACACGGCATACCCATCCGATGCTGGGGTCAATGCCTGAACCGGTAAGACCTTTGCAATGTCAGCCCTGCCTGAGCTTCCAAGACAGAGTTGTTAAGGCTATGCGGGTGTCCACAATGCCGGCAGCCCCGCCAGAGGCGCCAACGGGCGCGACACCGCACCGCTTTTCACCAGTTCTGTGGCATGCGCAATGTCCGGCGCCAGATAGCGGTCCACATGGTGGGCAGGCACGTCTTTGCGCAGCAGCGCATGGACCTCTTCCAACACGGCCGAACTCTTGAGTGGGCGTAAGAACTCGATGCCCTGTGCAGCCGCCAACAACTCGATGCCGAGGATGTGTGCGGTGTTGTGGATCATGGCTTGCAAACGTCGCGCGGCAAATGTGGCCATCGATACATGGTCTTCCTGGTTGGCGCTGGTGGGCAGGCTGTCCACACTGGCGGGGTGGGCCAGCGATTTATTCTCGGACGCCAGAGCGGCAGCGGTGACGTGCGCGATCATGAAGCCGCTGTTCAGACCTGCATCGGCCGTCAGGAAAGGCGGCAGACGTGACACGCTGCTGTCGATCAGCATAGCGATGCGGCGCTCGGCAATCGCGCCCACTTCGGCAATGGCCAGGGCCATGCCGTCCGCCGCCAAGGCCACGGGTTCGGCGTGGAAGTTGCCACCGGAAATCATGGCGCCGTCTTCGGGGAAGACGAGCGGGTTGTCGGTGACCGCATTCGCTTCTATCAGCAGCACGCGGGCAGCGTGGCGCAGCTGGTCCACGCAGGCGCCCACGACCTGCGGCTGACAGCGCAGGCAATAAGGGTCTTGCACGCGGTCATCCCCCTCGGCGTGACTGGCGCGGATGGCGCTGCCCTTGAGAAGCTCGCGGTAGTACTGGGCTACGTCGATCTGGCCGGGCTGGCCACGCACCGCATGGATGCGCGGGTCAAACGGGCCGTCGCTGCCACGGGCCGCGTCCAGCGTGAGTGCGCCAATGACCAGCGCGGCCTCCAGCACCGGCTCGAAGGCCAGCAAGCCGTGCAAGGCCAGCGCGGTGGAGGTTTGGGTGCCGTTGATCAGGGCCAGGCCTTCTTTGGCTTCCAGCGTCAACGGCGCAATTCCAGCGGCTTGCAGGGCTTGCAGTGCCGGTACGCGCACGCCGTCGACCAGCATGTCGCCCTCGCCCATCAATGCCAGCGTCATGTGCGACAACGGCGCCAAATCGCCCGAGGCGCCGACCGAACCTTGCGAGGGCACGCAGGGCACCAGGCCCGCGTTGTGCACCGCCAGAATGGTGTCCACCACCACATCGCGGCAGCCCGAATAGCCGCGCGCCAGGCTGGCAGCCTTGGTAGCCATCATCAGCCGCATGATGGGTGCTGCCAACGGCTCGCCCACGCCCACGCTGTGGCTGCGGATCAGGTTGCGCTGCAAGGTGTCGAGCTGGTCTTTGTCGATGCGCTTGTTAGCCAGCTTGCCGAAGCCGGTGTTCACACCATAAACAGGCGCATCCCCATCGGCTGCCGCCTTGACCAGCGCATGGGCGGCGCGGATGTTGACGCGGGCGGATTCGGGCAGGCTCAGCTGGCACACGCCGGCGTGAATGAGGCCGAGTTCATCCAGCGTGATCTTGCCGGGGTTGAGAATCAATGAAGTCATAAATATTTCCGGAGGGAGGGGTTCAACCAGGGACACCGCAGAACCGGCTCCGCCGGGCTGCAGGTGTCGTCCCCTGGAGGGGAAGCGCCAAAGGCGCACAGGGGTGCTTCTTAACCTTTCAACATGGGCAGGTTCATACCTTGCTCGCGTGCGCATTGCTTTGCAATCTCATACCCGGCATCCGCATGGCGCATCACGCCGGTGCCGGGGTCGTTCCAGAGCACGCGCTCCAGGCGCTTGGCGGCAGCGTCTGTGCCGTCGGCCACGATGACCACGCCACTGTGCTGGCTGTAGCCCATGCCCACGCCACCGCCATGGTGCAGGCTGACCCAGGTGGCGCCGCCTGCGGTGTTGAGCAGTGCGTTCAACAAAGGCCAATCGCTCACGGCGTCAGAGCCGTCTTGCATGCTTTCGGTCTCGCGGTTGGGTGATGCGACCGAGCCGCTGTCCAGATGGTCACGGCCAATGACGATAGGAGCTTTGAGCTCACCGTTCTTCACCATCTCGTTAAAGGCCAGACCTGCGCGGTGGCGCTCGCCCAGGCCGATCCAGCAGATGCGTGCCGGCAGGCCCTGGAAGGCAATTCGCTCGCCCGCCATGTCCAGCCAACGGTGCAGGTGCGCGTCTTCGGGGAATAACTCTTTCATCTTCGCGTCCGTCTTGCGGATGTCTTCCGGGTCGCCACTCAAGGCCACCCAGCGGAATGGACCCTTGCCACGGCAGAACAGGGGACGCACATAGGCGGGCACAAAGCCGGGGAAGTCAAATGCGTTCTTCACGCCCTGGTCCAGCGCCACCTGGCGAATGTTGTTGCCGTAGTCCACGGTGGGAATACCCATGGTCTGGAAGTCCAGCATGGCCTGCACATGCACCGCGCAGCCTTGCGCGGCAGCCAAGCGCAGCGCAGCGTGCTGGGTGTCGTCCGCCTGCGCTGCGCGCCACTGCTCTACTGACCAGCCGGGCGGCAGGTAGCCGTGCACCAGGTCGTGTGCGGAGGTCTGGTCGGTCACCATATCGGGGCGCGGTCCACCGGCGCGGGCGCGGCGCACCATCTCGGGCAGCAGCTCGGCGGCATTGCCCAGCAAGGCCACCGACACCGCCTTGCCTTCAGCCGCATAACGGGCCATGCGCTGCAGCGCGTCGTCCAGATCCGTGGCTTGCTCGTCCACATAGCGGGTCTTGAGGCGGAAGTCGATGCGGCTTTGCTGGCACTCGATATTCAGAGACGAGGCTCCGGCAAAGCTGGCCGCCAGCGGCTGCGCGCCCCCCATGCCGCCGAGGCCGGCCGTCAAAATCCATTTGCCTTGCAAGCTGCCACCAAAGTGCTGCTTGCCGGCTTCCACAAACGTCTCGTAAGTGCCTTGCACAATGCCCTGGCTGCCGATGTAGATCCAGCTGCCGGCCGTCATTTGGCCATACATCATCAGGCCCTTTTTATCCAGCTCGTGAAAGTGCTCCCAGGTCGCCCACTTGGGCACCAGATTGGAGTTGGCAATCAGCACGCGCGGCGCATCCGCATGGCTGCGGAACACACCCACCGGCTTGCCACTTTGCACCAGCAGGGTTTCGTCTTCATTCAGGTTGCGCAGGCTCACCAGGATGGCGTCAAAGCAATCCCAGTTACGCGCTGCCTTGCCGATACCGCCATACACCACCAGCGCGTCCGGGTCTTCTGCCACCTCAGGGTCCAGGTTGTTTTGCAGCATGCGGTAGGCGGCTTCGGTGAGCCAGTTCTTGCAATGCAGGGTGGTGCCGTGGGGTGCGCGCACATGCCGGGCTTGGGAGGGAGCAGACATCTTCAAACTCGCTTTCAACAAAAATGCAATGTCGCGGAGTCTACTTGTCTAGACATGCCTATGCAACTACAATTTACGGATGGTTTCCACCACCCCCACCCCCTCAGGCGCTGCAGCGCCCTATACCCACGTCAAAAACTTTTTGATGGAAGGCCTGTCGCAGGGCCGCTGGACGCCGGGCAGCCAGATGCCCTCTGAGTCCGAGCTGGTGCAACAGTTCAAGGTCAGCCGCATGACGGTAGGCCGCGCTATCCGCGAGTTGCAGGCCGAAGGCTTTGTGACCCGGGTACAGGGCGTGGGCACGTTTGCGGCGCATCTGGCGCGGGTGTCGTCCACCCTGACCATCAAAGACTTGCACGAAGAAATTGCAGCCCGTGGCCACCAGCACCAGGCACGGGTCATACTGTCGCGCGAGGAGCTGGCGGTGGACGGCTTGGCCCAGCAACTGGGCCTGCCGCTGGGGGCGCCGGTGTTTCACACCCTGATCGTGCACTCCGAGAACGGGGTGCCGCTGCAGTGCGAAGACCGCTACGTGAACCCCGCCTGCGCGCCCGACTATCTGGGCGTGGACTTCAGCCAGACCACACCCACCCACTACCTGCTGGAAGTCGCCCCCTTGTGGGAGGCGCAGTACTCCATCGAGGCCGGTCCGCCCAGCCCGCAAGAGGCCGAGCTGCTGGGCATCACCCCGCAGGACCCCTGCCTCATCATCGTGCGCCGCACCATGAACCGCGATGTGCCCATCACCCTGGCGCGCCTGGTGCACCCTGGCACGCGCTACCAGATTCAAGGACAGTTCAAGCCATGACACTGCGCCTCATCCACGCGCAGGAATGCGCCCCCCAGCCCTGGCGCAACGGCGGGGGCCAAACCCGCGAGTTGCTGGTGTGGCCCCCCATGGGCGAGTGGCAGCTGCGCATCAGGCGGGCTGACATTGCGGCGGACGGCCCCTTCTCTGCTTTCCCCGGTGTGCAACGCTGGTTTGCCGTATTGCAAGGCGCGGGGGTGGAATTGGCGTTGCCCATGCCGCAGACATTGCGTGCCGGCGATGCGCCGCTGGAATTTGACGGTGCCGCTGCGCCCCACTGCCGCCTGCTGGACGGCCCCACCCAAGACCTGAACCTGATGGCGCGGCAAGGCCGAGGCTTCATGCAGATAGTCATTGCGGGGCAACCCTGGCACAGCCCGCTGGCCATGCGCGGCCTGTACAGCACCGGCGCCGGCACCTGGAGCGACGGCGCACGCCAAGTGCAAATTAGCGCCCACACCCTGCTGTGGGACGAGTCACCCAACACCGCCCCGTGGACGTTTACGCCAGACGCCAGCACAGAGCCCATTAAGGGCGCACCGGCGTACTGGCTGGGCTTCACCCCGGACACAACTGAGGGAGCCACACCATGAGCCTTACCCACACCGCCACCACGCTTTGGCACCACGCCCGCATCGCCAGCTTGCATGGCAGCGAACCCTGGGGGTGGCTGGAAGACGGCGCCATGCTGACCCGTGGAGAACACATCATCTGGTGTGGCCCGCGCACTGAGCTGCCTGCCGAGCACAAGCAAAGCATCACGCAAGAGGTAGATTTGGATGGTGCCTTAGTCACTCCCGGCCTGGTGGACTGCCACACCCACTTGGTGTACGGCGGCGACCGCGCAGCCGAGTTCGAGATGCGCCTGCAAGGCGCCAGCTACGAGCAGATTGCGCAGGCCGGCGGCGGCATACGCTCCAGCGTGGCCGCCACCCGTGCCGCCAGCGAAGCCACCTTGCTGGCAAACGCCACCCGCCGCGCGCGCAGCCTGATGGCCGAGGGGGTGACCACCATCGAGATCAAGTCGGGCTACGGCCTGAGCCTGGAAGACGAAGCCCGCTGCCTGCGCGTGGCGCGCACTCTGGGCGAGAGCCTGCCCTTGAACGTGCGCACCACCTACCTGGGCGCCCACGCCGTGCCGCCCGAATTTGCCGGGCGTAACGACGACTATGTGGACGCCGTGTGCGCCTGGATGCCCGAGCTGCATTCCCGAGGGTTGGTCGATGCCGTGGACGCATTCTGCGAAACCATAGGCTTCCCTCCCGCCCAAACGCGGCGCGTTTTTGAAGCGGCCCGGGCCTTGGGCCTACCCGTCAAGCTGCATGCCGAGCAGCTCAGCGACCAGGGCGGCGCGGCACTGGCGGCAGAGTTCGGCGCCCTCTCGTGCGACCATCTGGAGCACCTTAGCGAGGCTGGCATACGCGCCATGCAAGCCGCCGGCACGGTGGCGGTGCTGCTGCCCGGCGCTTATTACTTTTTGCGCGAGACCAAGCTGCCGCCGATGGATGCCCTGCGCGCCCACGGCGTGCCCATGGCCATTGCCACCGACCACAACCCCGGCACCTCGCCTGGCTTGTCGATGCTGCTCATGCTCAACATGGCCTGCACCTTGTTCCGCCTGACGCCCGAAGAAGCCCTGCGTGGCGCCACGGTACACGGCGCACGCGCCTTGGGCCTGCACGACCGGGGAACCTTGGCAGCCGGCCAGCGGGCCGACTTCTGTGTGTGGAACCTGGACCACCCCCGCGAACTGGCCTACTGGTTCGGCCACAACCCTTGCCGCCGCATCATCGTGGGCGGACTGGAGCGCACACCGTGACATCCCCCATCACCCACCCGACCTTCACGCTCACGCGCGGTAGCAGCCCGCTGCTGGTGAGCTTTCCGCATGTGGGCACCGACATCCCAGACGTCATCCGCAGCCGCTTGATACCCCGCGCGCATGCCGCAGAAGACACCGACTGGCACCTCGAGGCCCTCTACGCCTTTGTGCGCGACATGGGCGCCGGCACCCTCGTCCCGCGCCATGCACGTTATGTGGTGGACCTGAACCGCCCGCCCGAAAGCGCGCCCATGTACCCCGGCGTGAACAACACCGAGCTGTGCCCCAGCCGCTTCTTCAGCGGCGAGCCGCTGTACCTGCCGGGCCAGGAGCCCACCGAATCTGAAGTCGCCCAGCGCGTGACGGACTATTGGCGGCCGTACCACGACGCGCTGGACGGCGAATTACAGCGCCTGCGCACGCTGCACGGCCACGCCGTGCTGTTTGATGCGCACAGCATCTGCTCGGTGCTGCCCTGGCTGTTTGAAGGCCGCCTGCCGGACCTGAACCTTGGCACCGTAAACGGCAGCAGTGCCTCACCAGCTCTGCGCGAGCAGCTATCAAAAGTATTGCAAAGCCAATCTGAATTTACCCATGTGGTGGACGGCCGCTTCAAAGGCGGCTACATCACCCGGAACTACGGACGCCCAGCGGAGCAGGTGCACGCCATCCAGCTGGAAATGTGCTGGCGCTGCTACATGGCCGAGGAACCGCCCTACACCTTGGCACCAGACCGCGCAGCCCGCGTGCTGCCCGTGCTGCACGCGCTGGTGCGCACCCTGACCGACTGGAGGCCCGCATGAGCGAGCACGTTTTTTGGGCCCCGCAAGCCTGGGTGAATGGCCGCTGGGAGCGCGATGTGTGTCTGGAAGTTGACGCACGCGGGCACTGGGCGGCCATCACGCCGGGCGTCACCCCAGCCCCAACCCACGCCACCGTGCTTCCGGGGCCGGTGCTACCGGGATTGGTGAATGCGCACAGCCACGCTTTCCAGCGTGCCTTTGCCGGCCTGGCGGAGCGGCGCGAGACGGAGGCCGACGACTTCTGGTCCTGGCGCGACCGCATGTATGGCGCGGCCCTGCGCATCACCCCCGCTCAGATGCGGGCCGTTGCAGCCCAGCTGTACGTGGAACTGCTGCAAGGCGGCTACACGCAGGTGTGTGAGTTCCACTACCTGCACCACCAGGAAGACGGCCAACCCTACGCCGATGAGGCCACCATGGTCTGGGCCCTGGCCGACGCGGCACAGGACGCAGGCATGGGCCTCACGCTGCTGCCCGTGCTTTATGAGCGTGCCGGCTTTCAGCAGTCGAATCTGCGGCCCGACCAGCGGCGTTTTGCGGGCACTCCGGACTTCATCGCCCGCTTGCAGGCTACGGTACAGGCCAGCGGCCGCCCGCTACTGAATGCAGGCGTGGCCATCCACTCACTGCGGGCTGCGTCAGCGGCATCCATTGACGCCTTGCTGGCCCACGTGGGTGATGCCCACATGCCCATCCATATTCACGTGGCTGAGCAAATGCAGGAGGTGCGCGACTGCCTGGCCGCCACCGGGCAGCGCCCCATCGCTCACCTGGCGCAACGTTGGTCCATGGACTCCCGCTGGCAACTGGTGCATGCCACCCACACCGAGGCCGCTGAGATAGAGGCCGTCGCCCGCAGCGGTGCCGGCATCGTGATTTGCCCCAGCACCGAAGGCAACCTGGGCGACGGCTTTGCAGACCTGCCCGGCTGGCTGGCCGCAGGCGTGCCCATGGCTCTGGGCTCCGACAGCCATGTGGGCCGGCAATGGAACGAAGAAATCCGTTGGCTGGAATACGGCCAGCGCCTGCGACTGCAACAGCGCAACGTAGCGGCAGCGCAGGGGCATCAGCCTGCCACCGCTGCGCGCTTGTTGGAAGCTGCGGTACACGCAGGTGCAGCAGCCAGCGGTCATGCAAATTGGGGCCTGCAGGTAGGCGCGCGTGCTGACGCTCTGGTGCTGGATGTGCAGGCCCCCGGCCTCTTGGGCGTGCCAGGCTCGCACTTGCTGGACGCTTTGGTATTTGCTACGCACCCACCGGCCATCAGGGATGTCTATGTGGCAGGCCAGCACGTGATCCGCCAGGGTCAGCACCCTGCGCAAAGCGCCGTGGCGCAACACTTTGAAGCCGCGATGCGGGAGTTGTGGGGGACTTGAGCGCTTAGCCCAGAAACCGCAGCATGCCGTAAAGCGACAAGGCACCGCACACCACGAGCATGCCTGTTTTGACAGCGCGGTTGCTGGTGAGTGTGCCCGCAACGCTGCACACCAGGATGGCGATAAAGATAAAGCTGGTTTTCATGGCTGCGATGCTAACGGAGTGCAGCTGCGGTTTCGGCCTTCAGGCTGCGTTGTAGCCATACAGCCAAGGCAAATCCAACAGCTTGTCGCCCAGCAACTTCATCGATACATCGCGTGCTACACGCATGGGTCCCTGAAGGTGAAAAATCTCGCCATTGCGGATGGCACGGGCTTGCACCCGTGCATTGCGCTGCCAACGCGCCGCAGCGTAATGGTTGAATCCTGCGGGCACATCGCCCGCGTGGGCTCGCAGTGACAAGCTGAGTTGCTGCGCATCTTCAATGGCCATGCCTGCGCCCTGGGCCAGGTAGGGGCGCATGGGGTGCGCTGCATCCCCCAGGAGGGCGAGCCGGCCCAGCGCCATTTCTTGCGCGCTGCGCATCGGCGGACGGTCACTCAGGGCCCAGAGGCGCCAATCGTCAATCGCATGCACCAGGTCCAGCAAGGGGCCACCGGCATTTGCCAGCCGAACACGCAGCTCGCCGGCGTTGGCACTGTGGTCCCACACCGATGGGTCGCCCACTACCGAACCGTGCACGATGACGACCACGTTCAGCCATTCGCCACGGCGCACCGGGTATTGCACGGCATGGAAGTGCGGCCCCATCCACGCAGTGACTACCTGCGAGCGAACACCAGCGGGTAAATCACTCTGCGGCACCATGGCCCGGAATGCCAGATGGCCGGTGACGCGCGGCGCACCGTCATCCACCAGCTGGCGACGCAGTGCACTCCACACGCCATCGGCACCAAGCACGCCGCTCGCATCCAGCTCGCGGCCGTCATGGGTGAGCACCTGCACCTGCTCGCCCACGGGGGCCACACTGGCAATCCGGGTGTTGAGGTCGATGTCGATACCTCCAAGGGACTCCACGGCCTCGCGCAAAAGAGCGTGCAAATCCTGCCTTGCAATGGTGGCGTAGGGTGCGCCATAGACGGCCAGGGCCCTTTCGCCCAAGGGCAAGGTACCCAGCAATTGGCCGCTGAGGGCACTGCGCACTTCCAGCCTGTCCGGAAAAGCGGCGACGTCTGCCACCGCCTGCTGCAGACCCCAGCCGTGGAGGATGCGGGTCACATTGGGGCCGAGCTGCACACCGGCGCCTACTTCACCGAATGCGGGAGCCTGCTCGACGAGCCGCAGGCCTTGGCCTTGTGGGCCGAAAGCCCCGTGCCGGCCGCACGCCAACGCCGCTGCCAAGCCGCCTATGCCCCCACCCACGATGACCATGTTGTCTTCCATGGGCATGGATTCTGCCGTGTTGCCCCCGCGAAAACACTGAGGCAGCGCAAATCACGTGCAGGCGGCTTGCAGCGCTATAGTGGGGTTGTCGTTGAACTCATCCATAAAAACCATGGCCAGCCACACCGATTTTGAGTTGCTCTTCGACTCAGCCCCTATATCTCTCTGGCTGGAAGACTACAGCCTGCTCAAAAACCTGTTCGACCAGTGGCGCTCTGAGGGAGTCACTGAGCTGGAAACCCATCTGTTTGCGGACCCGCGTCGTGTGCAAGCCTGTGCAGACTGCTACCGGGTGCTGCGCGTCAATCGCCAGACCTTGTCAGTATTTGCGGCCCAAAGCCAGGATGAATTGATCAACCGCTTGGGCGAGGTGCTGCGCGGGGACACCTACACCCGCATGTTGCCCGAGTTGCTGGCGTTCTGGCAGGGGCAATTGCAGTATTCCGGCGTGACTGTGAACTACGCGCTGGACGGTCGGCGCATGGATGTCCGAATCAGCATCCGCATCCTGGAAGGGCACGAGGACACTTGGAGCCGTGCCATGGTGGCGATTGAAGACATCACCGAGCACACCCTGGCCCAAGGCTTGCTGGAAAGCAGCGAACGCCATGCGCGCAACCTGTTTGAGTTTTCACCGGTGTCGCTCTGGGTGGAGGATTTCAGTGGTGTCAAGACACTGATGGACGAGGTGCGGGTCTCCGGCATCAGCGATTTCAAGACCTTTTTGAGCGTGCATCAGGAGTTTGTGCACCGCTGTATGGAGCGCATCCGGGTGCTGGATGTCAACCAGCACACCCTGCAGATGTTTTCTGCCGGCTCCCGACATGACTTGCTGAGCCAACTGGAGCGGGTGTTCCGGGACGAGATGCAGCACTCGTTTGCAGAGCAGTTGCTGGACCTGTGGAACGGCAAAACCGTGCAAACCCGCGAGGTGATCAACTACTCGCTCAACGGAGAGCTGATCAACATCCACATGCAGTTCTCGGTGTTGCCGGGTTATGAACACGACTGGAGCCTGGTGCTGGTCTCGCTGGTGGACATTACCGCCCGCAAAAAGGCTGAGGCCTACCTGGAGTACTTGGGCAAGCACGATGCACTCACCCAGTTACGCAATCGGGCTTTCTTTGTCGAGGAACTCAACCGCATTTCGCGCAAAGGCCCCTGGCCACTCAGCGTGATGGCCATGGACCTCAATGGCCTCAAGCATGTGAACGACAACCACGGCCACGCCGCCGGCGACGCCATGCTGCGCCGCACGGGCGAAGTACTTTCCAAGGCCACGGCAGGCCAGGCACTCTGTGTGGCACGCACCGGGGGAGATGAGTTTGTGATCCTCATGGCAGGCCATGACGAGCGCGCAGCCCAGGCCCTGAAAGAGCGCATTGACTCCATGCTGGAGATGAACAACCAGTTCTACCCCGGCCAGAAGATCAGCCTGTCCATTGGCGTGGCAAGTTGCCAGTCTGCGGCTGAAGTGGAAGAAACGGCCCAGTTGGCCGACCAGCGCATGTATGCCGCCAAGCGGCGCTTCTACGAAGAAGCCAAGCTGGAGCGACGCAGCAACTAGGCGCTGCGCCCCTGCCCTTTGCGGTGGGTGCCTTGCAGATGCCCGTGCCCTGCCGGGTTGGGCGCTTGCGTGGAGAGGCCTTCCAGAATGCCGCAATGCTCGGCATCGAGTGCGCCCTGGCACTGTGCACGCAAGCCCTTGAGCTGTTTTTCCAAGGCCCGCAGCTCGCGAATACGCTGTGCCACATGGCCGATGTGGGCGTCCAGCAAGGCATTCACATCCGCGCAGTTGTCGCCCGGCGCATCCTGAAACGCCAGCAGTGCGCGGATCTCGTCCAGGCTCATGTCCAGGCTGCGGCAGTGGCGTACAAACTGCAGGCGCCGGGTGTGGGCGTCCGAGTAGTGGCGGTAGTTGGCATCGGTGCGGGCGGCGACAGGCAGCAAGCCCTCGCGCTCGTAGTAGCGTATGGTTTCCACCGGGGTGGAAGTGGCCTTGGCCAGATCGCCGATTTTCATGATGTGCCCCGCAATAACCTTGCTGCAGTGTAGCGCTTGACCCTGAAGTGGCTACAGGGTTTCCAATGTCGACATTGAAAGGAAACACCATGTCTCACGCTTGCGAACACCACACCCCTGCTGCCCACAGCATTCTTGACTTACCTCGCTACCGCAGGGTGCTTTGGGTGGCCCTTTGGATCAACGCGGCCATGTTCGGCGTGGAACTGTTCAGCGGCTGGCATTCGGGCTCGCTGTCCCTTTTGGCGGACTCGATTGACTTTGCGGGCGACGCGCTGAACTACGGCGTATCACTCGCAGTGCTGTCTGCCGCCCTGGCTTGGCGGGCCCGCGCGGCCGTGGTCAAGGCGCTGTGCATGATGAGCTTTGGCGCCTTGATATGGGGCCGCGCAATCTGGAGCCTGTACACCGGCACCGTGCCCGATGCCACCACCATGGGGGTAGTCGGCCTGCTGGCACTAGTGGCCAACGTAGCGGTGGCATGGATGCTCTATGCCTTCCGCGAGGGCGACGCCAACATGCGCAGCGTGTGGTTGTGCTCGCGCAACGACGCCATCGGCAATGTGCTGGTCATGCTGGCGGCAGCAGGGGTACTCGGTACCGGCAGCGGCTGGCCGGATTTGCTGGTGGCCGCCGGCATGGCTGCGCTTGCCCTGCAAGGCGGCTGGCAGGTGATGCGCCAGGCCCGGCAGGAACTTGCCGGTCAACCGGCAGCTGCCGCATCGAGCTGTGGCGACAACCACCACGGTCACTCTCACTGAACACCACGGGCGGCTATTCGCAGCGTTTTGCCGCCCCTGCGTTGCCTTAGTTGGCGACGGTAAAGCGCTTCTGGATGTGCTTAGGCGTTTCCAGCTCGTCCACGATAGCCACCGCCAGGTCATCCACCGAAATGCTGCCGGGCGCTCCGCCCTCCGCCCACAGGGGCTCATCGGCACCCACGCGGTATTGGCCAGTGCGCACGCCGGGGTTCAGCAAGATGGGGGGCGACACAAAAGACCAATCGAGCGCAGATTCTTGTTGAATCAGGTTCAAGGCATCGCGGGCGGCAGAGGCTGCCACTTTGATCTCGGCGGGGAACTCAGGGGTATCCACCAGCTGCACGCCGGGCGCCACAAACAGGCTACCCGCGCCGCCCACCATCAAGAAGCGCTTCACGCCGGACTGCTTGACGCCGTCAAAAATAGCGCGGGTGGCTTGCAAAAAGATCTCGCCGATGCGCGGCTCCGTCCAGCCGGGGTTGTACGCGCTGACCACTGCGTCATGACCGGCAGCAGCCTGAGCGACTTGGGCAGCATCCAATGCGTCAGCCGCGACCACGGTCAAACCGGCTTGGGCAGCCAGCTTGCCGGGATTACGGGCCAACACAGTCACTTGGTGGCCACGACTCAATAACTCCGCCAACAAAGGGGTGCCTACAAAACCAGTGGCTCCAATCAATGCAATCTTCATAAAAACTCCTGTTTCAAGGTGGTTAAGCAATGGCGTTAGTTTGATTGCTTCACGAAAACCTGAATAGACGGTAAATTTCGCTTTTACCGTGAAGTAAAACTTAACAATTAGCTATGGACCAACTCAAACGCATGGCCGTATTTGCCGAAGTGGTTGCTGCCGGCAGCCTGAGCGGCGCAGCCCGTCAGCTCGGCATGACGCCCTCGGCCGTCAGCCAGCACCTTCGCCAGCTGGAAGACGCACTGAGCCTGGCGCTGCTCCACCGGTCCACCCGCAAGCTGACGCTGACAGAGGCCGGCGCCCGCTATGTAGAGGGCTGCACCGCCATGGTGGCCGCGGCCCGCGCTGCAGACCAGGCGCTGGTGCTGCACCGGGACGAGCCCGAGGGTGAGCTGCGCATAACCGCCCCCATCGGCATGGGGGCCTTGTTGGCGCAAGTCTTGTTGCCCCTGAAGGACCATGCCAAGTTGCACATCAGCCTCTTGCTGGACGACGCAGTGCTGGACCTGATTGAAGACCGGGTGGACATTGCACTGCGCACCGGCAGCTTGCCGGACTCCAGCATGGTCTCGCGCCGGCTGGGCGTGATGGAAGCCCAGATGTGCGCATCACCCGCCTACCTGGCACAGCACGGCTGGCCCCAACACCCACGTGACCTTGCACACCATGCCTGGCTGGGTGGCCGCCCGTCAGGCAATGGCGAAGAAACCTTGGTGCTGCATGGACCGGGTGGAGAGACAGAGCGCGTGCAGGTGACAGGTCGGGTGCGGGCCTCGCAAGTCACCGTACTGCACTCCCTGTGCGTGGCAGGCTGGGGCATTAGCGTCACGGTGACCGAAGACGACCGCCGTGCCATGGCCGACGGCCGCCTGGTGCAGGTGCTACCCGACTGGAAGCTGCCCGAATTCGTGATCTATGCCGTCACCCCGCGACGGGGCGAGCAGCCTGCCAAAGTGCGGCATGCGCTCACCCTGCTGGCGGATTATTTCGGCAAGCTCACCGGCTGAGGGCCCAGCAACTGCCGCAACACAAAGGGCAGAATGCCGCCGGCGCGGTAGTAGTCCACCTCCACCGGAGTGTCTATGCGCAGCAGCAGGGTGTGGCGGGTCTGGGTGCCGTCTGCCCGGGTCACCAGCAGCTGCGCCTCGCTTTGGGGTGTGAGGTCGGCATCCGGAACGATGCTGATGGTCTCGTTACCCGTCAGTCCCAGGCTCTTCCAGCTCTCGCCGGCCTTGAACTGCAGCGGCAACACGCCCATGCCCACCAGGTTGGAGCGGTGAATGCGCTCAAAGCTCTGCGCCACCACCGCCTTGATGCCCAGCAACTGCGTGCCCTTGGCCGCCCAGTCCCGGCTGGAGCCGGTGCCGTATTCCTCGCCCGCGAACACCACCGTTGGAATGCCGGCTGCCTGGTAGCGGGTGGCAGCATCGAAAATGGAGAGCTTTTCTACGCTGCCGTCAGCGCCCTGGTACACGGTGACACCGCCCTCCTCACGCGAACCATCTTCTTTGGGCGGAACCATCAGGTTCTTGATGCGCACATTGGCAAAGGTGCCTCGCACCATCACCTCGTGGTTGCCGCGGCGCGCGCCATAAGAGTTGAAGTCCGCCTTCTGCACACCATTTGCCAGCAGCCACAGCCCGGCGGGCGAGCTCTCTTTGATGTTGCCCGCGGGCGAGATATGGTCGGTAGTGATCGAGTCCCCGAACAGCGCCATGATGCGAGCGCCCTGCACCGCCTCCGCCGACACTTTGGAGCCTTTTATGCCCTTGGCGCCCGTGGAATCTGCGCGAGCAGCTCCTTTTTCCATAGCAAACGTATCAAAGAACGGCGGCTTGGCGATGTAGGTACTGGCCGGCCAGGTGTAGGTCTGGCCGCTCACGCCCTTGATCTTTTCCCACAGCTTGCCCGGCTCTGACTTCACCTTGGCGTAGTTGGCGCGGAAGGCTTTGCCGTTCATCGCAAATTTGAGCAGCTTGTAGATTTCGTCGCTGCTGGGCCAGATGTCGCCCAGGTACACATCTTTGCCACCTTTGCCCTGCCCCACCGGCTGGGTCATCAGGTCGCGGGTCACGTTGCCAGCAATCGCAAAGGCCACCACCAGCGGCGGGCTGGCTAGGAAGTTGGCCTTGAGGTTGGGGTGAATGCGTGCCTCGAAGTTGCGGTTGCCCGACAGCACCGCCGCGCAGACGAGGTCGTTTTCGGTAATCACCGCGTTGAGCTCGGGCGCCAGGTCGCCGGCATTGCCGATGCAAGTGGTGCAGCCGTAGCCCGCCAGCGAAAAGCCCAGCTTCTCCAGGTAAGGCAAGAGGCCGGTTTCCTGCAGATATTCGGTCACGATGCGCGAACCCGGTGCCAGGCTGGTTTTGATATGCGGCGCCACCGTGAGCCCAGCCTTGACCGCCTTTTTGGCGAGCAGGCCAGCGGCCAGCAAGACGCTGGGGTTGCTGGTGTTGGTGCAGCTGGTGATGGCTGCAATCAACACATCGCCGTTTTGCACCAGCAGAGGCGTGGGCTCCGCCTTGCCTTTTTTGGCAGGCGTCTCCGCCGTTGCAGTTACGTGCACAGGTGCGGGATACAGCATGTGCAGCGTGGCAGCGTCTTTGTTGAAGCCGTTGGCAGTACCCGGCAGGCTGAACAGCTCGGTGAATTTGTCTGCCACATGGCCCAGCTCGATGCGGTCCTGCGGGCGCTTGGGGCCGGCCAGGCTGGGCGTGACATCGCGCAGGTCGAGCTTGACCACACGGGTGTAAGCAATGTCCTTCATCTCGGCAGACGCGCTCTTGCCGCCCGGCACACCGAACAGGCCTTGGGCGCGGAAGTAGGCTTCAAACGCCTCGATCTCGGCCTTGGTGCGGCCGGTGCCCTTAAAGTAATCTAGGGTGCGCGCATCCACTGGAAAGAAGCCCATGGTGGCACCGTACTCGGGCGCCATGTTGGCAATGGTGGCGCGGTCCGGAAGAGCCAGGTTTTCGGTGCCTTCGCCAAAGAACTCCACAAAGCTGCCCACCACTTTTTCGCGGCGCAGCATCTCGGTCACCCGCAGCACCAGATCCGTGGCGGTCACGCCCTCGCACAGCGCGCCGGTGAGCTCAAAGCCGACCACGTCCGGCGTCAAAAAGTACACCGGCTGACCGAGCATGGCGGCCTCCGCCTCGATGCCGCCCACGCCCCAGCCCACCACGCCAATGCCGTTGATCATGGTGGTGTGGCTGTCGGTGCCCACCAGGGTGTCGGGGTAGTAGATGGGCGCTTGCTTGCTGCCATCGGCCGCGCGGGGCTGCTTGGCTTTGTGCACGCCGCGTGCCAGAAACTCCAGGTTCACCTGGTGCACGATGCCAAAGCCCGGAGGCACCACGCCAAAAGTGTCGAAGGCCTGCATGCCCCACTTCATGAATTCGTAGCGCTCGCGGTTGCGCTGGAATTCCAGCTTCATATTCAGGTCCAGCGAGTTTTTGTGGCCGTAGTCGTCCACCATGATGGAGTGGTCTACCACCAAGTCCACCGGCACCAGCGGCTCAATCCGTGCCGGGTCTGCGCCCAGCGCGGCGGCCGTGCTGCGCATGGCGGCCAGGTCGGCCAACAGGGGCACACCCGTAAAGTCCTGCAGCACCACGCGGCTCACCACAAACGGAATCTCGGCAGTGCGCTCGGCTTGAGGCTGCCAGTTGGCCAGTTGGGCCACGTGCGAGGGTGTGAGCTTGCGGCCATCGCAGTTGCGCAGCACGCTCTCCAGCACGATGCGCAAGGACAGCGGAAGGCGGCGTATGTTGGGGAACTGCCGCGCCAAATGCGGCAGCGAATAGAGTTGCCCGGCTTTGCCGGAGGCAGTTTCAAAAGGCCGGAGGGTGGATGCGAATGCGTGTGGCACTAGGGGCTCCCCATGGACATGAAAGAAACATTCTGTCAGCAGCACAATGACTGTTCTGTGACCAGTGGCTTTACCCGCCTGTGGGCCGGCGCAGCCTTGTCACGTGTGTACTGGACGCCTCGCACCATACAGGCCATAAAGCGCAATCGCAACCAAAAGCACCAGAATCATGAGCGAGACAAACCACCCCGTGCACACCCACCACCGTATCTGCCCCCTGTGCGAGGCCTGCTGCGGGCTGGAAATCAAGGTCCAGGACCAGAAGGTCATCAGCATCCGCGGGCACGAGGCCGATGTGCTGAGCCGCGGCTATATCTGCCCCAAGGCGATTGCCCTCAAAGACCTGCATGAAGACCCCGACCGCCTGCGCACCCCGCTGATCAAGCGCAACGGCAAACACGAACCCGCGACCTGGGACGAGGCCTTTGCCGAAATCGAGAAGCGCCTCCCCCCCCTCATGGCCGCGCACGGCAAGCACGCTGTGGCCATGGCCGTGGGCAACCCGTCTGCCCACAAGATCGGCCTGCTCACCTACTTCGGAAAGCTGGCGCGCGCCATCGGCAGCCGCAACGTGTTTTCCGCATCGACCCTGGACCAAATGCCCAAGCAACTGGCCAGCGGCCTGATGTTCGGCCACTGGCTCTCCACTGCCCTGCCCGACATCAGCCGCACCGATTTGCTGGTGGTGATTGGGGCCAACCCGCTGGCCAGCAACGGCAGCATGTGGACCGTGCCCGACTTCAAGGGCAAGGCCAAAGCGCTGCAGGCCCGGGGGGGCCAGCTCATCGTGATCGACCCGCGCCGCACAGAAACAGCCGCCGTGGCCGACGCGCACCACTTCATCCGCCCGGGGGCCGACGTGTTTTTGCTGGCGGCCATGGTGCAGGTGCTGTTTGCCGAAAACCTGGTGAACCTGGGACGCGTGGCCCCTTGGGTGCAAGGCACCGAAGAGGTTCGCGCAGCGGTAGCCAGCTTCACGCCTGAAGCCGCAGCCGCCCGTTGCGGCATGCCGGCCGACACCATCCGCAGCCTGGCGCGCCAGATTGCCAGCACGCCCAAGGCGGCGGTGTATGCCCGCATTGGCACCTGCACCCAGCAGTACGGCACGCTGGCGAGCTGGTTGGTGGATGTGCTCAACACCCTGACCGGCCACCTGGACATGGAAGGCGGCATGCTGTTTGCCAAATCTGCCGCCTTTGCCAGCAACACCGTCGGCAAACCCGGCATTGGCAAAGGCGTGAGCACAGGCCGCCACCATGCCCGCGTGAGCGGCGCACCCGAGGTGTATGGCGAACTGCCCATCACCTGCATGGCCGAAGAGATCGAAACACCGGGCGAGGGCCAGGTGCGTGCACTGATTACCGTGGCTACCAACCCGGTACTCTCCAGCCCGGACGGCCCGCGCCTTGCCAAAGCCTTGGACTCGCTGGACTTCATGGTCAGCCTGGACATCTACCTGAACGAAACCACCCGCCATGCCGATGTGATCCTGCCCGGCCTCTCGCCGCTCGAAGACTTGCACTACGACGTGGCTTTCCCCCAGCTCTCGTGGCGCAACCACGCGCGCTACAGCGCACCCGTATTGCCCCGCCCCGAAGGACAGCCCGAAGAGTGGCAGACCCTGCTCAAGCTCACCGCCATCGTGCAAGGCCAGGGCGCCCGGCAGGACGCCGACCTGCTCGACGACCAGCAGTTTGCCGATGACGCCAACCGCCTGTTCGGCCCCCATGCCGCTGCTGTGATCGCAGCAACCGGCAGCTTGCGCGGCCCCCAGCGCGGGCTGGACGTGGCACTGCGCAGCGGCCCCTACGGCGACCAGTTCGGCCTGAAGCCTGAAGGTTTGAATCTGAAAAAGGTCATGGCCGCCAGCGACAGCGGTGGCATTGACCTGGGCGAGCTGCAACCCCGCATTCCCGAAATCCTGCGCACCCCCAGCGGCAAAGTGGAGCTCACGCCTCCGCTTTTGCTACAAGATTTGGAGCGCGCCGCGCAGGATCTGCGGGCGCCAGCACCCGATTTGGTCATCATCGGCCGGCGGGATGTGCGCACCAACAACAGCTGGATGCACAACCTGCCCACGCTGGCCAAAGGTCCTTTCCGCTGCACGGCGCTGATCCACCCTGACGATGCTGTGCGCTACGGAGTGGCGGATGGAGGTATGGCCACCCTGCGCAACGGGCACCGCAGTGTGCAGGCGCAAGTGCAGGTCAGCACCGACATGATGCCCGGCGTGGTCAGCCTGCCGCACGGCTGGGGCCACAACCTGCCGGGCGCGCAGCTGCGGGTAGCGGCAGAGCGCCCGGGCGCCAACATCAATGCCTTGCTCGATGACCAACTTCGGGACCCGCTGTCGGGCAACGCCGTGCTGGGCGGCGTGGCCATCACTATGGAAGCTGCATGAAGGTAACTAAGGCCAGATAGTCAAGATTGGAGGGGCGGACTCTACTCTCAGGTTGAAAAGGCATTTAGGATGTCCGGACACTTCGAGAATAGGTTGGAAAGCCCCATGAGAACAGCGTTGCGTTTGGCTACGGCTTGTCTGGTCATGTCCCTGACGCTGGCCGCCCACGCCCTGACTTTCCGCGCAGCGAGCGATCCTTACCCACCCTATGGTGACCCCAAGCATCCCGACGGCGGCTTGGGAATCGAGATCATCCGCTCGGCCTACAAGACGCAAGGCCATGAGGTCACGATGGAATATGTGCCTTGGGCGAGGGCAGAAGCCGGGGTCAAAAACGGGACCTACGACATCCTCCCCTTCACATGGCGAACAGATGCCCGAGAGAAAGTGCTGCTTTTCAGCGCACCGTTTGCCGTGGGCAATGTCCGCTTCATCAAACGCAAGGGCGACCCCTTCAATTTTCAGGGAATGGAAAGTCTGGAAGGAAAGCGCATAGGCGTTATCCAAGGCTATGGGTATAGCGATGCCTTTGCGCAGTCCACCGGCTTCATGCGGGAAAACGGAAAAGACCTTCCCACCAATGTCCACAAGCTCCTGCTAAAGCGCCTGGACCTGACGATCGAAGACGAAACCGTGGCTCGCGCGGCCCTCTTTGCAGACGGCCCCGACATGCTGGAACAGATTGAATTCGTGAAAACGCCTTTGGCAGTCAACCCCCTCTACATCACCGCGGGAATGCAAAACCCGTTGGCTCAGGAAATCATCAGCGCCTTCAACAAGGGGCTGGAGATCATCAAAGCTAATGGCACGTATGACCGGATCTTCAAAAAATACGGTGTAGAGCGTTCTGTACGCTGACACGCTCCGGACTCCTTCCGGCGCGAGAGCCTGCCTCGCTCCAGGGACAGCCTAGAGCAGTGCCTGCCCTGCCGCAGCCACCACGCTGCGGGTGAGTCTCTCCAGTTCCGGCAAGGGCTGCTGGGCGACTTGCCAATACAGCGGCACATCCAGCGCGCGACCCGGCACCAGCTCCACCAGACGGCGCTTGTCCATATGATCTTGCACCGAGAGCAGCGGGTTCATGCCCCAGCCCACATCGGCCAGCGCCGCATCCACAAAAGCCTGCGATGAAGGCAAGCGGTGGGCCGGCAGCATCACATCGCGGCGCAGCTGGCGGCGCACCCATCGCTCCTGCAGACGGTCGTTGCGGTCAAACACGATACTGGGTGCGCGGGCCAGGGTGTCGGCATTCACCCCCCCGGCGAAGTGCTGTTGCATAAAGGCTGGCGAGGCCGTGGCGCAATAGCGCAAGGTGCCCAGCTTGCGCACTTTGCAGCCCTGCACCGCCTTGGCATGCGAGGTCACCGCGGCCAACACATGCCCACGGCGCAGCCATTCGTTGGTCTGGTCCTGATCGTCCACCGCCACATCCAGCAGCACCCGGCTCTGCGCGCAGAAGTCGCGCATGGCAGTCACGAACCAGGTGCTCAGGCTGTCTGCATTGATGGCAATGCGGATGGTGGTGTGCTCGGCCTGCGCGTCTTCCGGGGCCAAGGCCGGCAGGTCACGCCGCAAATCGTGCTCCAGCATGGCCACCGAATCCGCATGGCGGCAGATGCGGGCACCTGCCTCGGTGGCAGTACATGGCTGCCCCCGCACGATCAGCACCGCCCCCACCCGCTCTTCCATCTGGCGGATGCGCTGCGACACCGCCGATGGCGTGATGTGCAGTACCCGCGCGGCGCGCTCGAAGCTGCCTTCGCGCACCACAGCGGCGACAGTGGCAAGCAATGTGGATTCCAGCATGATCAAGCTTAATGAAGTGTGGCTAATTCCAGCGTAGCAGATTTCATGTGATTTTCAGCACTTCAATCCGATACTTGCGCCATGCAAGCACCCTCCGACTTCCTGGCCACTCTTACCACCGCACTGCCCAGCGTCATGACCGGCCTGACGCTCAGCCTGTCACTCATCATGGCCATCGGTGCCCAAAACACCTTTGTGCTGCGCCAAGGGCTGCGCCGTGAACATGTGGCTGCTGTGGTGGCCGTATGCGCCCTGCTGGATATCACCTTGATGACCATCGGCGTGAGCGGGCTGGCCGCTACCCTGGGCAACTATCCGCGTGCCTTGAACGCGCTGGCACTGGCCGGCGCTGCCGTGGTGGGCTGGTACGGACTCTCGGCATTGCGCCGGGCGCTGGCGCCACATGCCATGCATGCGCAGCTCCAGGGCGCTCCGCAAACGCTGCGTAAAACCGTCATTCAGGTATTGACCATCAGCCTGTTGAACCCGCATGTGTATCTGGACACCGTGATTCTGGTGGGTGCGGTCGGTGCCAAGCAGGCCGCCGGCACCCAGGGCTGGTTTCTGGTGGGAGCCGGTGGCGCCAGCGCGCTGTGGTTCATCACCCTGGGCTTCGGCGCGCGGCTTCTCAGCCCGCTGTTTGAACGCCCTGTGGCATGGCGGGTGCTGGACCTCCTGGTCGCGGCGATGATGGGCCACATCGCCTACAGCTTGTGGTCGCAAGCGACTGTACTGTAGGCTCAGCGCTCTTTCATCAAGGAGACAAATATGAATTGGTTGGATCTGGTCACCGCAGTGGCGATTGCGCAGTACATCTGGTTTGGAGTGCTGGTAGGCCAAGCCCGTGGACGTTACGGGGTGCATGCACCGGCCGTCACCGGCCATGAAACGTTTGAGCGCTATTACCGCGTGCAGATGAATACCCTGGAGCTGCTGGTGCCTATGGTGCCAGCCATGTACCTGGCGGCGCGCTACTGGTCGCCGGTGTGGGTGGCAGCCGCGGGCGCCGTCTACGTGGTGGGCCGATTCATTTATTTGCGCGCCTATGTCTCCGACCCCAAAACCCGCACCCTGGGTTATTCACTCAGCGCTTTTCCGCTGTTGGGCTTGTTGGTCGCGGTGGTTGCGGGCGTATTCATGGCGGCTTGAACGCCATTGCCGGCCGGCGGCTCACTCTGCCGGTTCTGCATCGGTCAGGTCTATCCATTCCACTTGCCCGCTACCAGCATCGTTGAGGCGGGCCACCAAAGCAGTAGCAGCGTGGGCGGGCAGCGCAAACTCCAGCTCTACCCGCTCGCCATGGCGCACCTCACCCAAGGTGGCACCCGCAGCGTCCAGCTCGCGGCGCATGCGACCTTCCTGCGGGTAGGGCACTGCGCACTTCAGCGCCTGCATTTTCACAATAGCTACTTTTTCGGCTTGCAGCAGAGCCTGCGCCACCGTGTCGGTGTAAGCGCGCACCAGCCCGCCTGCACCCAGGTTCACGCCACCGTAGTAACGCACCACCGTGGCCAGCACCCCTTCCAGATCCTGATGGCGTAGTACGTCCAGCATGGGCCGTCCGGCGGTACCGCTAGGCTCGCCGTCGTCTACCGCCGCCGAATGCCCACCCGCCATCAGCGCCCAACACACGTGCGTGGCGGTGGGGTGCTCGGCCCACAAGTCCGCCACCACCTTTTGCGCTGCAGCGCGATCCTCCACCGCTTGCACCCGGCCGATAAACCGGCTCTTTTTGACGATGAGTTCGCTGTTGCTGGGTTTTGCTATCGTGTGCGCCATGATCGGAGTGTAGATTCCGCCTGCACCGTCTTTTTCCTTCGTAACCATGTCCATGACCCGTCGCACCCGGTTTCTGCTGGCCCTGACCACCTTGCTCCTGGCGGCTCTGGCCGGTGGCGCCTATTGGCTGCATGGCAACCTGGACCGGCTGGTGCAGCAAGCCATTACCCGCTATGGCAGCGAGATCACCGGTGCGCCAGTCAGTGTGGCAGCCGCCAGACTGGAGCCCACCAATGGCCGCGGCGAGCTGCGGGGCTTGCGCATCGGTAACCCCGCCGGCTTCAAAACGCCCTATGCCGTGCAGGCAGACCGCATAGAGCTTGAGCTGGATCTCAGCTCACTCGCCTCGGACGTAGTGGTGATCCGCAAAGTTGCGGTCATTGCACCGGATGTGATTTATGAAAAAGGCGAGCGGCAAACCAACTTTGATGTGCTACAGGCGCAGATTGCCAAGGCCGTAGGCCAGTCTTCCAACACAAGCCCCGGTAAGAAACTGATCGTGCAGGAGCTGGTGGTGCGCAATGCCCGCGCGCAAGCCAGCGCGGCCTTCCTGAGTGGGAAAACCGTCACAGTGACATTACCCGACTTGCAACTGCGTGACCTGGGCAAAGCCGAAGGTGGCCTGACCCCGGCCCAGCTGGGCCAACGGATTGCAGCTGCCATGGAAAAGCGGCTGACCGCTGCGGTCAGCTTTGACAGGTTGCTTCAGTCGGTAGGCGGCGCACTGAACCGGGCGGGTGACGCCTTGCAGGGACTTTTCAAGTAAAAAGCGCGTCTTGCGCCGGTGGAATATGCGCGAGCAGCTATTTATTTAATAGCAATCACACTACCGATGAAGTCTTCAAGCCGGCCAGGTAAGCGTCCAGCGTAGCAAGGCCCACGGCTTCCAGGTCAAAGGCTTGCGGATCCAAGAGCCAGTTGTATTTGATACCACCCACCAGCGCAAACAGGCCGATGGTGGCGTTGCGCAGATGTGCATCCGCCTTGATGTGGCCCAGCTGCTGGGCTATCTGCAGCAGGCGCTGCATGTCGTCCATGCACTCGTTGCGGCCGCTGATCTTGCGCTGCTGCATTTCCTGCATTTCATCGACGTACTCCACCTTCTGCATCGCGATCTCGAACACGCGGCGCACTTGCGGTTCTGTTGCAACCTGGCGTAAAGCGGTGGCAGTGTTGCGGCGTATTTTGTCCAGCGGCCGTGCTTCGTCGTCCGGGGTGATTTCTGTCATGCGCGCCATCATGGGCAAGGTCACCCGCTCCATCATGGCGTGAAAGAGCTCACCCTTGTTGTCGAAATGCCAGTAAATGGCGCCGCGCGTCAAGCCGGCATCTTTGGCAATCTCCTGCAGGGAAGTGCGAGACACCCCGCGCTGGTGAAACACGCGTTCAGCAGCGTCAAGGATCAGTTCGCGGGTGGCTAAGGCTTCTTCTTTGGTGCGGCGGGCCATGGATTGACCTCATAGAAATGAGCGGGTATTGTAGTTTTTTCGATACATACATTCGTGCATGTATGTATACTAACCTCCATTGTCGCGGTCTGCTTCGCTATTTCTTGAGGGTTTGCCCTAGATCAAGCCGCCGGCAAGTCTCACCCCCGATTACCGCCCCAACTACCTCTGTCACAAGGGAATTCTGTATGTCGCTGTTCCGTCAGACCCAGGGTGCCTCACCCGCTCTCTCCTCCGGCCGTGTGGCCTTGTTGGCCATTCCATTGGCTGTAGCCCTGGTGGCCTGCGGCGCCAAAGACGGCGCTCAGGGCGCCGGCGGCCCGCCCGGTGGCGGCATGCCCCCTGCTGAAGTCGGTGTAGTGACCGTGTCCAGCCAGGCGGTGGCTTTGCAATCGGAATTGCCAGGCCGCGTCAGCGCCCTGCGCGTGGCACAAGTTCGCGCCCGTGTGAGCGGCGTAGTGCTGCAACGTGCCTTCCGCGAAGGCAGCGAAGTCAAAGCTGGCCAGGTGCTGTACCAACTTGACTCCGCCCCCTACCGCGCTGCGTTCGAGAGCGCCCAAGCTACCGTGGTGAAGGCCCAGGCCACGCTGGCGCAAGCCACCGCCCAAGTGGAGCGCAACAAAGCGCTGGTAGAAGCCAACGCCATCAGCAAGCAGGAATTCACCACCCTGCAAACCACCCAGCGCCAGGCAGAAGCCGATCTGGGTGTGGCCAAGGCGGCCGTGGAGACCGCACGCATCAACCTTGCCTACGCCACCATCACCGCACCGATTTCCGGCCGCATCGGCCAGTCTGCAGTGACCGAAGGGGCCTTGGTGGGTGCTGCTGACGCCACTGCGCTAGCCACCATCCAACAAACCGGCTCGGTGTATGTGAACTTCACCCAGTCCAGCACCGAAGTGCTGCGCCTGCGCAAAGCCATTGCCTCCAAGCAATTGCGCGCCTCGGGCGACGGCTCGGTACCGGTGCGCATCGTGCTGGAAGACGGCAGCGAGCTGCCCAAGGCCGGCAAGTTGCTATTCAGCGACTTGACGGTGGACGCCACCAGCGGCCAGATCACCCTGCGCGCCGAAGTGCCCAACGCTGACGGCCTGTTGCTGCCCGGCCAGTACGTGCGCGTGCGCTTGTCCCAGGCAGAACTGCCCTCCGGCATCATGATTCCGCAGCAAGCGGTGACCCGCACCAACCAGGGCGACACCGTGCTGGTGGTCGGCGAAGGCGGCAAGCCCGGTCCGCGCCCCGTGAAGCTCGGTGGCAATGCCATCAACAACCAGTGGGTGATTCTGGACGGCTTGAAAGAAGGCGACCAGGTCATTGTGGACGGCTTCCAGAAAATGATGGTGCCCGGCGCCCCCGTGAAGCCCGTGCCATGGACTCCCGGTGCCGCTCCCGCAGGCGCTGCTGCTTCCACCCCCGCTACAGCCGCGTCTGCAGCTGCCAAATAAATCGCTAGAGGCACATTCCATGGCTCAGTTTTTTATCAACCGCCCCATCTTCGCGTGGGTGATCTCGCTGTTCATCCTGGTGATGGGCGGCGTGGCCATCACCCAGCTGCCGATCTCGCAGTACCCGCCGGTGGCACCACCGTCCATCGTCGTGAACACCGCTTACCCCGGTGCATCGGCCCAAACGCTGGAGGATAGCGTGCTGTCCGTCATCGAGCGCGAAATGAACGGTTCCCCCGGCCTGATTTACATGGAGTCAGTCGCGCAAGCGGACGGCTCCGGCAGTATCACCCTGACCTTCGAGACAGGCACCAACGCCGACCTCGCGCAGGTAGATGTGCAAAACCGCTTGTCACGCGCCACACCGCGCTTGCCAGCAGCGGTCACGCAGCAAGGCGTGCGCGTGGACAAATCGCGCTCCAACTTTCTGATGTTCACCATGCTGTCCTCCGACAACCCGGAGACCAGCACGATTGAACTGGGCGACTACGCCTCGCGCAATATCGTGCCCGAGTTGCAACGCTTGCCCGGTATCGGCCAGGCCCAGCTATTCGGAACCGAGCGCGCCATGCGCATCTGGCTGGACCCGGCCAAGCTGGCGTCGTTCAACCTGTCTACCGCAGAAGTCAACGCCGCCATCAGCGCACAAAACGCGCAGGTGTCTGCCGGCGCCATTGGCGACCTGCCCAACATTACCGGCCAAAGCATTGCAGCGACCGTGGTGGTCAAAGGCCAGCTCGCCAGCGTGGCGCAGTTCGGCAATATCGCGCTGCGCAGCAACGCCGACGGCTCGGCCGTGCGTCTGAAAGACGTGGCTCGCATTGAGCTCGGCGCCCAGGCGTATGCCACCTCCGCCCGGTTGAATGGCAAGCCAGCCATCGGTATCGGCGTGCAGTTGGCCCCCAGCGGCAACGCCATGGCCGCAGCCAAAGCCGTGCGTGCCCGCATGACCGAGCTGCAGGCCTACTTCCCCAAAGGCATGAGCTGGAGCATTCCTTACGACAGCTCGCGTTTCGTGAACATCTCCATCAAGCAAGTGGCTGAAACCCTGGTCGAAGCCGTGGTACTGGTGTTCCTGGTGATGTTCCTGTTCTTGCAGAACTGGCGCTACACCATCATCCCGACCATCGTGGTGCCGGTGGCGCTGCTGGGTACTTTTGCCACCCTGCTGGCGCTGGGCTTCTCGATCAACGTGCTCACCATGTTCGGCATGGTGCTGGTGATCGGTATCGTGGTGGATGACGCCATCGTGGTGGTGGAAAACGTCGAGCGCATCATGAGCGAAGAAGGCTTGCCACCACTGCAAGCCACCAAGAAGGCCATGGGCCAGATTTCGGGCGCCATCATCGGTGTGACCGTGGTGTTGATTGCCGTGTTCGTGCCGCTGGCTTTCTTTGCAGGCTCGGTGGGCAACATTTACCGCCAGTTTTCTGCGGTAATGGTGAGCTCCATTGCGTTCTCGGCCTTCCTGGCCTTGTCGCTGACCCCCGCCTTGTGCGCCACGCTGCTCAAGCCTGTCGAGGCCGGCCACGCGCACGCCAAGACCGGCTTCTTCGGCTGGTTTAACCGCCGCTTTGACTCCACCGCCAAAGGCTACGAAAGCCTGGTGGCCCGCTTGCTGAAAAAAGCCGGCCGCTACCTGGTGATCTATGTGGCCATCATTGCCGGTGTGGCTGTGGTGTACCTGCGCTTGCCCACTTCCTTTTTGCCGGGTGAAGACCAGGGCAACATCATCGTGAACGTGCAGCTGCCCCCGGGTGCCACCCAACAGCGCACCTTGAAAGTGATGGAGCAAGTGGAAGGCTTTATTCTCAAGCAACCTGAAGTCGAAGGCATGGTGGCGGTGTTGGGCTTTAGCTTTTCCGGCCAGGGCCAGAACGCCGCATTGGCTTTCGTGACCCTGAAAGACTGGTCGCAGCGCGTGGGCCCCGAGCATTCGGCGCAGGCATTGGCCGGCCGCGCCTTCGGTGCACTCATGGGCATCCGTGATGCATTCATCTTCCCGCTGGCGCCGCCTCCCATTCCTGAATTGGGCAATGCCACCGGCTTTACCTTCCGCCTGCAAGACCGCGGAGGCAAGGGCCACGCGGCGCTCATCGGAGCACGCAACCAGCTGCTGGGTATGGCGTCCAAGAGCAAGGTGCTCACCCAAGTGCGCCCTGATGGTCTGGAAGATGCGCCGCAGCTGCAAATCGACATCGACCGCGACAAAGCGAGCGCTTTGGGTGTGAGCTTCAGCGCCATCAACAGCACCATCTCCACGGCGCTGGGTTCGAGCTATGTGAACGACTTCCCGAATGCGGGCCGCCTGCAACGGGTGGTGGTGCAAGCTGAAGGCACGGCGCGTATGCAGCCGGATGACATCCTGAAGTTCAACGCCATCAACAGCAGCGGCAAAGCAGTGCCCTTGTCTGCCTTTGCCACCACGCAATGGGTGACCGGCGCGATGCAAACCGTGCGCTACAACGGCTACTCCGCCGTGCGCATCAGCGGTGCAGCAGCTCCCGGCTTCAGCACCGGCGAGGCCATGGCCGAAATGGAGCAACTGGCAGCCAAGCTGCCCGAAGGCTTCGGCTTTGAGTGGACTGGCCAGTCCCGCGAAGAGAAGAAGGCCGGCTCGCAAGCGACTGTGTTGTATGCCTTCGCGATCCTGGCGGTGTTCTTGTGCCTGGCTGCGTTGTACGAGAGCTGGTCCATCCCCCTGGCGGTGATTTTGGTCGTGCCCTTGGGTGTGTTCGGTGTCGTGTTGGCCACCTTGTTCCGCGGCTACGCGAACGACGTCTACTTCCAGGTGGGTCTGATCACCATCATCGGTTTGTCGGCCAAGAACGCGATTTTGATTATTGAGTTCGCCAAGGACTTGCAAGCCCAAGGCAAGAGCGTGATCGAGTCCGCCTTGTCGGCAGCGCATCTGCGCTTCCGTCCCATCGTCATGACGTCGCTGGCGTTCATGTTGGGTGTGTTGCCTCTGGCGATTGCCAGCGGTGCGGGCTCGGCCAGCCAACGTGCCATCGGCACCGGCGTGATCGGCGGCATGGTAGCGGGCACCATCCTGGCGGTGTTCTTCGTGCCGATCTTCTTCGTGGTGGTGCGCAGCATCTTCAAGGGCAGCGAACGCCAACACCAATTCGACGTTGAACACGGACACCAGATCGGAGCGCAATCCCATGAGTAAGCATTCTTTCCAACGCCCTGCCCTGCGTCTGGCCACCCTGTCGACGGCGCTGTGGCTGGCTGGTTGCAGCTTTATCCCTACCTTCACCCGGCCCGCGGCTCCCGTGGCGCCTGCCTTCCCCCAAGTTGCGGTATCCAGCACACCCACAGCCGAAGCCAAAGCGGCGGCAGATATTGAGTGGCAAAGCTTTTTCAAAGACGCACGCCTCAAGCGCCTGATTGAGCTGTCTTTGGAGAACAACCGCGACCTGCGCGTGGCAGCCCTCAACATCGACGCGACCCGGGCCAAGCTGCAAGTGGCCCGTGCCGACCAGCTGCCCACCGTGAATGCTGGCATCAACGGCAGCCGCGGCCCGGCTGCCAGCGGCGCCATCACCAGCAGCTATACCGCCGGCCTGAGCGTCACGGCCTATGAGCTGGATTTCTTCGGCCGCGTGCGCGCCCTGAGCCAAGCGGCCCAGTCGCAACTGCTGGCGACCGAAGAAGCCCGCAAGACCGTGCAAATCAGCCTGATTGCGTCGGTCGCCAACACTTACCTGACCCTGTTGGCCGATGACGAGTTGCTGCGCATTACCCGTGAAACACTCAAGACCCGGCAAGAGAGCCTGCGCCTGATGCAGCTCAAGTACGACAACGAAGCTGCCTCCAAGCTGGACCTGAGCACCGCCCAGAGCCTGTTGGAAGCTGCCAAAGTGTCACTGGCCCAACAAACCCGCCAACGTGCGACTGACGAAAGTGCCTTGGTGCTGCTGGTAGGCCAGCCCTTGCCGGCGGACCTGCCGGCCGGCCTGGGCCTGGCAGAGCAAGGCTTCTTGAGCGACCTGCCGGCCGGGGTGCCGTCGGAGTTGCTGGTGCGCCGCCCCGATATGCGCCAGGCCGAGCAAAACCTGCTTGCGCTGAACGCCAACATCGGTGCAGCACGTGCAGCCTTCTTCCCGCGCATCACGCTCACTGCCAGCGCAGGCGTGGCCAGCAACGACCTGGACACCTTGTTCAGCAACGGTACCAGCGCCTGGACCTTTGTGCCCCAGCTGCTGATGCCCATCTTTGATGCGGGCCGCAACAAGGCCAACTTGGAAGCTGCCAAGGTGAACAAGGACATCGCCATCGCCCAGTACGAAAAAGCCATTCAGACCGGCTTCAAGGAAGTGGCCGATGCTTTGGCCGGCCGCGCCACCTTGGGCGAGCAACTGCAAGCCCAGACCGCGCAGCTCGTCGCTACCCAGACCACCATGCAACTGACCGACCTGCGCTTCAAAGCCGGAGCGGCCAGCTCGTTTGAGGTGTTGGAAGCTCAGCGCTCGCTGTTTGCAGCCCAACAGGCACAGGTGCAGGTGCAAACCCAGCAACTGCAAAACCTGGTGACCTTGTACAAAGTGCTGGGCGGTGGATGGACCGAAGCTGCCGACGTGCAAACAACAGCTCAGCCTTAAAGTAAAAACGGGCGCTAGCGCCCGTCGAATATGCGCGAGCAGCTCCTGAATCAGGAGCGCACGCGTTTTTACTTCTTGCCGCTGAACGTACCCGAAAAGTTGTATCCGGATCCGGAAACCGACCAGTTACCCGAAACCGTGGAGGCCCCGGCACTGATGGTTCCGCTGAATGACACAGTGACTGGATTACCGCCCAATGTTCCGGGGTTGCTCGAACTGAATCCGCCGCCACTTGCAATGTTGCCGGTCATCACGGCGCCGCCAGTGTTCGATATCGTGCCGGAAGTAATTTGGCCGCCACTATTCACAGTGAACGTAAACGTGCCACTGCTTGACCCGCTGTAGTTGCCGTTATAGGTACCGGCCATGGCCGCCAACAACGTGCCTTGCAAGTGAGTTTGTGCGTTCGAGTCGCCTACTGCCGCATGGGTGCCTGAGGTGGATGCACCATTCAGTGCCGCATAGGCGTTCGTAACTGCCGTGTCTGAATCGTAGGCACTGCTAGTCTGGGCAAAATTGATGGTACGGCCGACTGCCGCTGAGTGAATACCACTGGTGATTTGGATGCCGTTGGAAGGATTATTGTCATCGTCCACCGTTTGCAAGAACTTGGCGATGTTGGTGACAGTAACGTTGGTTTCGTCCGTCGCACCGCTGATCAGCGTGACAGGGCTCATAAATGCCTGAGCCACTGCAGAGCCCAGCACCACATCACCGACTTTGAAGGTGACCGTATCGCCGGACTTGTAGGTGAAATGTCCTGACGCATCCGTCTTTGCAGCTACCCCGCCAATCACATAGGTCAAGCCGGATACGGCACTGTCCGAGAAAACTCCTGTGAGGCTAGTCGTCCCCCCTGCGGAACTCCCACCGCCCCCTCCACCGCATGCCGAAAGCAACGCAGCACAAGCAAAAGTTGCGGCACCAAAAGCCAACTTCATCATGATCTCCCTGTAAAAATTTGTGCCAGATCATAGCGGCGTAAGGTGGCAAAAAAAATTGCAAAAAAATCAAAGTGATCGCTAAACGTAGCGTCAGGAACGAACTGTGAAGGCACCACTATTCATTGGTCAGCAAGGCCTGACTGACCGTCAACATCCTCTTCTTGAAGGGCTTTTTGCGTGCTACACAGTGACGGAAATTCTGTTCTTGAAATCAGCTGAGGCTTGTGGAATATGCGCTTGCAGCTCCTGAATCAGGAGCAAGTGTGAGCAGGCGTAAATCACCCGTTTGGGGGATAGGCACCCAAGCCCGCAGTCCATAGACTGCGGGCTTTCTTTTTGCCGGAAGTTATTGCACGCATGACACGCATCGCCCCCACCGCCCTCGCCCTGCTCCTGGTGAGCACATTTGCCCACGCGGGTGACAACATCCGCCCCGACCCCGGCATGTGGGTGGGTGTCACCAAACTATCGGTCGACCGCACCAACTGGCGCACCATGAGCGACACACGGGGCTGTATGACCAAAGAAGATGCAACAGATTGGGAGAGCAATGCACGCCAGCAAATTGCAGCTGCGCAATGCTCGGTACAAAGCTTGACCGTCGGCATGGGCAAGATCAGCGGCACCATTAGTTGCGCCAACGAAAACCAAGTGCAGATGAAAGTCGACGGCCGCTACGACAACCGGAGTTACGACATCGACCTCGTCTCCACCAGCACCATCATGATGCCCCCCACAGCCGGCGGCCAAGCAGTTCCCGTCAAGCTCTACGGCAAGTGGACGGGGCGGATGGTAGGAGCTTGTTCCTAGCAAAACTGGGCGCGAATGCAGAGGAAATTTGTCCGAACAACTTATTCATCAAAAGCAGTTTCGGGCGACAAGAATGTCAGCTCAAGGCTCGACGTCCCCCCGTATTTGAGTAGCAAATGATCTTGGAGTCCAAGGTTGAATTTAACTGCTTTTGAATAAGTGTTTTGGCGTATGCCGCCGGGGTCATTCCGCCAAGCGATCTCTTTGGTCGTTCTTCGTTGTATTCCTTTCTCCATGCTTCCACGACAACTCGGGCGTGATGCAAGCTGGTGAACCAGTGCTCGTTCAGGCATACATCCCGGAACCGTCCATTGAATGATTCGATGTAAGCGTTCTGGTTTGGCTTGCCGGGTTCGATCAGGAATAGCTGAACACCTCTTGCGTGCGCCCATGTCAGCATGGCCCGACTGTAGAACTCTTTGCCGTTGTCGGTTCTGATCGCCTTTGGCAGACCTCTGGTCGCGGCAAGCCGCTCCAGAATTCGCACCAGATGGTTTCCTCCCAACGCCCGCTCCAGCACGATGGCTGTGAACAATTAAAAGTAAATGGGAAAAAGCACAAGTTAGTGAGAAGAATTATTTTGAAATCTCATATTGGAAATCAACATGACTATTAGCAAACGTAAACCCTCCGCAAAAGTGCTTGCTAAAAGCCTATTTCGACTTGTTCTGGAGGCTGAGAGGCTTGCCGCAAAGCTAAATCAATTTGGTAATGGTCAGTACGTCACATCCGTTGAATCCGCAGCTCGTCAAATTTCAAGCGCAGCAATGCGCCTTGAACAGTCAGCATTCGGGAATTAGCAAAAAGTAGTCTCACTAACTTCTGCACTTTGTCTCATAAACTTCTATATGAAATCAGTAAAAACTGGCTTAATTTTCTCAACAACTTCTGATTATTCACAATGGCGACAGCTTCATGGGTCGCGTCATCGACGATGGTCAGGTTCTTGATGCTGCACCCCTCAGCGGTGCGATCAAACACGAAGTCCATGGACCACACCTGATTGGCTGCCGTGGGGGGTTCCAGGGGATGCCGATCTGCCAGAGGGATCTTCTTGCGCCTGCGCTTTTTCACCTGCAAGCCTGCCTCGGCGTACAAGCGGTCCACGCGCTTGTGTTTGACCTTCTCTCCTGCCTGGCGCAGCTTCAGGTAAATCATTCCGGCACCGTAACGCCGATGACGCTGGGCCAAGGAGATGATCTTCTCCTTGAGCGCACAGTTGCGGTCCTGGGCAGGCTCGTAGCGGTAGGCACTGGCGCTCATGCCAATGACGCGCAAGGAACAACGCTCGCTTAGTCCGTGGCTGACCAGGTGGCGCACCAGTTCGCGTCTGGCCGGTGCGCTCACCACTTTTTTCTCAAGGCTTCTTTCGTCACCTCGTTTTCCAGCATCGCTTCGGCCAGCAGCCGCTTCAGGCGTGCGTTTTCAGTTTCGAGCTCCTTTAGGCGCTTGGCAACTGATACGTTCATGCCGCCAAACTTGCTACGCCACAGGTAGTAGCTGGCCTCCGAAAAGCCATGCCTGCGGCACAGCTCGGCTACAGCCAGGCCCGCTTCCGCTTCCCGCAGGAAGCCAATGATTTGTTCTTCGGTAAATCTCTTCTTCACGTCCAATCTCCTGTCTATGGGATTGGACTCCAAGATCATTTGCTACTCAAATACGGGGGGACGTCGCTACATTTGGATCATCTGGCCGAAGATTAAACATATGAGATAGTCGCGTCCATGATTCATGAGCTATAAGTGACGCATAAAAAAGCCCAGACTAGTCTGGGCTTTTTTATGCGAGTTCTTAACTGTTGATCAGATTATGGACAGATAGCATTCATTACGTACGACACATCTGAGAAAGTAGTAGGTACGCATGCTGGAGCTGGAGTTTTCTTGTTCTTGTTCGAGTCGTCTTGCACCACTGTTCCGTCAATTACTACGGCCCCAACAACGAGCGCGGCAACAAGTGCATAGTTGATACCCGAAGTTCCCGTTGTCTGTTTGAGGTTAACCTCATCCGGACTCAGATTGAGGAGCGTGGCGTCTGTCAAAACATTCACACCATTCACATGCATGCTGTGAAGTGCTTTCGTATCTGCATCAAAACGTACATCAATCAGTTTTTTGGACTTATTCTCACTCAAGCTCAGTTTTGGAGTCACAAAGTCAAAAGCCGGCCCGTTCTGGGCCCGAATCACATTGACATTGAATCCGAAAGTGGGCGCAGGGGGCTTGGCCCGGGTACTGCCCCCCAAACTAATTCGGTATTCCACACCAGCACTTACTGCCCTAGGCTCGAAAGACTCAGCGTTTGACGCGGTTGATATGGTGGCCATCAGACCAGCTGCAATCAAGGCGAGAGGTTGGAATTTCATAAGATTTCAACTCAATGTAAAGAAATGTTAAGGCCCATCCTAATTTGATTCCCATCAATTCAGAGCAATACAAACCCTTCATCCGCGAATTTTGACTTATACGTCAGGCGTTTTGTTGCGGAATAACGTCGCATGCGACTCCCCAACGACTAACCTTGTATGGGGCTATTTCTGACAAAGCCATTCCAAACGTATGAAAGCAACTGTGTAGCCCGCCGATGTATGTGCCACTCACCGTCTGGCGTAGAAGGTAAGTCGGCAAGGGATTTAGCGTGGACTGGCGACAGCGAAGTGCTTTTCAGCCACTCGAAGCACCTCACGTTGAACGGCGATCGGGTCTGGTGCACGTCGCGTGTCCGTGGCGACAGCTGCAAGGCTGGCATCCAAAAAACGCTGCGGCGCACTGCGCAGCGTCAAGGCGTCAACCATCGAACTCGCGGAAGTGTTCCAACCCATCAGTTGACCGAGCCGAGTCTCGTAATTTAAGCGACGTGCCAACTCAGACTGCGCCTCGAAAAAGGCAAGGATTTGAGCGGGCGAAAAAACGCGGCTCCAAAGTGCAATTTGACGCTCAGGAGTGACCAAACGACCTGGAAGATAAAAGCCGTGGGATGGAATGTTCATCCAACTGCGGACCAAGTCAAATGAACGATTGACACGCACCGGCTCAGGCATCATTTTGGCCCCCCCCCCCGCTTCAAAGGCAAGTGCCACCAGTTCAGAACAGTAAAGCTCGCTAGCGTCCGCACTGTTGAAGTGTGCATCGAAACGGGTGGCGCGCTTGAAATGCATTCTGACAAAGTCCAGCATAAGCTCCACGTTCACATCTTCGGGCGGGTCATACAGTCCATAGACACGATCAGAGAGCACATAGTCCTGATAACGAATGCGCCGCGTTCCCCCCGCTTCGGCGTCGGGCAGTGTTTCACCTTTCAACGATATCCTGATCGCGTTAGTGTCGTAGACCCAAACTCCATCCGATTCGACCGAAATGATGCCAATGTGGGTCCATGGTAGAAATGTATCGGCAAACAACCCCACAAACAATCCCACTGCTTCCCGATTAGCCCAAACCAGAATGCGTCCTGAAACCAGCTCGGACTCAGGGGGCGCGTGACTGCGGTGCTCGGCAGCAACCTCCCAGTTGCTCTGCGATGGAAAGATAGACGTCGGGGAGACCGCGTAAGCGTCGGATTCACCCTCGTTAAGTGGCGCCAGCTCATTCACCACAGGGGCTGGCAAAGAGGAGCATCCCACCAGGGCAATCGCACCAACGAATGCAAACGATCTAAACCAGCGAGCGATCATTGTGAGGTCACTCTCAAGATCGCACGCGAGGATAGAGAATTTGGCTTCATGAAACCAAGTATGGCACGGGTTACAGGGCAGTCCTCAGCCGCAAACTCGGTTACAGCTTACGTTTTTGGCTCCTTACAGGCATACGACCTAGCTTGAGATCAAGCCCAACTCGTTTAACGACATCCGCATAAGCGGCGCAATGCTCGGTACAGAGCCTGACCGTGAGCATGGGCAAGATCAGCGGCACCATCAACTGCGCCACCGACACCCAAGTGCAAATGAAAATGGATGGTCGCTACGACAGCCGCAGTTACGACATCGGCCTCGTCTCCACCAGCACCATCATGATGCCCCCCACAGCCGGCGGCCAGGCAGTTCCCGTCAAGCTCTACGGCAAGTGGACGGGGCGGATGGTTGGAGTTTGTTCTTGATGAATTCCGGCTCTAGCGCCGATGGCGTGTGTGCGAAGAACTATTGATTGAGCAGCAGTTCAAGAATGTTTGTTTGCTTTAAATGGGAACCACATTTCCGCAATATTTTTCGATATTTCTAGAATCATGTTCCCTAATTTGAGGAATTGCCATGTTGTTCATTGTTCAATTCGAAGACATTGACACCGACCAGCCTGAACGGCTTCCAGAGCGGGCGTTGCACATGTCGAACCATGTGGCTTTTTTGGCAGCCCATGGTGATTGTGTCGTTGCTTCCGGCGCGCTACGAGACACGCCTGACGGCGTCCCCCAGGGCGGCATTTGGATCCTCAACGTGGATTCCAAAGCCGAAGCAGAGTCGCTCTACCAGGAGGACCCGTTTTGGAAAGCCGGACTTCGCAAGTCCGTGAAAGTAAGCCATTGGGCCAAGGCCCACTGGTCACCTGCATTCACTGAATGCATGCTCGCCATGAGCGAGAAATAGTCCACATCCACCAAGAGTTGAATGTCGGCCTCCACCCGACAAAACCTTGACAGGCAACGTTGGAATAAGTGTTTCCCGTGCGTCTGCCTCAGGATTATCCGAACCGAACCCCGGAACCTTGGCGCCTTGCAAGGTTGCGGGCAATATATGCTGCGCTGATATCAGTTTTGTGTACGGTGACGCACATACGCCCCCTGTAAAGGGTAACTAGTATTGACCCAGATCAAAACAGTAGGTGATATGACCAAAGTACAGAAAACAGATGAGCAATCGATGCAGAAAATTTTGAAGCAGGCGGAACTCGTAGCTTTAGATGTGGCGAGAGCCGAAGCCATTGTCGACCATGCACTAGAAGCTGCCGCGATGGCGATGGCGGCAAAAGGGACCGTTGGCGCTTCGGAGATGACTGAATACGCCAAGGAAATTTTGCAAGTTGCAAGCAGCGCTGCGAAAAAAGCTCTACAAGTGGCCAAGAAAGAAGCTCACATTACGCTGGAGTTGGCAAGCAAGCTAGCCAAAGAGAGACTCGCAGAAGAAGATCTCAAGTTGGCCGCGGCTGAGCCACTTGCGGTATCCAAGTGAATCCGTACAAGCCGGCAACCGCTGCCAAGCAGCCGGATTACCCGGCTGCTTGGCCCATCACTCCACCCTTGTCACCCGGTTCGGCTTGAAGCCCAAGTCCGCCGCTTTGCCCTTGCGGCCACGCGCTGCGCGGGCGTTGTTGAGGCTGCGGATTTCCAGGGTTTCGTCCCGCTCTTTGCCGCCGCGGCCGATGCCGTCGATGCGGATGCTGCGGGTGTAGGCGGCAGCGCCGGCCAGGGTGTCTTTGTCTTCCAGGTCGATCAGCATCAAACCGCGGCCACCATTGGTCATGGTCTTGAGTTCGGTGATCTCAAAGGTCAGGATGCGCCCGCCGGTGGAAGCGCAGGCCACGTGGGTAGCAGGTGCAACCCCTGTTGCAGGCGTGCCAACTACCGTGACCTTGCCTTGCGCACCCGACACCACAGACGGCGCACACAGGGTTTCGCCCTCGCCCACGCCCACAAAGGCCTTGCCGGCTTTCTGGCGCGAGGTCATGTTCTCGACGCTGGCAATAAAGCCGTAGCCACCGCTGCCGGACAGCAGCAGCTGCGCGCTGGACGGGCCAGCAAAGTAGTACAGGATTTGCGTGCCGCCCTCCAACTCCAGCAGCGTGGTGACCGGTTGGCCATCACCCCGCCCGCCGGGCAGTGCAGACACCGGCACCGTGTAGATGCGCCCGTTGGAGCCGAACACAAGCAGCGTATCCACCGTGCGACATTCGAAGGTGCCGTACAGGCCGTCACCCGCCTTGAAGGCAAAGGTAGACGCCTCGTGGCCATGGCCGGTGCGGGCACGCACCCAGCCTTTTTCAGACACCACCACCGTCACCGGCTCGTCCACCACCTTCACTTCGGCCACGGCCTTTTTCTCGGCCTGGATAAGTGTGCGGCGCGGGTCGGCAAACACTTTGGCGTCCGCCTCAATCTCTTTCACCATCAAGCGGCGCAGTGCGGCGGGGCTGCCCAGAATCTCTTCCAGCTTGCCTTGCTCGGTGCGCAGTTCCGACAGCTCCTGCTCGATCTTGATGGCTTCCAAGCGCGCCAATTGGCGCAGGCGGATTTCCAGAATGTCTTCGGCCTGACGTTCGCTTAAGGAGAAGCGGGCAATCAGCGCGGCCTTGGGCTCATCGCTGTTGCGGATGATGGCAATCACCTCGTCGATGTTGAGCAACACCGTCTGGCGGCCTTCCAGGATGTGGATGCGGTCCAGCACCTTGCCCAAGCGGTGGCGGCTGCGCCGCTCGATGGTGCTGGCGCGGAAGGCCACCCATTCCACCAGCATCTGGCGCAATGACTTTTGCACCGGCTTGCCATCCAGCCCCACCATGGTGAGGTTGATGGGCGACGAGGTTTCTAGGCTCGTATGGGCCAGGAGCGCTGTGATCAGCTCCTGCTGCTCCACGGTACGGCTCTTGGGCTCAAACACCAGGCGCACCAGGGCGTCTTTGTTCGACTCATCGCGCACCACATCCAGCACGCTCAAGATGCTGGCCTTGAGCTGGGTTTGGTCTTGGCTCAGGGCCTTTTTGCCGGCCTTAACTTTGGGGTTGGTGAGTTCTTCAATCTCTTCCAGCACGCGCTGGCTGCTCACGCCGGGCGGCAACTCGGTAACCACCAGCTGCCACTGGCCGCGGGCCAGGTCTTCAATCTTCCAACGCGCGCGCACCTTGAGGCTGCCGCGGCCGCTGCGGTAGGCATCGGCAATGTCACTGGCGCTGCTGATGATCTGGCCACCACCGGGAAAGTCGGGGCCAGGAATCAAGGTGAACAGTTCGTCGTCAGACAGCTTGTCGTTCTTGATGAGCGCGACGCATGCGTCGGCCACTTCACGCAGGTTGTGGCTGGGGATTTCGGTGGCCAGGCCCACGGCAATGCCGCTGGCGCCGTTGAGCAGGCTGAACGGGAGGCGCGCAGGCAACTGCTTGGGCTCTTCGGTAGAGCCGTCGTAGTTGGGCTGAAAATCCACCGTGCCTTGGTCGATTTCGTCCAGCAGCAGCGTGGTGATTTTGGCCAGCCGGGCTTCGGTATAGCGCATGGCAGCGGCACCGTCGCCGTCTCTGGAACCGAAGTTGCCTTGACCATCGACCAGCGGGTAACGCTGCGAAAAGTCTTGCGCCATGCGCACCAAGGCGTCGTATGCCGACTGGTCGCCATGCGGGTGGAAGCGGCCCAGCACATCGCCAACCACGCGGGCGCTTTTGACCGGCTTGGCACCGGCGTTGCCATTGGCGCCTCCAAAGCCCAGGCCCATGCGGCCCATGCTGTACAAAATGCGGCGCTGTACGGGCTTGAGGCCATCGCACACGTCGGGCAGGGCACGGCCTTTGACGACGGAGAGCGCGTATTCCAGGTAGGCGCGCTGGGCGTAGGTGGCCAGGTTCAGTTCGCCATCGTCGCCGGGCGGCACGGGACCTGTCGGTTCAGCGGGGTCGGGGATCAAATCAAGCGTGGTTTGGTCAGTCATGTTTCTTCAGTTCAGTCCACTGCAATCCGGGAATCTTCAGGGGCCACAGGCAGAGCCGGGGTGATCATGTTGCCGCGTCCGATGGCTCCACCAGGCATGGCGCGGGGTGCCAGCACATAGGCCGTGCGGGAGCCGGACAACACATAGCCGTCGCCGTAAGGGTTGAGCACTGGCTTGACGCCCACCACTTGCGGCACGGACGTACTGGTTGTGGCGGGTGGTTTGAGCGCGGCGTAGAGCTCGATCACGGTGGCGACGTAGTTCTGGGTTTCTTTGAAATTGGGCACTTTGTTACCCGCCTTTTGCACCGCGCCCTCGCCTGCGTTGTACGCCGCAAGTGCCAGATCGGTGCGGCCCGGGAACATGTCGAGCAACAAGCGCAGATAGCGTGCACCGATGCCGACGTTGATCTTGGGGTCAGCCAGCTTGGCCTCCACCGACATCCAGCGGTCGCTGTCTACACCAAAACGGCGTGCCGTATCGGGCATGACCTGCATGAGCCCGATCGCGCCTTTGGGCGACACGGCAGTAGGCTCAAAGCCGGACTCAGTGGTGACCAGCGCCTTGAGCAGCTCGTAGTCCAGGCGGTACTTGCGGGCGGCCTCTTGCAACAAGGGCTGGGCTTTACGGTAGCGCGAGGAATTGTCAAAAAACGCCGCCAGTTTGGGGGACAGCTCGGGCGCATCCGGCACCACAACCTGCGGGACAGTGGCATCAGCGCCGGACTGCAGGCCACGGATAGAAGCGCGGAAAAACAACGTATAGCGATCGTCCACTTGCTCGGTGGAAAGATACGTTTTACCCTGCGGATCCACATAGACCCACACATCGGCTTTGGCATCAAAAGCGGCTGTAGCGCACATCCATATTGCGCAAGCAGCTACTTTTTTCATAGCGAAACGGGACGCGGCAGCACGCAGGTGCATCAGACGTCGATCTCTACCGAGTCGCCGTGCAATTCCATCAGCTCGCGGCGGGACGATGCCTCGCCCTTGCCCATAAGCTTGGTGATCAGCGCTTCTGTGTCGCCGAAGTTGATGGAGCCCAGCATGACCGGCAACAGGCGGCGTGTGTCGGGGTTGAGCGTGGTGTCCCACAGCTGCTCGGCATTCATTTCGCCCAAGCCTTTGAAGCGGCTGATGGACCAAGCGCCTTCACGCACACCCTCTTTGCGCAGCTTGTCGAGGATGGCAGTGAGTTCGCCTTCGTCCAGCGCGTAGGCCTTGCTGGCGGGCTTTTTGCCGCGGGCCGGCGCATCCACCCGGAACAGCGGGGGGCGAGCCACATACACATGGCCGGTCTCGATGAGCTTGGGGAAATGGCGGAAGAACAGCGTGAGCAGCAGCACTTGGATGTGGGAGCCGTCCACGTCCGCATCGCTCAAGATACAAACCTTGCCGTAGCGCAGGCCGCTCAGGTCGGGCGTGTCGTTGGGGCCGTGCGGGTCTACGCCGATGGCGACCGAAATGTCGTGGATTTCGGTGTTGGCAAACAGGCGGTCGCGGTCTACCTCCCAGGTGTTGAGCACCTTGCCGCGCAGGGGCAGGATGGCTTGGTTTTCTTTGTCGCGGCCCATCTTGGCGCTACCACCGGCGGAGTCACCCTCGACCAGAAACACCTCGTTGTAGGCAATGTCGCGGCTCTCGCAGTCGGTGAGCTTGCCGGGCAGCACGGCTACACCGCTGCTCTTGCGCTTTTCGACCTTCTGGCCGGCCTTCTGGCGGGTTTGGGCGGCCTTGATGGCCAGCTCCGCCAGCTTTTTGCCGTAATCCACATGCTGGTTGAGCCACAACTCCAGCGCGGGGCGCACAAAGCTACTGACCAAGCGCACCGCGTCGCGCGAATTGAGGCGCTCTTTGATCTGGCCTTGAAACTGCGGGTCCAGCACTTTGGCGCTCAGCACATAGCTGGCGCGGGCGAACACGTCTTCGGGCATGAGCTTCACGCCTTTGGGCAGCAGGCTGTGAAACTCGATGAAGCTTTTGACGGCTTGGAACAGGCCATCCCGCAAGCCGCTCTCGTGCGTACCGCCTGCGCTGGTGGGAATCAGGTTCACATAGCTCTCGCGCACTGGCGCGCCGTCTTCGGTAAACGCCACGCACCAAGTTGCGCCCTCGCCTTCGGCAAAGGTGTCGTTGTTGCCATCGGCAAAGCCTTCACCGTCAAACATGGGGATGACGGGGTCGGCGCTCAGGGTCTGGCCCAAATAATCTTTCAGGCCACCCTTGTAGAGCCAGTTCTGGCTTTCCTTGGTCTTTTCATTCACCAGCGTCACGCTCACGCCGGGCATCAGCACCGCTTTGCTGCGCAGCAAGTGGGTCAGCTCGCCCATGGGCAGGACGGCGGATTCAAAATACTTGGCGTCCGGCCACACCCGCACGGTGGTGCCCTGTTTGCGGTCGCCGTCACCGCCCTTGCGCACTTGCAGGGCCTCGGTCACGTCGCCGCCTTCAAACACCAGATGAGCGACGGAACCTTCGCGGTAGCTGGTGGCTTCCAGGCGCTTGCCCAGCGCGTTGGTCACCGACACACCGACGCCGTGCAAGCCGCCCGAGAAGCTGTAGGCGCCGCCCTTGCCTTTGTCGAACTTGCCGCCCGCATGCAAGCGGGTGAACACCAGCTCAATGACGGGTGCTTTTTCTTCCGGGTGCATGCCAAACGGGATGCCACGGCCATCGTCTTCCACGCTGACGGAGCCGTCCGCATGCAGGGTGACCTTGATTTTTTTGCCGTATCCGGCCAAGGCTTCGTCGGCAGCGTTGTCCAGCACTTCCTGGATGATGTGCAGGGGGTTGTCGGTGCGGGTGTACATGCCCGGGCGCTGTTTGACGGGCTCCAGGCCCTTGAGCACGCGGATCGACGATTCAGAATATTCGGGGGTGGGTTTGACAGCCATAGCGGCGGATTGTAGGGGAACTGCGGCAATCCACTGTATATGCATACATGCAAATACCGATTCTTAGACCCGAGACAGGGGCGCTCTGTGTCCCGCCCGCTGCAAACGATCCGCCGAAACTGGCTACATTTGCAGGATGAGCTCTTCCCCCAAAACCCTCTCCATGTCCCAGGTGCTGGTGTGCGGCGCCACCATCGTGACGCTGTCCATGGGCATCCGTCACGGTTTCGGCCTCTGGCTGCAGCCTATCACCCAGGCCCAGGGCTGGACGCGCGAGACTTTTGCTTTTGCAATCGCTATCCAGAACCTGGCGTGGGGCTTGAGCGGCATTTTTGCGGGCATGGCCGCCGACCGGTTCGGGGCATTCCGGGTGATCATCATCGGGGCGCTGTTGTACGCGCTGGGCTTGTGCGGCATGGCATTGACCACTACCCCATTGATGTTCACCTTGGCTACCGGCGCCCTGATCGGCATGGCGCAAGCGGGCACGACCTATGCCGTGATTTACGGCGTGATCGGCCGCAATGTGCCAGCAGAGAAGCGTTCCTGGGCCATGGGGGTCGCAGCGGCAGCAGGCTCGTTCGGCCAGTTTTTGATGGTGCCCACTGAAGGCTTTTTGATCAGCCACTTTGGCTGGCAGCAGGCCTTGCTGGCCTTGGCAGCGGCCACTCTGCTGATGATTCCGCTGGCACGCGGGCTGAAAGAACCTGCATTCGGCGGAGCTTCAGCCCCGGCGCGTCAGCAAAGCATAGGGCAGGCACTGCGCGAGGCCTTCAAATACCCGAGCTTTCAATTGCTGATGGCAGGTTACTTTGTGTGCGGCTTCCAAGTGGTGTTTATCGGAGTGCACATGCCCAGCTACCTGAAAGACAAAGGCTTGTCACCCCAGGTCGCGAGCTATGCGCTGGCGTTGATCGGCCTCTTTAATGTGTTCGGCACTTACGCAGCAGGTGTGCTGGGCCAGAAGCTGCCGAAGAAGTACATCCTTGCATTTATCTACTTCGCGCGGGCGGTAGCCATCAGCCTGTTTTTGCTGGTGCCGCTGTCCCCCATGAGTGTGTATGTATTTGCTTCTGTCATGGGGGTGCTGTGGCTATCTACCATTCCACCCACCAATGCAACCATTGCCCAGATTTTCGGTGTGGCGCATTTGTCCATGCTGGGAGGATTTGTTTTCTTCAGCCACCAGATCGGATCCTTCATGGGCGTGTGGCTGGGTGGCTACTTGTATGACCGCACCGGAAGTTATGACATCGTCTGGTACATCGCCATCGCACTGGGCGTGGCCGCTGCACTGGTAAATCTGCCGGTACGTGAAGCGCCCATTACCCGCGCTCCTCAAGCCGCTTGAAACCAACCTCCATGCTCAAAAAAACTGCGACCACACTGGCCTTGTGCGTGCTGCTGACCGCTGTTTTCACCTTGTACGCCCAACCTGATTTCATGGTGCAGATGGCCAATCAGCTTTGGGCCTGCTTTTGAGTTTTCCTGCTATGACCAAAAACATCCCTGTCACCATCATTACCGGCGCTTCTGAGGGCATAGGTGCCGAGCTCGCGCGTCAACTGGCTACACGCTACGGCGCTGAAATGAACCTCGTGTTGGCCGCCCGCAAACGCGAGCGTTTGGACGCGGTGGCAGATGTTTGTCGCGCCAGGGGAAGTGAGGTTCTGGTGGTGCCCACGGATGTGTCGATCGAAGCACAATGCCGCAGCCTGGTTCAAGCCACGATTGATGCTTTCGGGCGCATTGACACCTTGGTCAACAACGCGGGCGTCTCTGCCCAAGCGCTGTTTCAGGATGTAGATGCCCAAGACCTGCATTGGTATGAAGACCTCATGCGTATCAACCTGTGGGGCAGTGTGTGGTGCACCCACGCTGCGCTGCCGCACATCAAGCAGACCCAAGGGCGCATCGTCGCGGTGTCGTCACTGGCGGGTCTGATCGGCGTGCCCGGGCGTACGGCTTACAGCGCCTCCAAATTTGCGATGACAGGCTTTTTCGAAGCGTTGCGTGCAGAGCTCAAACCTTCCCGCGTTAGCGTGACCACTGCTTTCCCCGGCGTAGTGTTGACTGATATCCGTGCGCACGGACTGAATGCCAAGGGCGAAGTAGCCGGATCCAGTGGCCTCAAGGAAGACAAAGCCATGACCGTATCCGAGTGCGCCTATCTGATCGCCACAGGTATGCAAAACCGCCAACGTGAAGTGGTGATGACGGCCCAAGGCAAGCTGGGGCGTTTTTTGAAGCTTCTGCTTCCGGGTGTGGTGGAAAACATGGCCATGGCAGCGCTGAAAGATGAAGTGAAACCCAAGTGATGCACAAACCACATACGCAGGTGTCCGCGCCATCGCCGTGGATTCAGCGCTGGAGCCACCTCATTCCCTCAGGCACTTCGGTTTTGGACGTTGCCTGCGGGAGCGGCCGCCATTTGGAATGGTTTGCGAGGCTCGGTTGCAAAGTGACGGGGGTCGATAGAGACTTAAGCGGCGCGCGCCAATTGGTACCACTTGCCAGACTGATAGAAGCTGACATTGAGAACGGGCCGTGGCCGCTTGCTAGAGATGGAGCCTCCGAACCCGAAATGTTCGATGCCGTTGTAGTGACCAATTACTTGTGGCGTCCCCTGATGGGTACACTGCTGGCCAGCCTCGCTCCGGGCGGTGTTCTGCTCTATGAGACATTTGCCGCCGGCAACGAAACGGTGGGGCGCCCGGCCCGGCCCGACTTTCTGCTGAAAAACGGAGAGCTGTTAGACATGTGCAAAGACTTGCACATCGTGGCGTATGAAAACGGTTTTGTGGATCAGCCCGACCGATTCGTTCAGCGCATTGCAGCACTGAGAAACTTTACCCCCAGTGCACACAGTGACGCTCCGGCGCGTTATGCACTCTAGTTAAAATGTTTGTTTACTGATTCAACACTCGACATGAACGCTTCTAAAGGTCCAATCCGGGGCAGCATCGTAGCCCTTATCACTCCGATGCTTGATGACGGCTCCGTGGATTACCCCGCGCTGCGCAAACTCATCGATTGGCATATCGCCGAAGGCACCGACTGCATCGGCGTGGTGGGTACGACGGGTGAATCCCCCACTGTCAGTGTTGAAGAACATTGCGAAATCATCCGCGTGTCCGTCGAGCAATCCGCGGGGCGCGTACCGATCATGGCAGGTTGCGGCGGCAACTCCACCCGCGAGGCAATCGCCTTGGCGAAATTTGCAAAACAGGTGGGCGCCGATTGCCAACTGCAAGTCGTGCCTTACTACAACAAGCCTACGCAAGAGGGCCAATACCAGCACTTCAAGGCCATTGCTGAAGCCACCGGCGATTTGCCTATCGTGCTCTACAACGTACCCGGGCGCTCCGTGGCCGATATGGCCCACGATACTGTGTTGCGTTTGACACAGGTGCCAGGCATTGTGGGCATCAAGGAGGCCACCGGCAATATCGAACGGGCGCAATGGTTGATCAAGGACGCCCCCAAAGAGTTCTCCATCTACAGCGGTGATGACCCGACTGCGGTGGCATTGATGCTGTGCGGTGGACATGGCAATGTGAGCGTCACTGCGAACGTGGCGCCCCGCCTCATGCATGAGTTGTGTGTGGCAGCTATTGCCGGCGATGTGGCCCGCGCCATGGAAATTCAAATGAAACTTTTGCCCGTGCACAAGGCTCTATTCGTTGAGTCCAACCCGATCCCGGTGAAATGGGCTGTGTCGCGCATGGGCCTGAGCAAGCCTGCGTTACGTTTGCCCTTGACGCCTTTGACGGACGCGAGCCAACCGGTTCTTGAGCGTGCCCTGCAGTCCGCCGGACTGATCTGAGCTCCTGACCCTTTTTTGAGGAAATCCGTGAATTCCATTTCTAAAGTGATTTTGCTAGGCGCGACCTTGGCCCTTGGGGCCTGTTCTGCGCTCGAAACTGACAAAGTGGATTACCGATCCGCGGCCAAGGCTCCCAAGCTGGACGTGCCACCGGACTTGACCCAACTCAGCAAGGAAACGCCTTACACCGTAGTGGGCGGCGCAGTATCTGCCAATGCGTCCAAAGCGGGGCAGGTTGAGACATCCAAGGCTGTAATCGCCGCGGTCGCAGTGGGTGACGTGCGCATTGAGCGTGCCGGCAACCAGCGTTGGCTTGTTGTGAACCGCCCAGCGGAGAAGCTATGGGAACCGGTCAAGGACTTCTGGCAGGAAAACGGATTTTTGCTGGCGATGGACCAGGACAAGCTGGGCATCATGGAAACCGACTGGGCGGAAAACCGGGCCAAGATTCCACAAGACTTCATCCGAGCCTCTTTGGGCAAACTGCTGGATTCGTTCTACTCCACCCCGGAACGGGACAAGTTCCGTACACGCCTGGAGCGGGACGCAAATGGAAATACAGAAATTTTCATTAGCCACCGTGGCATGGCCGAGGTTTACACGGCTGACCGCACCAACCAGACAGTGTGGCAGCCACGCCCAGCAGACCCTGAACTGGAAGCTGAATTTCTCCGCCGTCTGATGGTGAAACTGGGAGTTTCCCAAGAGCAGTCCAAGGCTTTGGTTGCGAACAGCACTCCGAAACCCGTGGCCGTGGTGGGCAATGTGAATGGGCAACCCGTAGTGCAATTGGAAGAAGGGTTCGACCGCGCATGGCGCCGCACGGGTCTGGCATTGGATCGGACTGGTTTCACGGTGGAAGACCGGGATCGCAAACAAGGCATCTACTTTGTGCGGTACCAGAATCTGACCTCAGAGAACTCCGAGCCTGGATTCTTTAGCAAAATGTTCAGTGGCTCCAAAAAAGCCAATGAAGCTACCAAGTACCGCATTGCAGTGCGCAGCGTGGGGGAGAAATCCACCGTCAGCGTACTGGATGCCGATGGCAATGCAGAGAGCTCTGCAACAGCTCAACGCATCGTCAAAGTGATTGCGGACGACATCAAGTAAATTTTTACATCACCTTGGCGGGTGATGCGGGGACGAAAAAAAACCACCTTGCGGTGGTTTTTTTTCGTCTGCAAGCAGATTACTGCTTGGCTGGCTCGGAAGCAGCAGCTGCGGGAGCAGCAGGAGCAGATGCGTCAGCAGCAGGAGCGGAAGCAGCGGCGGCAGGAGCTTCAACAGCAGCAGGAGCGGCAGCAGGAGCAGCTTCTTCTTTTTTACCGCAAGCAGCCAGGGCGGCAGCAGCGATCAAAGCTGCCAAAACGAGAGACTTGTTCATTTTTAAAGACTTCAGTGAGTTAACGAAACAATTTCCGGAAATTGTCTGGATGGCAAGCCACCCAGCCCTGACGAAAAGCATTCGGTCTCTTTCCACCAGAGCTTGAAATTATACAAGACCCAAAACAGTGCATTCGGGTAAACCCTCTTGAAGCCCTAGAGACCCAATGTTGTTGCAGGAAATCCGGGCGAGCTTTGGCGTCTGCACTCGTCTAACAGTTCTGTTAATTCGACACGCACGCGAGGCTCGTTACCGAATACGCCGATAGATCGGGTGAGTTCGCGTCTATGCAAAAACCACTCAGGCCCCACCAATGCACTGGGCATTTCACTGTCGTCCAGATGCTTCACCACACGGCAATCCACTAGGTGGCTCCAGGTACCACGCCATTGAACAAAACGGGGATGGAGCAGCGTGACTTGGTTGTAACGCTTAGCGAGCATGGTGAGTTTGCGACCCGGCCCGGCCCAAGCATTCAAGGCCTCAACGACCGCCTTTTCACGCAAAGGCCAGTCTTCAAAGTTGACATCACTCCACACCATGTGTGGCCATTTCTGGGCAGCTGCAACCGCCATGAAATCGCGGAAGCGCTGGGCAAACTCCGTGGGGCCGGAAAAAGTGCCAGCGCTCAACACAGGAGGCTCATTGGTCGACATGTAACCAGCCCGCATCACACCAGTCTTGCACAAGGTCCCGTGCGCCCTCACTCAGACGTTGAACCTCTTTGGCTTCCAAGTAACGCTGATCGGCCAGCCGCTTAATCAACTGCGCATCCCGTCCTGAGGCGTTGAAGCTTTCGCCATTGATGAAGACGTGATGCTCGTCGTAGAGCATGCGTGTCCGGCGATCCAAGCGGATAGCGCCATCAACATCCTGGCCCTCTCCATCAAACCAGACATTCGCTTTGGGCTCACTCAGATACTCTCCCAAAGCACGTGCAACTGCCTTGGGGTCTTTGAGAGCGGCGTGCACCGCGGACTGGGCGAACTCCAGCATGGTTGCAGGTAGAGCCGCATGCGCTTTTACTGCTGATTGCTTGGGATCGGCATACAAGGTCGCTGGCAACTCATCCAGAGCCTGCTCCGCGAGTCGCTGCAAAACTTCCTGCGCCAACTCAGACTGCGAGGGGGAACGGAAGCCGATGGAATAAGTCATGCACTCGCCTTCGGCGATACCGTCGTGGGCATATTTCGGCGGGAGATACAGCATGTCGCCGGGCTCGAGCACAAACTCCTCTTCAGGCTCAAAGTTGGCAAGAATTTTGAGGGGCATGTCCGGCTTCAGGGACAAGTCTTTCTGGCGACCGATGCGCCAGCGGCGCCGCCCATGCGCCTGCAAGAGAAACACGTCGTAGCTGTCAAAGTGAGGGCCCACGCCGCCCTGGTCAGTGGCATAGCTGATCATGAGGTCGTCGAGGCGCGCGTCCGGCACGAAGCGGAATTGGTTGATCAAGCTGTGCACCCGTTCGTCATGCATGTCCACGCCCTGCACCAGCAAGGTCCAGCCTGCTTGCTTAAAAGGTGGCAAGGCTTTGCGTGCAAACGGTCCGTGCTTGAACTTCCATCCTGCGCCTTTGCCCGAAGCATCCTGCACCACCAGACGCGATTCCACGTCTTCTTGTGCCGCCATCTCCAACAACTCGATGCGTTCCAACAAAGGCGCAAACCCGGGAATGGCCTGCCGGATCACCAAAGGCTTTTTGTGCCAATAGCGTTGCATGAAGGTTTCCGGGCTGATGCCGCCCAGCAGCTGGAGAGGAGTTTGAATGTTCATGGGACAATTCTCGCCTATGGAAATCACCACACAATGCGTCGTTGCCCTGACATGGACGCTGAAAGACACTTTGGGCGAAGAGCTGGACGTTTTGGACGAGCCGGTCGAGTTTTTGTTGGGCGGCAGTGACTTGCTGCCCTCGATTGAAGCCGCCTTGCAAGGCCATGTGGCTGGCGACAAGGTCCAATTACAAATTGAACCGGATCAGGCGTTTGGCGACTTCAATGACCAGCTGATCTTTCTCGAGCCACGCACCCTGTTCCCGGCAGACTTGCAAGAGGGCCTGACCATGGAAGGCTATGCTTTACCTGAAGGCTGCAACCCGGACGCGCCCAAAGAAGCGCTCTACACCATCACCGACATCTACCCAGAGCATGTGGTGCTGGACGGCAATCACCCTCTAGCTGGCATTGCGATTCGCATCCAGATGAAGGTGGAGTCAGTGCGCGAAGCGACGGAGGAAGAAATCGGCTCCGGCACCCTCGGTACTGGTTTTTTCCGCATACAACCCTTGCACGAGCAAGGGCCCGGGAGCGGACACCTGCACTGAGCCGATCAAGCTTTTCCGGTAGAGCCGTAGCCACCCTCCCCGCGTTGTGACGCGGGGAACTCGGTGACAACATTGAATTGGGCTTGGACCACGGGAACGATCATCAACTGTGCGATCCGCTCCATCGGCTCGATAGTGAACGGGACCTCACTGCGGTTCCAGGCACTCACCATCAGCTGCCCCTGGTAATCGCTGTCGATCAGACCCACCAAGTTGCCCAACACAATGCCATGTTTGTGCCCCAAGCCGGAGCGCGGCAGGATCAAAGCGGCGTAAGCTGGGTCTTCGAGGTAGATCGCCATGCCGGTGGGCACCAGTTGCCACGCATTGGGCGCCAAGTTGAGGGGCGCATCCAGGCAAGCGCGCAGGTCCAGCCCAGCGCTGCCCGGCGTGGCGTAGGTGGGCAGATTGTTGGTCAGGCGGGGATCAATGATCTTGACGTCGATTTTCATGAAATTCTTTCAATGGGAATGCAAGCGCTTGGCGATTTCGGCCATCAATTGGCGCGCGAGTTGAAGCTTGGTATCGCGGGGGAGTTCGGTAGCGCATTGGGCGTCCACCAACAGCAGGGCATTGTCGTCTTGTCCGAAGGTTGCGGGCCCGATATTGCCCACCAACAGGGGCACTTTTTTACGGAGCCGCTTGGCTGTCGCATGAGCCAAAAGATCATGGCTTTCGGCCGCGAAACCCACGCAGAATAGCTTCCCCTCGATCGCACGCGGGCTGGATGCCGCTTCTGCCAGGATGTCCGGATTCTCCACAAACTCCAGCTGCGGGGTCGCGCCGCTGCCGTCCTTTTTGAGCTTTTGATCTGCCGCAGTCGCGGGACGCCAATCCGCCACCGCCGCCGTTGCTATAAAAACAGTAGCTGCCCGCGCACATTCCATGGTCGCTGCATGCATATTTAATGCAGATTTCACATCCATACGGGCGACACCTCGTGGTGTAGGTAAAGACACCGGACCGGCGATCAAGGTCACTTCCGCTCCCGCCTCCTGCGCGGCACGTGCAATCGCAAAGCCCATCTTTCCGCTGGAAAGGTTGGTGATTCCACGCACAGGGTCAATCGCTTCAAAGGTAGGACCAGCAGTGACCACCACTCTCTGCCCCGCAAGCAACTTGGGCTGGAAAAATGCAATGACTTCTAGCAGCAGCTCTTCGGGCTCCAACATGCGTCCGTCGCCCGTCTCGCCGCAGGCCTGGTCACCGTTCCCAACACCCAACACATGGGTGCCATCTGCGCGCAACTGGGATAGATTGCGCTGAGTCGCTGGGTGGGCCCACATCTCGCGGTTCATGGCAGGTGCAATCAGCAGGGGCACCGTTTCGATGGGGCGCGCAAGGCACATCAGGCTTAAAAGATCGTCTGCGCGACCGTGCAACAACTTGGCCATGAAATCGGCGCTGCAGGGCGCGATCAGAATGGCATCAGCTTCCCGACTCAGGTTGATATGCGGCATGTTGTTCCGCTCACGCGCATCCCACTGGGAGTCGTACACCGTGCGATTACTCAGGGCCTGCATCGTGACGGGCGTGATGAATTGCGCGGCTGCTTCTGTCATGACCACCTGCACCGTAGCGCCTTGCTTGATCAATGCGCGGCAGAGCTCGGCTGCTTTGTAGCAGGCTATTCCACCTGTCAAACCCAGAACAATGTGCTTACCGGAAAGGTCCATGTCGTACTCATTTCGTGATGACGGCAAGCACGATGGTGCCACCGCAGACCGCCGCAATGTAGCAGACGCCTATAATCTCGCTTTACCACCTCATCGAACCCTCAGGTTCGCCCCTGACATGACCAAATTTGTCTTCGTCACCGGCGGTGTGGTGTCTTCCCTTGGAAAGGGAATCGCCTCAGCCTCCCTTGCTGCGATCCTGGAATCGCGGGGCCTGACAGTCACCCTCATCAAGCTGGACCCCTACCTCAACGTTGACCCCGGGACCATGTCGCCCCTGCAGCACGGCGAGGTGTTTGTCACCGACGACGGCGCTGAGACCGACCTCGACCTCGGACACTATGAGCGTTTCATTGAAACGCGCATGCGCAAAACCAACAACTTCACCACTGGCCAAATCTACAAGAGCGTGCTCGACAAAGAGCGCCGTGGTGACTACTTGGGCAAGACCGTACAGGTCATTCCCCACGTCACCAATGAAATCCAGGAGTTCGTCAAGCGTGGTGCACGCTTCGGCGAGGCCGATGCAGTAGACGTGGCGATTGTCGAAATCGGTGGAACTGTGGGGGATATCGAATCGCTCCCCTTCCTTGAAGCCGTACGCCAGATGAGCCTCAAGCTCGGCCCCAACAACAGCGCCTTTGTGCACCTGAGCTATTTGCCTTGGATTGCCGCTGCCGGCGAACTCAAGACCAAGCCCACTCAACACACGGCCAAGCAATTGCGCGAAATTGGTATTCAGGCGGATGCTTTGCTTTGCCGCGCAGACCGTCCGATTCCCGACGAAGAGCGCGCCAAAATATCTTTGTTTTCCAACGTGCCTGAGTGGGGCGTGATCTCCATGTGGGATGTGGACACGATCTACAAAGTGCCCCGCATGCTGCACGAGCAAGGCCTGGACGGCCTGATCTGCGACAAACTGCGCCTGAACACGCCACCCGCCAACCTCAAGCGTTGGGATGACTTGGTCTACGAGACCGAACACCCTCAGGGCGAGGTCACGATCGCCATGGTCGGCAAATATGTGGACCTGACCGACAGCTACAAGTCGGTCAACGAAGCCCTGCGCCACGCCGGCATGAAGAACCATGTGCGCGTCAAGATCGAACACGTGGACTCTGAAACCATCGACAGCGCCAGCGTGAATCAGCTGGCCAAGTACGATGCGATTCTGGTGCCCGGTGGCTTCGGCAAGCGCGGCATTGAAGGCAAGATCAGTACCGCACGCTTTGCCCGTGAAAGCAAAGTGCCCTACCTTGGCATCTGCTTGGGCATGCAAGTCGCGACCATCGAATTCGCCCGCCACGTGGCCGGTTTGAAGGATGCCAACAGCACCGAATTTGAGCCGGAGAGCCCGAATCCCGTGATCGCATTGATCACCGAGTGGAAAGACGCGGACGGCACCATCAAAACGCGAGATGCCAACTCCGACCTCGGCGGCACCATGCGCTTGGGCGCCCAAAGCTCGGACGTCGCGAAAGACACACTCGCACACCGAATTTACGGCGATGTGGTGACAGAGCGTCACCGCCATCGCTACGAGGCCAACGTCAACTACCTGGATGCTCTGCGGGCATCAGGATTGGTCATCTCCGCCCTGACTCAACGCGAACAACTGACTGAAATCGTTGAGTTGCCCGAGAGCGTTCACCCTTGGTTTGTGGGCGTGCAATTTCACCCTGAGTTCAAGTCCACTCCTTGGGATGGCCATCCGCTGTTCAATGCCTTTATCAAGGCAGCTGTTGAACATCAGAACGGTGGCAAGAACCTGAAAGCAGTCGCCTGATGAAACTGTGTGGCTTCGACGTTGGTTTGGATCAACGCTTTTTCCTGATTGCTGGCACTTGTTCCATCGAAGGACTGGAAATGTCCTTAGAGGTGGCAGGCCAGTTGAAAGAGGCTTGCACTGCCTTGGGCATTCCCTTGATCTACAAAGGGTCCTTTGACAAGGCCAACCGCTCCTCGGGCACCAGCAAGCGCGGCGTTGGTATAGACGCCGGTCTAAAAATTTTGGACGAAGTGCGGCGCCAACTCCAAGTGCCTATCCTGACCGATGTGCATGACGAGTCGCATGTAGCCGAAGTCGCAAGCGTGGTGGACGTGTTGCAAACCCCCGCTTTCCTCTGCCGCCAGACGGACTTCATCCGTGCAGTCGCGCAAAGCGGCAAGCCCGTAAACATCAAGAAGGGGCAGTTCCTCGCGCCTTGGGACATGAAGAACGTGATTGACAAGGCACGCGCGGCTGCAACAGAAGCCGGCCTTACTCCGGACCGTTTTCTGGCTTGTGAACGTGGTGTGAGTTTTGGCTACAACAATCTGGTTGCCGACATGACCAGCCTGGCTGAAATGCGCAAATCAGGTGCCCCAGTGGTATTCGATGTGACGCATTCGGTACAAAAGCCGGGTGGTTTGGGTGGCAGCAGTGGTGGTGCGCGCGAAATGGTGCCTGTGTTGGCCCGTGCCGGAGTGGCAGCAGGTGTGGCCGGCCTCTTTATGGAAACCCACCCCCGGCCAGTGGACGCTTGGTCGGATGGTCCGAATGCCGTCCCGCTGCGTCACATGAGAACATTGTTGGAAACTTTGGTGGCGCTGGATTCCGTAACCAAAAAAACCCCATTCCTGGAAGATGATTTCCAGTGAACGGCTGCATGATGGAATCTGACGTTTTTTGTTTGTGTGTTTTTGAACTGGAAAGAAACTAATGAGCGCTATTGTTGACATCGTCGGCCGCGAAATTCTGGACTCCCGTGGCAACCCTACCGTTGAATGCGACGTGTTGCTGGAATCCGGCACCATGGGCCGTGCAGCCGTGCCTTCGGGCGCATCCACCGGTTCCCGTGAAGCCATTGAACTGCGTGATGGCGACAAGAAGCGCTACCTCGGAAAGGGCGTGTTGAAGGCCGTTGAGCACATCAACACCGAAATCTCTGAAGCCGTGTTGGGCTTGGACGCTTCCGAGCAAGCATTCCTGGACAAGACATTGATTGACTTGGACGGCACCGAGAACAAGTCCCGCCTTGGCGCCAACGCCATGTTGGCCGTGTCCATGGCCGTGGCCCGTGCTGCAGCCGAAGAAGCTGGTCTGCCTTTGTACCGCTACTTTGGTGGCATGGGCAGCGTGCAGATGCCCGTACCCATGATGAACGTCATGAACGGCGGCGAGCACGCCAACAACAACCTCGACCTGCAAGAGTTGATGATCATCCCCGTGGGCGCACCCAGCTTCCGCGAAGCCTTGCGCTGGGGTGCTGAAGTGTTCCACGCCCTGAAGAAGATCCTGCACGACAAGGGTATCAGCACAGCCGTCGGCGACGAAGGTGGCTTTGCCCCCAACGTGGAAAACCACGAAGCCGCGATCCTGATGATTCTGGAAGCGATCGACAAAGCCGGCTATGTGGCCGGCGAGCAAATTGCCCTGGGTCTGGACTGCGCAGCTTCCGAGTTTTACAAAGATGGCAAGTATGAGCTCGAAGGTGAAGGCCTGAGCCTGACCGCCCAGGAATGGACAGACATGCTCGCCACATGGGTAGACAAATACCCCATCATCAGCATTGAAGACGGCATGGCCGAAGGTGACTGGGACGGCTGGAAAGTCCTGACCGACCGCTTGGGCAAGAAGGTTCAGATCGTCGGTGATGACTTGTTCGTGACCAACACCAAGATCCTGAAAGAAGGCATCGACAAGGGCATTGCCAATTCCATCCTGATCAAGATCAACCAGATCGGCACTTTGTCCGAGACATTTGCTGCGATCGAAATGGCCAAGCGCGCCGGCTACACCGCAGTGATCAGCCACCGCTCCGGCGAAACCGAAGACTCCACCATCTCCGACATCGCTGTGGGCACGAATGCAGGCCAGATCAAGACCGGATCCCTGAGCCGCTCTGACCGCATGGCCAAATACAACCAGTTGCTCCGCATCGAAGAAGACTTGGGTGATGTGGCCGTGTATCCCGGCCGCGCTGCGTTCTATAACCTGCGTTAACCTCCACTGACCGAACCACTGCCATGGGTAACCGTTGGGTCCCTGCCGTGCTCATCGCACTACTGCTGATCCTGCACGGACAGCTGTGGTTCGGTCGTGGAAGCATTCCGAATGTTTCCAAACTAACTAGGCAACTGGAAGAGCAAAAGCAACGGAATGCCCAAGCTTCGCAGGCCAACGAGCGTCTGGAAGCTGAAATCCATGACCTGAAAGAGGGCCTGGAAATCGTGGAAGAGAAAGCACGCTCCGAACTGGGAATGGTGAAGGCGAACGAAATTTACGTTCAGATCGCCCGCTAGAGCCTGAGCATCCGATGAAAATCGCGATTCTGGGTGCGGAATCAACTGGCAAGAGCACCCTGTGCCACGCGTTGGCGGCAAGCATGCGTGAAGCAGGCAGCGATGTCGTCGTCGTTGATGAGTATTTGCGGGAGTGGTGTGCCACCATGATGCGCACGCCTCAGCCTCACGAGCAGGCAGTCATTGCGCGGACGCAAACTCAGCGCATTGATGCTTTGCAAAGTGCCACGGTGATTGCCGACACCACCGCACTCATGACTGCCATTTACAGCGACATACTCTTTCAAGACCCCGGCCTCTACCCCTTCGGCATTGAGGATCTACGGAGCTTTCATCACGTATTGGTGACCGCTACGGACCTACCATGGGTCGCGGACAGCTTTTTTCGAGACAGCCCTCACGGGCAACAAGCCATCCATCTGAGGCTGCAGGCAGTGCTCAGGGACCATGGAATAGCTTACTCAATGGTCTATGGGAGCGGCGGACAGCGCACCCGGGCGGCACTTGCTTTGATCATGCCATCACAATTCAGCTCTAACGCGGATTCAGAGACCTACAACCGCTGGATGGCCCGATGTGAAAAATGCTCGGACGCCCGTTGCGAGCACAGCCTTTTCCGCGAGCTCACAGTCCGTTAGTGCGTCCCTGAATTGCCCTGTTGCAGCAGGACCGCGTCCGTAAACAACTGGGCTGCATCTACAGGGTCAAACCGGTACTGCACGCCACAAAATTCGCATCCCACTTCAATGTCGCTGCGTTCCGTCAGAATGCTCTCGGCCTCTTCTCGACCTAGGCTGACGATCATTTTTCCAACACGCTCGCGGCTGCAGTTGCATTGAAATTTCGGCCCTGTCTCGCCCATGAGTGGTTCGAAACGGGTTAACGGCTCTTCCCAGTACAAGCGGCGCAGCACGGTATCCACGTCGAGCTGCAATAGCTCTTCGGCTTTCAGACTTTTGGCCAGTATGGCGATGCGGTTGTAGTGCTCATTCAGACCAATCTGGTCTTCGTTTTCTCGCGAAACCATGCTACCCGCCAGGTTCCCCGCCCCCTCCAAGGGAAGGCGCTGAATCAGCAATCCAGCTGCTACTTTGTCGTCGGCCGCCAGCACCAATGTAGTGTCCAACTGCTCACTCTGAAGCATGTAATGCTCCAGAACCTCACTGATACGCTCCAAAGGAGCACCTGCGTCGTCAAACAAGGGAACTACACCTTGATAGGGTTGTTGCCCCGGGAACTTCGTCTTGGGGTCCAGCGTAATCGCACATCGGCCCTTGTTGGTGGCGTTTACCATCTGGCTCAAGGGGGTGCCATTCGGCACTTCGCCCACCACCGTGGCAGTAGACCGGAGACTGAAATCAGGCTGCACTTCGGTGACCGCCAACTTGACCGGTCCATCGCCAAAAATCTGTAGCACCAATGCACCATCGAACTTGATATTCGATTGCATCAAAGCTGCTGCGGCTGTAATTTCACCTAGGAGAGACTGAACCTCTGCCGGGTAGGGACCATGCTCGGAATTAGATGCACGTCGGCGCAAAATTTCCTGCCAGGAATCCGTCAAGCGGACAATCGCACCACGCACCGGCAACCCATCGAACAAAAACTTGTGCAACTCTGACATGCACACTCTCCAAAAAAATAGGCCCCTTTCGGGGCGAAAATTAGGCGATCTTTTTGAGGCCTGACCTGAATCGATGAGCGTTGGCCACATAGTGACGCGCACTGGCAAGCAAGCCTTGCTTCTGTTCCTCGGTCAACTCCCGCACCGCTTTGGCCGGGCTGCCGATGATCATGCTGCCATCCGGAAACTCCTTGCCCTCGGTCACCAGCGCGCCGGCACCGACCAGGCACCCCTTGCCGATACGTGCGCCATTCAGGACGATGGCACCGATTCCAATCAAGGAACCATCACCAATGGTGCATCCATGGAGCATGACCTGATGCCCCACCGTCACGTTCTCGCCAATCGTCAACGGCTTGCCGATATCCGCATGCAACACACTCGCGTCTTGGATATTGGTACCGGCTCCGATCCGGATGGTCTCGGTATCGCCACGAACGACTGCTCCAAACCATATGCTGGCATCTGTGCCGATTTCAACAGCGCCCATCACTTCAGCGCTATCAGCTACCCAAGCCCCCACATCCAATTTAGGAGCCACACCATCCAATTCAAACACTGCCATCGCTGTCCCTCAGGCCGTCAAAACTAGAATTGTAAAGATGGAACTCCGAGAACGGGCTTTGTCAGCCTTCAAGACCTCATCACCCCGCAGCAAGGTGGAGGCAACTTTGGCCATTGGACCTTTGTTGAAAGAGGGAAAGCTCGACTGCGAACGGCTTCTTTTTCATGATGCCGGCCCGGGCCGGCCTGACCTGCCTATCTTGGTTGAGCCTAAAGAGGTGCCCCGGCGCTCCCCTTTTACTGCTGCAGGTCACGCTGCCTTGATGCACTCCATCGCCCATATTGAGTTCAACGCCATTGATCTGGCACTGGATTGCGTGTGGCGCTACGCCGGAATGCCTGAAGCTTTCTACAGGGACTGGCTGTTGGTTGCCACTGAAGAAGCCAAGCACTTCATGCTGCTCGAGGAACACCTGAGTACACAAGGCTATCGCTACGGCGACTTTCCTGCCCACACAGGGCTGTGGACGATGTGCGCCAACACAGCTGACGATATCGTTGCCCGCATGGCCTTGGTGCCTCGAACCATGGAAGCGCGCGGGCTGGATGCAACACCCCTGATTCAAGCCAAGCTCACCAAAGTTGGCAGTCCAGCAGCATTGGAGGCTCAAGCGATCCTGCAAGTCATCCTCACCGAGGAAGTGGGACATGTCGCCGCAGGGAATCGCTGGTACCACTGGCTGTGTGCCCGGCATGAGTTAGACCCTGCTGCGTTTTATGCCTTGGCCGCGATTCAATACGCGGCTCCCCGGCCCAAGCCGCCCTTTAACTACGCCGCCAGACTGGCTGCCGGCTTCAGCCCCCAAGAGTTGGAGAAGCTGGATTCTGACGCTGGTCTCAAGGAGATTGCCGCCCATTCAACCTAGAATGACCTGAGGCAACCTCATCCACCGGATTAGCGATTCACTGATGTCCACCGATCACCCACAAACTCCGGAACCCACCTCGTCCGCTATCTCGATGGCCCGGCAAGCCATCGTCAATGACTCGGGCTCCATCATGGGGTATGAGCTATTTGACCGAAGTGTCAAAGCTGACGCACACACCGCCTCCTCCGATGCGCAGATGCTCTTCAATTTGCTGTCGTTGGCCGAAGGGGAGACGCTGATCGGCAAAACGCTGCTGTTCGTCAATTGCACGCACGATAGCCTTGCAGGGGGCCACTTGGACCTCGTGGCGCCGGAACATGTAGTGCTGGAAATTCCTTCCTTGCCCGCCTCGCAAGTGGAGCTGATCGCCTTGCGTCTTCCCACCTTGCAAGCCATCCATGCACGGGGCTTCAAGCTGGCGTTCGACTATTCGGTGTTGACCCGCTCGTACGAAGACTGGTTGCCTTTCGCTTCCTATATCAAGTTTGATGTCAGCATTCTCAAGCCACCTTCACTGGCGTCTTTTGTTCAACTTGCGCAAGTCAAGACCAAAGCCAAGTTGATTGCAGAGAAAGTTGAAACTGAAATCCAGTACAAGCAACTCAAGGACTTGGGTGTAGGCCTGTTTCAGGGTTACTGGTTCGCACAACCAACCATCATCGAAGGCCAAACACTGCGCCCCAGCCAGGCCGCCATCCTCCAGCTCATCAATCTCGTTCGCAAGCAAGCCAGTACAGCAGAGATTGAAGAAGTCCTCAAGCGAGATCCGACCCTGTCCTTCAACCTGTTGAGATTCATCAATTCAGCGGGATTCGGCTTGCGGACCGAAGTCACATCCTTCAAACACGCGGTGATGCTGCTGGGGCTCAAAAAGCTCTTCAAATGGGCGGCTCTGTTGATGACGACCTCGACTGGTGGCGGCGTGGCACCGGCGGTGGGCACTACCGCTGTGGTTCGTGGCCGACTGATGGAATTGCTTGCCGCCGAAGCTTTGCCCCCCGAGGAATGCGATCATGCATTTGTCATCGGTGTCTTCTCCTTGCTGGACAGCTTGCTGGGCATGCCGATGCCTGCAGCTCTGGCAAACCTGTCCTTGCCCAACTCCGTAACCCATGCCTTGCTTTACCAAACAGGTCCGTTAGCCGACTACTTAAAGCTCACACTGGCCTGTGAGAACGGTGACGATGAAGCTTTCGCCAAAGCGGCCCAGGCATTGCAATTGACCGAAAAGCAAATTAATTGGGCCCATCTCCAAGCGTTGGCTTGGGCGGAAACGCTAGGGCAAGAATAAGCGACGGAGTTAGCCCCTCGGATGGTGCTGTGCGTGCAGCGAGGCCAAGCGGTCCCGGGCAATGTGTGTGTAAATGGTGGTCGTAGAGATATCAGCATGCCCCAGAAGCATCTGCACCGAACGCAAGTCTGCTCCATGGTTCAAAAGGTGCGTCGCAAAAGCATGGCGCAGGGTGTGCGGTGACAGCGGCACCCGAATACCGGCCTGCAGAGCGTAGCGCTTGACCAGACCCCAGAACATGATGCGAGACATGGCTGTACCGGATTTGGAGCCCCGCACTGTCACAAAAACATCTGCGCTTTGCTTAGCGGCAAGCAACTCCGCCCGGGGACCAGCCAGATAGCGACTCAGCCAGAGGCCGGCGACTTCGCCAAAGGGCACCAAGCGCTCTTTGGAACCTTTGCCGGTCACCCGCAACACGCCTTCGTTCAGGCCCAGTTGCACCATCCTCAAAGTCACCAATTCACTCACGCGCAGGCCGCTGGCGTAGAGGAGCTCCAACATGGCTTTATCCCGAATACCCAAGGCCTCGTTGGTGTCTGGAGCATTCAACAGCGCTTCAACCTGTGCCTCCGTCAAGGTCTTGGGTACGCGCAGGGCTTGTTTGGCGGCTTGCAACTTCAAGGTCGGATCTTGGGCGATGTGCCCTTCCCGCAATGCCCAACGAAAGAACCGTTTGAGAACCGTCAGCCGGCGATTTGCGGTTGTGGCTTTCGTCTCGGCATGCCGTGCCGCGAAATAAGCTTGCAGGTCATGCTCCTGAGCGCCATACAAGGGCTTTGGTGTCAAATGTCCCGCAAAAAGGGTCAGGTCACGCCGGTAAGCCTGCAACGTGTTTTTGGAGAGCCCCTCCTCCAGCCACAGGGCATCAATGAATGCATCCACTGATGCCGTGTCACTCACCAAATGGCTCCATCAGTCCAAACGCAACTTGGCGGAATCCACCACTTTTTTGTAAACCTCATACTCTGCCTTGATCTGCGCGGTGAATTGCTCAGGCGTATTTCCGACGACCAGCGAGCCGGTATCCTCGATGCGCTTGCGCACAGCGGGGTCTTCCAACACTTTGCGCACACCAGCATTCACCTTGTCCACCACCTCTTTGGGCAATCCCTTGGGGCCGTAAATACCGTAAAAGGCCATGCGGTTTACCGGTTCCAGCCCGACTTCCTTGAAAGTGGGCACATTGGGCATTTGGCTCAGGCGCTGCGGAGCAGCCACCACAATGGGAATCAAGCGGTTTGAGGTGATGAATGGGAGCGCGGAGGGCAGGTTATCGAAAATCATCGGAACCTGTCCACCCACGGTGTCATTGAGTGCCGGGCCGGCGCCGCGGTAAGGAATATGGGTAATAAATGAACCGGTCAGATTTTTGAACAATTCGGTCTGCATGTGGCCGATACCGCCCGTGCCTGACGAGGAATAAGAGTACTTGCCCGGGTTCTTCTTGATTTCTTCCAAAAAGGACTTGTAGTCTTTGGCGGGGAAACTAGGGTGCACCGCAATCACATTAGGTGTTGCCGCCACATTGATGATAGGGGTGAAATCCGTCAAAGGGTTGTACGGATTTTTAGGATTGATGGCGGGATTGGCCGCCACTGTAGATACCGTTGCCACCCCCAGCGAATAGCCATCCGGGGCTGACTTTGCGGTTTCGTTAGCACCAACGACGCCACCTCCGCCTGCCTTGTTTTCCACGATCACACTTTGCCCAAGCACTTTGCCCAATGGGTCCGCAATGATGCGCGCCACAATGTCCGTCGTCCCGCCCGGCGCAAAAGGCACCTGGAGTTTGATCACCTTGTTGGGATAACCCTGCGCCATGACTGCTCCAGAAACAGCCACAAGACCACACGCCAGCAACACTCTACGGTACATCTTTTGATACTCCTCAGTCAGGGTGGAAGCATACCTACCCGGCACGCCATAGGGCAATGGTAATGCGGGGCCACTCAACCGGTCTATGCGGTAGAACCATTAGGCGGCTGGTATCCTCTTGGTGTGAACTACGCTCAGCTCCTTTTCCCCGATTTTTCGCTCATTCTTCTCGGATATCTGGTGTGCCGGTTTACCCAGCTCAACCGCCCGCTTTGGGAAAAGGTAGAGGCTCTGGTGTACTACCTGTTGTTTCCGGTGCTGCTGTTTCACTCCATTGTGAAAAGCCCGCTGGATTTGCAACTGGCCTCCAAACTGATGGCTGCCGGCTGGACCTTGGGCTTTGCCGGTATTGCACTGGCTTACCTGTTGCCCCACACCCCTTTCTTGAAGCGCTACATCCCTGGCCCCGACCATGCGGCCAGTGCCCAAATTGCATTCCGATTCAATTCTTTCATCGGTTTAGCCATTGCAGAACGTCTTGCAGGTCCACAGGGGTTGCAACTGATCGCGGTACTGATCGGTGTCTGCGTTCCCCTTTTTAACGTCGCCGCCGTCTGGCCCATGGCCCGTCACGCTCAGCGTGGCTTTTTGGGTGAACTGGTGCGCAACCCCCTCATAGTTGCTACGGTCGCCGGACTGATCAGCAACCTCGCCGGCTTTCGCATGCCGGTGTGGTTGGAACCCACTGTCACCCGTCTGGGTGCTGCATCTTTGGCCATGGGATTGATGGCCGCAGGTGCAGGCATGCAATTCGGCGCTCTGGCGCGGGCCAAGACCCTCGCAGTATCCGTGTTGACGATCCGTCACCTGATTACCCCGGTGATCGCACTGTTGGTGTCCCGTTTGTTTGCACTGGACACCACACAAACCACCATGCTTCTCGCTTTCTCCGCGCTACCCACAGCATCCAGCTGCTATGTGCTCGCCGCACGCATGGGTTACGACGGTGCTTATGTCGCCGGGTTGGTCACCCTATCAACCCTGCTCGGGGTGGTGAGCCTTCCCTTTGCCCTGGGCGTGTTGCGAGCCATTTAGACTGGATTTACTCGTACCAGAGTTGTAAGGCTTCGGCATGCGTGGCATGGCGATAGCTCCCCTTAGGCAACCAGCTAGAGGCACTGCAAGCAGCACGAGCCAGAAAGTCCAGCAGGGTCACATGCCGGCGTAGCACCCGCTGCTGGCGATGCCCTATCAATGGATTGAAGATGCCGTATCGGCTGAAGATCTGGCGCGGGTTCTTCTTGATCCATAGCCAGGAACCCATCTCCAACGTCAGTGGCAAAAACACCTGTTGCACTGGGTCTGCAAGTCGCGTGTGCAAATGGTCCCACAGGTCTCCATGGGTGAGGTACTGCAGGCTTTGGGGCTCGAACACATAGGGGTGATGGGTGTAGCTCTGGCGGTACATGCGTTGCAGCACGTACATTTCCGCCAAGTGCGACATGGGCTGTCGCGTGTGGGCATACGGAAACCACAAACGGTCCCTCACCCCGAAACCTGAATGGCAGTCCACCGACATGCTGAACGCCCGGTGGCTGAGCTCCCGCTCCACGACTTCACACAGGGCGGCAGCCTCCGGTTGCATAGCCTGGCCTTCGGCTCCCCGGTACCATGGCAGCCGCGCGCTGACACGCTGACCGCCTACCCACGCGGGCACCGGCTCCACCGCATCCAGCGGAGCATTGCGCATCAGGTCCACACCCGCAGGGTTGGCGCGGGTACCCCGCTGCATGCCACCCGGATTGACCAGGGGCATGAAGACGATGCGCATGGTTTCCAACTGCTGGTGAAAGGTGTGGTCCCACGCCATGCGCATGACGAGGCTGTTGAGAAACTCCAACACCACTTCGGTGCCGATGCGCTCCAGGCCATGCACGCCACCGAAGAAACCGACGGCGGGCACTTCCGGAGCAGGGTTACCCATGGAGATCACATATACAGGCAAGGTGCCTCCATCGAGCGCGACTTCGTGGGCCACCCGCACATCTACCCGGTCACCTGCGAGCTGAAGAATGCGTTCAAGTTCTGCCAAGGCCGGCAAGGGGGAATGCAGCAAAAGTGTCTCCTGAAGGCCTGAGCTTACACAGCGGAGTACTCGTTTCAAAGGCCTGCATCGTTTACACCACAGTGCCATCAAACAGTCACACAAAGGGCATAAATTCGTTTCAGCAAAACGTAACCGGGAGCTGTCATGATCCTCAAACTGCTGGGCTTGCAACGACTGTTGGATGAACTCTTTGACGACGAATGGCTGGACCCCATTGCGTTGATCGAAGTATGAAAACGCGCCACTCGGCCACGCGCCGCAGCGCCAAAACATGGCTGGCCTTGACGCTGGCAATGCTGCAGGGTGCTTCCGAATTTCTGGCACTTCGGCGTAACCATCATTAACCGCCGGGCGCAGCGCGCATAGACTGAACGCATGCGCAAACGACAACTTCTTTGGCTGATTCCCGCCACCCTGATAGCGGCAGCCGCCACGTTGGCGTGGCAACTGAGCCATCCCCCCGGACTCGCTGCAGTTCAAAGCCTTTTTTGGCAGAAGGCCGCTCCGGCCGGCTCTCCTCTCAAAGTCAGTTTTCTGGGCGTCGCAACTGTCTTGCTGGACGATGGTGAGACAGCTCTGTTGACCGACGGTTTCTTCTCCCGCCCCGACAAAATGACCGTCTTCCTGCGCAAAGTGTCACCTGACACACAGGCGATTGCAGACGGTTTGCAACGCGCACGCATCACGCTGGCTGGAGCCACGGGCAGCAAGCTGGCAGCAATCTTCCCCCTGCACTCCCACTACGACCACGCCATGGATGCGCCCGAAGTTGCCAAACTTACCGGCGCTGTGTTGATGGGCTCCAGTTCCACCCTCATGGTGGGGAAAGGCTGGGGCCTCGACGACAAACAAATGCAACTGGCTGAACTGCGCAAGCCCTACCGCTTCGGCCGCTTCACCGTGACGCTCTACCCTGCCCTGCACACGCCCACCGGCTTCACAGGTGGCGTCATCGAGAGCCCCCTGGTCCCGCCTGTGCGAGCCACAGACTACAAAGAAGGACAAAGCTACGCGATGGTGGTAGAGCACGATGGACACACGTTGCTGATCACCGGCACCGCCGGCTTTGTGCCGGGCGCCTTGCAAGGCGTAAAGGCTGATGTGGTGCTGCTCGGAATTGGTGCCATGGGGCCGCGCAGCGCGGAGCACAAACTCGCCTACTGGAACGAAACCGCAGTGGCGGTCGGGGCCAAGCGCGTGATTCCCATCCATTGGGATGATTTCTGGATTCCCTCCACCTTGCCCATGCAGCCTATGCCCAAACCACTGGATGACTTTGATGCATCCATGGCTTTCCTGCAAAACCAAGGCGCAACGCAAGGGGTCGATATCCGCATGCCCGCGGCTTGGACGCCGATGGACGTCTGGGAAGATTTGAGACGCTAGCGCGCAGCAAGTTTGCTTACGCCAACTCTACCAAGGACCGTGTCTGTAAACCCGCAGCCCGGGCTCCCTCCAGGAAGTCGGCGCCGGCGGTCTCAAAGCCGGAGACGGGACTCATGCAATCGGTGAGGAGCACCGTCTGACGCAGACGCTCCACCGGCAACTCTTGCATCAGGTCCGTCACAGAAGCCGCCACGCAATGACTCAAAGCCTCCCCCGCTACCAAAAGCGTAGCGCCTTGCGCAGACAGCGCCTGCATCAGCGGCCGATTGAGCAAGGTACGTTCGTCGTCCGGTCGCGGCACCTCGGCCTTGAAGGCACTGTACTGCTCGGTCAGCGGGTTCTGGCCTTTGAGCACCTTGTGGCAGACCCGCCCGGTCTGCAGTTCCCAGGCGGCGATAGCCTCGCTCAATCCACTGTGGATGTTGTGACCCCAGGTGCCCAGCACACAATGCACCGGCCAGACGATGAGTTGGCGCTGGCCTGTCGTCTCCAAAGCCTGCAGATAACTCAGCACCTCATCTGTTAACGCAGCGTGCCTCGGACGGTATACACCCTGCTGAACCTGTTCGGCTGTGATCAGTGTGAATGGAGCCACATCACCGCCATCCGCCTGCTGCCAGAAAGTGGTGCGCTCCACACCCACACTGGCGTGCGAATCGAGGGTTACGGTGATGTGGCGAACTCGCTCTGCGTGCTGGGTCAGCCAGTCTGCGAGCCGGTGCATGTCTGCATTTGCACCGTGCACCGGCAAAGCCGCACCCTCAATGTCCAAAAAGTCGTTCTGGGGGTCGATGATCAACAAGTCGTAATCAGACATGGCGGAATCTCAATCAGGTGAAACAGGTTGAAAGGCTTGCAAGGCCCACTGAACGTGCTCTTGCACCAGCGGGTCGGGATGATGGATGCGGCGTTGCAAGGACCGGACCAGCGTATCGCGCTCAATGTCCCCCAAGCGCTCTGAACGCAAGGCGTTGCCCATGGCAACAGCCACATTGCGCAACCAGCGCACATGGCCGATACGGCGTATGGGGCTGCCTTCCGTGCGCTTCAAAAACGTGTCTGCTGTCCAGTCGAGCAGAGTTGCAAGCGCTTCGCCAGCCAGCCCCTCACGGGCATCAAAATCCGGCAGGCTACTGCGTCGCGCAAACTTGTTCCAGGGGCAGACCAGCTGGCAATCGTCGCAGCCGTAAATGCGGTTGCCGATCAGCGGGCGCAGCTCCAACGGAATAGGCCCGTCGTGCTCAATGGTGAGGTAAGAGATGCAACGCCGGGCATCCAAGCGGTGCGGCGCGATGATGGCCTGGGTGGGGCAGGCTGTGATGCAGGCATTGCAGCTGCCACAGTGGGCCTCGGTGGGCGCCGTGGCAGGCAGGTCCACGTCCACATAAATTTCACCCAGAAAGAACATGGAGCCGGCCTCGCGGTTGAGCAGCAAGGTGTGCTTGCCGCGCCAGCCTTGGCCGCTGCGCGCGGCCAGCTCGGCCTCCAGCACCGGGGCGCTATCCGTGAACACGCGGTAGCCCAAAGGGCCCATGTGGGCGGAGAGTTGTTCGGCAAGCTTTTGCAGGCGGTTACGCAGCACCTTGTGGTAGTCCCGCCCGCGGGCATAAAGCGACACAATGCCCTCTTGCGGACGCTGCAGGCGGGCCAACTCCACATCCGCCCATCCGTCGTTCGTGCCCATGGGCAGGTAGTCCATGCGGGTGGTGATCACGCTCACCGTGCCGGGCACCAGCTCGGCGGGGCGAGCGCGTTTGAGGCCGTGGTGGGCCATGTAGCCCATCTCACCGTGGAAACCGTGCGACAACCACGCCAATAAACCGGCCTCCGCAGAGGACAAATCCACACCGGCCACGCCAATTTGGGAGAATCCAAGTTCCCGGGCCCAGCCCTGCATCAAGGCGACCACGTGGTCGCCATCGAATTGAGCCTTGATTTGAGTGCTGTTGATCATCACGACCCCATTGTAGAAAGCGCTGACTCCGCCCCTGTGCTGGTGTGGGCAGATGAAGCTGCCACCGCCGCCTTTGCTGCGCAATGGGCGACACAGCCCGAACTGACCCATGCCTTCATCGCGCTACATGGCGACCTGGGGGCAGGTAAAACTACGCTGGTGCGCCACCTGTTGCAGGCGCTGGGCGTGACCGGCCGCATCAAGAGCCCGACCTATGCGGTGGTGGAGCCCTACGAGCTGCCCGCCCTGAACATCTGGCACTTCGACTTCTACCGCTTCAACGACCCGCGCGAGTGGGAAGAAGCGGGCTTTCGCGACATCTTTGCCAGCCCCGGCCTCAAGCTGGCCGAGTGGCCGGACAAGGCCGCCAGCGTGCTGCCCGTGGCCGACGTGGCCCTGCACATGCGCACGCTGGACGATAACCGCCGCGAGGTCACTCTCACGCCCGGCACGCCTCTTGGCCAGGCGCTGGTGCGCAGCGCGCTGGAGGCCCGCGCGTGAAGCGCCGTACCCTGCTGCAAGCGGGTGGCCTGGTGCTCACACTGGGCGCGGCCGAGATTGCCAAGGGTGCGGCCATCATGACTGTGCGGGTCTGGCCGGCTCCCGAGTATTCGCGGGTGACCATCGAGTCGGATACCGCGCTGAGCGCCAAGCAGTTGTTTGTGCCCAGCCCGCCCCGGCTGGCCGTGGACATTCAAGGCATCACCCTGAACCCCGCACTCAAAGAGCTGGTGGCCAAGGTCAAACCTGATGATCCCAACATCGCCGGCATCCGGGTAGGTCAGTTCACCCCCGACATCGTTCGCTTGGTAGTCGACCTCAAGCACCCTATCCGCCCACAGGTCTTCAGCCTCGCACCTGTGGCGGCCTATCAGCACCGGCTGGTGCTGGATTTGTACCCTGTCGCCGAAATCGACCCGCTCGAAGCGCTGATTGCTGACCGGGCGGTTGAGAGCAAGGCTGCGCAGGCCGCCAAAGCTGCAGCCCAGGACCCGCTGGAACTGCTGATTGCGCAGCACAGCCAGCGCCCCGCCGCAAATGGGCCAGGCACTAACTCGAGTGGAACCACCGGCACCAAAGCGCAAGACGCTACAAAAACAGGAGCTACCCGCGCAGATTCCACGGGCGCAAGCAACCCAAAAGACTCCAACTCGCCGACAGCAGGTACCACCACCGACCGGCTCATCATCATTGCCCTGGATCCCGGCCATGGGGGCGAGGACCCCGGTGCCATAGGCCCGGGCGGCACCAAAGAAAAAGATGTGGTGCTCAAGTTGGCGCATCTGCTGCGCGAGCGCATCAACGCCGCCAGCGTCAACGGCAACGCCATGCGCGCTTTCCTGACGCGCGATGCCGACTTTTTTGTCCCGCTGGGCACCCGCGTCCAAAAAGCCCGCAGGGTGCAGGCAGACCTGTTCATCAGCATCCACGCAGATGCTTTCTTTACCCCGGACCCGCAAGGGGCCAGCGTGTTCGCGCTCAGCCAAGGCGGCGCATCCAGTAGCGCCGCACGCTGGATGGCAGCCAAAGAAAACAAGGCGGACCTGATTGGTGGCCTCAACGTCAAAGCCAAGGATGTGACCGTGCAGCGTGCCCTGCTGGACATGAGCACCACGGCCCAGATCAACGATAGCCTGAAGCTGGGCGGCAACCTGCTGGGCGAAATCAAGCGGGTGGGTAAGCTGCATAAACCCCGTGTGGAGCAGGCGTCGTTTGCGGTACTGAAGGCACCGGACATCCCCAGCGTACTGGTGGAAGCTGCTTTCATCAGCAACCCCACGGAAGAGACCAAGCTCAACAGCGAGGATTACCAAAATCAGCTGGCTGATGCCTTGATGCGGGGCATTGAAGCCTACTTCGCCAAGAACCCACCTTTGGCCCGGAACCGGACCACGAGCTGACTTCAAAATTCAGTCAAATCAAAATCAAGAAAACTGATTGTTTTGTTTTTGGCGAGAAACTGTGCCCCAAAGCAGGCGTTGATTGGCTCTTTGGAACTAAGTAGGAACCCTAGACTGACCTTTTCTTCAACGCAATGGAAGGGAGGTTGTCATGGCTTTGGTGGAGAGGATTCAAGCTGCGGTCGCACGCACCGAGATTTTGCCGTTCAAGATCGAAGTGGCTTCCGAGGCACAGATGGAGGGCGTTGTGCAGTTGCGTGCTGCCTCCTATGGCAAACACCTCCCTGAGCTAGGCTCCAAGTTGCGTGAAGCAGAGGCCGCCGACTTTGAACTCGGCTGCGAAGTGCTGGTCGCCACCTCCAAACTCGACGGCTCCGTACTCGGCACCTTGCGCACCCATGCCAATGTGATGGCACCGCTGCCATTGGAGGCTTCCATGACTCTCCCTGAAAAGTTCGACGATACATTGATGGTCGAAACTACTCGCCTTTGCATTAAAGGTAGTTCTCAGGGATCACTAGTCAGGTCCGCACTGTTTAAAGCACTTCATCAGTACTGCATGGAACAGGGCGTGAATTGGATGCTAGCTGCCGGCCGGAAACCAGTAGACAAGATTTATGACTGGCTACTTTTCTCTGACGTTTCGGAAAAGTCGATGTTCTTTCCCATGCAACATGCCGGAATGGTTCCACACCGCGTGATGTATTTTTCGCCTCAAGAAGCCAATGCACTTTGGCTGACCCATCAGCATCCGCTCCACAGTTTCGTATTTGAAACTGTTCATCCCGATATCGATCTTTCTAAAGCGCGACCTTTGGCCGTCACTCCCGAGAATTCAACTCTGTTTACACGCGCAATAGAACCCGTAGCAGCCGCTTTCAACAGGGTCCAATAATTACAGTCGTCGCTACTGAACAGAAGAAAAAGCCGAATCAGAGAACAAGCGCATGCTAGGTTCCTCTTGACTTTGCAATTGCTTCAGGAACGCGAGTATTTCAAGGTCTTCAACGAAATCCGCACCACTTCTTGCAGCCAGGATCCGGTCCGCCTCGACCGGTTTGCTAAGGCCATAACCTTGGGCATAGTCAATACCTGCTTCATAGAGCACCTTGATAGTAGGCAGGTCCTCCGCGAACTCGCCGACTGACTTCATGCCCAGACTGCTTACCAAGCCAGCGATGGCCACGATGATGGCTTGTCCGGCTTGGCTTCTGACAGCGTCCCGGACCAATGAACCATCCAGCTTCAGGGAATCCACCGACAAACCTTTGAGGTAGCCGAAAGACGAGTATCCGGCTCCGAAGTCATCCAGTGCGACCTTGCCGCCCATAGAGCGCACCCGGTCAATGAAGCGCTGCATATTGCGCATATCGGTGATGGCCACTGTCTCGGTAATCTCGATACAGATTTTTTCGAGCGCTACCGGATGCTGCTTAAACAACGCAAATAACTCTTCGGTGAACAGCTCGTCATTGAGTGAGCCCCCGGAAAGGTTCACCCCCACGAAATGGGTGTTGCGCAGTTCGTGCGTGTGAGCCTCTAGCCAACGGATAGCCGTATTCACCACCCAACGGTCAATGATGGCGGTTTTGCCATGGGCCTCTGCGGCTTCAATGATGGTGCCCGCAGGCACTATCGTGCCATCCGCCTTGCGAAGGCGAATCAGCATCTCAAAGTTCAAAGAATCAAAGGGCCGGCTGAGCGACACCTCCGGTTGCATCACAAGGAACAAGCCCTCGGGCGTTTCTCCACGCTCCAGGCAATTGATGAGGTCCAACTCATCCTGGTGCTGTTGGAAAAACCGGTCCCCGGACTGCATGACCACCATGCGCTGGTGGGACCGCTTCTTGGCTATCCGGCACAGGGTATCTGCAGCGGAAACAATCTCTTTGAGTTCCGAGTACTTGAACTGATCAGTACCCACCAGGCCGGCAGATACATCCAACGCAAAGCTCTGGCTTTCAATCTGGAATGGTGCCGAGCCGATCAGCGTAGTGATGGTGTTGCACTTGACCTCGCATTCCGGCATGTTGCCCTGATAGAAAACGACAACGAATTCGTCACCGCCAATGCGGGCCAATAAATCCCCGGGCTGCAAAACGCGTCGCATGCGCTCAGCCACCTGCTTAAGAACCAAATCACCTGCGGTGTGACCATACAGATCATTGATCAGCTTGAACCTGTCCAGATCAAAATACGCCAAGGCCACTGGACGTTGTTGGGCGGCGCCCGCTTGCTGCCCCAAGCCCCGCAAATTCAGGCACCCGGTAAGTGGATCATGGCTGGCCAAAAATTCCAGCCGCTCTGTGGCGGAAACACGCTCGGTGATATCTTGTAAGGAGCATTCAATAATGCTGCCGTCTACCGTGGATGCGCGGATCGCAAACCAACGTCTTGTGAGGCCGTCCTCGCTCTCAACGCTGGTTTGTAATTCGATGGTTTCACCTGCTTTTTCAAGATGCAGAGCAGCAATTTTTTTTACCGTCTCGGAATCAAAAAAATCCGGCAACCGGATAGGGCTGCTTTTTGGCTCTACCCTCATCAATGATTCAAATGCGGGATTCATCTTGCTGATGAGGACGCCGTCACCTACGGAAAACAAGCCTATTGGAGAACCCTGATAAGCAGCCTCAAGCAATTGCTGGGCTTTCAATGTCTGAAGACGATGCGTTCGCATGTGCTCGGCTACTGCAGCGGATGCCAAAAGTGCAGAGGCAATCGCCGCAGAAACACTGTTTAACCCAATAAGCAATGCCCGCTGGTCTAAAGCAGCAGCAATCACTTCGTTAAGGCTTGCGCCCAAGGTCACTGCCATAGAAGCGACATACCATCCAGCAACCCGTGAATGGTTGCCGACCAAGATGAGTATCAAATAACAAAAAATGACCGCGACACCAGTCACTGTTCCCAGCCAAACTCCAACCAACATCGCCTCAAATGGAAGAAGGGGTCCCAAGACAAGCGCAGTCAATGCAGACACTTGCAAGACATGCAGTGGCAGCTGAAAAGCGAATTTTTTCAGCTCCTTGCTGAATAGCAAGTTGAACAAAACGATGGTGATTGCAAAGTACGAGCAAACCGTGAGTTGTCTCACCGCTATCAGGTAGTCCGCAGGAATCTGATAACCGAAAAACACGAAATCGGTTCCCGCAGAGATACCTGCCATACGCATGTTCAAGAGCAACCAGCCAACGAATGTGAGATACAAACGGCTTTTGTTGACTAGCGCGGTCAAGAGCATGAAAACTGCCAGCATTCCGATCGCCGCCTCAATCATGATCCCGGTGCGGTGATGTGCTAACTGGCTACTTTCTAGCGACTCATGCGTCCAGCCTTCCGCCGAAATCTTGGCTGGACCCCGGAAGCTTGCAATACAAAGCAGCGATCGGGTAGCGACACCCTCCAAGTCCAAAGAGAAACCGGCCCTGCTGGTCGACATGAGTCGATCCGTGGTAGATCTATTTCCTGATCCCAGAACCACGCCCGATTCCGCATCCCAACAGGACAACGCCATTGCATGCCGGGACGGAAAATCGATGACGGGCGTATCGCGGGCTACGCTCAAAGCGATCCAGAACGGCCGTGTCGAAAGATGGGTCTCCAGGAGTTTTGTGGGCGGAACAGCATTCAGCTTGGCTGAAGCCAATTGCGCACTCGAAGTGCCTGACGGACTACTGTCCTCCCAGACTCGCAGATCCAGCTGTCGCCCTGCAGAGTTCTCGAAGCGACCGGCCTGCATCACTAACGCAACAGCGGCCAGTCCGATCAACAGGAAAGGAAAGACGAAAGTCGTCAGTCGCTCTAGCAGAGGTCCAACAAGTTTTTGCACAGTGGTCAGATAAGTTCAGGCTGGCCGCTTGGCCCGGCTTTTCAGCGCTCCCAACATCACAAAGAAACCGGGGATAAGGATCATGGCCCAGATGATTTTGTCCAAGTGCGCCTTTACCCAGGGGAAATTTCCGAAGAAGTAGCCTATCGTCACGATACCGCCTACCCACAGCGCTCCACCTGTCACGTCAAAAAAAGTGAACTTAGAACGTGTCATTTGTGCAACGCCGGCCACAAAAGGCGCAAAGGTTCGCAGAAAAGGCATGAAGCGTGCTGCCACGATCGTGATTCCGCCGTACTTTTCGTAAAACGCATGCGCCTGATTGAAAGCCTGCTTGTTGAAGAAGCGGGAGTCTTCCCACTGAAACACTTTGGGCCCGATGAAGCGTCCAATCGTGTAATTGCTCTGGTTACCCAAGACGGCCGCCGCGAACAATAGGCTGACGGAAATGGTGTAGTCCATCAAGCCCACACCGCACATGGCACCCACTACAAACAACAATGAGTCACCCGGCAGAAACGGCATCACCACGACTCCTGTTTCCACAAAAATGATGGCAAACAACAAGGCATACACCCACAGGCCGTAGGTCTGCACAAAAACCTCCAAGTGTTTGTCTACATGAAGGATGAAATCAAAGAGGGTACTGATGATGTCCATGGCCTGATTATGGCTGTGCCCTGCCAGTCACTTCTGCAAAACGCTGGTGATATTGCCCACTCTCCGTACCAAGCCAGCGATCCCACCAGGTGAACCACAGGCCATAGTTCCCTTTGGCGGTCTCATGGTGCAAATGATGATGGGTGGTGGTGGTGAATCGCCCCCACAACCAATGGCGGGTAAATCCCGAAGGCATGGTTTCTACAGCGGCATGCCCATGCGCATTACGGAGAATCTGGTGCACTGTGAATGCCAGCAGCACACTGACATGCAAAGGCACCACCGCCAGGGCCAGCGGCGTGACCATCGCATTGATCAATGCCTCTACCGGATGAAAGGAATACGCTGCCCAAGGGGACGGGTTGCGCGAACGATGGTGCACCCCATGCACATGCCGGAACCACCAGCGGGTATGGAGCAACCGGTGAGTGACATAAAAATAGAAGTCGTGCCAAAGCAACATCAACGGAAAACTGAGCACCCACCATGCCCAGCCGTGCTGACGCACTTGGAAGTACACCTCAGCCTTGCCAGAAATCACGGCCGCGAGTACTGCCAGGCCCACTGCGGAAAACACCAACAGGGTGCTGAGCGAGTAAAGCATCTCGCGGCGCACATCGGCGGAGCTTGGCCATTGCGCAATGAGCCGGTGTGCCAGTCGCCTGCGCAGTGCCACATGCAAAAGCCCCCACACGAGGCTGGCCGCCACAAGATAAAAGACGCCTTCATTCAGAAAATTGCCTACAAACCGGCTCGCCAACCAACGCCACGCCTGCAAATCGCCCCATGGCCCGGCTTGCAGATACTGCCAAAACTCCATGAATGTCCTCCGCGGTGAAACGCCTGGTGTGTCGTCATCCTAATGCAGAGCCCACGGTGCCACTACAAAAAGGTCGGGCGCCTAAAATGCCTGTGTGAACGCACCATTGACCACCGCCCCCCGCCGCCCCATCCGCGAACTCCCCGACGAACTCATCAGCCAGATTGCAGCCGGTGAGGTGGTGGAGCGCCCCGCCAGTGTGGTGCGAGAGCTGGTAGACAACGCGCTGGACGCCGGTGCCACCCAAGTCACCCTGCGCCTGCTGGCCGGGGGGGTGCGCCTCATCAGCGTGGAAGACGACGGCCAAGGCATCCTGCGCGATGAGCTTCCCATTGCCTTCAAGCGCCACGCCACCAGCAAGATCGGCAATCTGCAGGACCTGGAAAGCGTGGCCACGATGGGCTTCCGGGGTGAGGCATTGGCCGCTATCAACTCCATAGCGGACTGCGCAATCCTGTCGCGCGCCAGCGGCCTGAATGATGCCTATCTGCTCGATGGCCGTACCGGCGAACTGCGCCCGGTGGCGCGGGGCCAGGGCACCACCGTTGAGGTCAAAGAGCTGTTTTACAGCACCCCTGCGCGCCGCAAATTCCTTAAAACTGACGCCACCGAACTCGCGCATTGCATCGAATCCGTGCGCCGCCACGCCCTAGCTCGCCCCGACGTGGGCTTTGCCATCTGGCACGAAGGCAAGTTGGTAGAGCAATGGCGCCGCTGCCTGGATGTGCCGCTGGCGGATGCGGCGGTGGACGCCGCACTCGCCGCCTTGGACCAACGCCTCTCCGATGTATTGGGCCCGGAGTTTCTGGCGCAGAGCGTGCGGGTGGACTGGCACAGCAAGCAAGCCAACGAATTCGGCCAACCGGCCCTTCGCGTCTGGGGCCGCGCGGGTGTGCCCGACGCCGCCCGCTCGCGCGCCGACCAGCAGTTCTGCTACGTCAACGGCCGCTTTGTGCGCGACAAGGTCCTCACCCACGCGGCCCGCAGCGCCTATGAAGACGTGCTGCACGGTAACCGCCAACCGGTCTATGCCCTCTACGTGGCCATGGACCCGACGCGCGTGGACGTGAACGTGCACCCCACCAAAATTGAAGTGCGCTTTCGCGACAGCCGCGAAGTCCACCAGGCCGTGCGCCATGCGGTGGAAGACACCCTGGCTGCCCCACGCGCTGCAGCCGCAGCTGGCGCCACAGCGGGCCAGACCCAAGCGCCCAGCCTTTTCGGCACCACCAGCGAAGGCAGCGCCCTGCCCGCACCGGGAACTTATACACCCAACAAGCCCGTAGCGCCCATGTACAGTGCGCAACCAGCTATCAAATTCGAAGCAGAAGAAGGTCTGATAGGCCACCGCGTCAACGACATCAGCCTGCTCTGGCAGCGTAACCCAGCAACCCAAAATGGCTGGGCGACTGCGGGCTCTGCGCAGGTCAAGGAGGAGCCCGCAAAGCGGGCGGGGGACACGGAGCAGAGCGCGCAGTCACCCAGCCGTCTGGCGAGCGAAGAAGCCTGGCCCCTGGGCCGAGCGATTGCCCAACTGCAAGGCGTCTACATCCTCGCTGAAAACAACCAAGGTCTGGTCATCGTGGACATGCACGCCGCACACGAACGCATCGTTTACGAGCGACTCAAACAGCAAATCAGCCTCACCGCCCCCGACGGCACTGTGCACCCACTGGCCAGCCAGCCCCTGCTCATCCCCGCCACCTTCGCCGCCACCCCCGATGAAGTGGCCACCGCTGAAGCCCATGTGGCCACGCTCAACACTCTGGGTTTGGAGATCAGCCCCTTCTCACCCAAAACCCTGGCCGTGCGCGCCGTGCCCACCACGCTGGCGCAAGGCGACGCAGTGGAGCTGGCCCGCAGTGTGTTGGCTGAGCTGGCGCAACATGACGCCAGCACTGTCATCCAGCGAGCCCAGAATGAAATTTTGGGAACTATGGCCTGCCACGGTGCGGTACGCGCCAACCGCAAGCTGACCCTCGAAGAGATGAACGCGCTCTTACGCGACATGGAAGCCACCGAGCGCAGCGACCAATGCAACCACGGCCGCCCCACATGGCGCCAGCTCACGCTCAAGGAGCTGGACGGCTTGTTCTTGCGCGGACGGTAAATGCACACCCAAGTGCCCGGCCTGAGCCCTGAGGCCCGAGCGGCCGAGAAAGCGCTGTTCGCACTGGCCGACACCGGCAAAGCTGCCACGGCGGCACGCTACTTCCAAAGCAGCCCGGGCCAATATGGCGAAGGCGACCAGTTTCTGGGCATCCGCGTGCCGGTGATCCGCGAGATCGCGCGCCAGTTCAACACCCTCACGCTAGCCGACTGCGCGGCATTGCTGCAGTCCCCTTACAACGAGGTGCGCTTACTGGCCCTGGATGTGATGGTGAGGCGCTTCACCAAGGGCAAGGCGGATGTGCAGACCGCGGTGTATGCATGCTTCATGCAGCACCGCGACCGCATCAACAACTGGAACCTGGTGGACGGCTCGGCGCCCTATATCAGCGGCCCGTATCTGCTGAAGCGCGACAGGGGCATCCTCTGGGAACTCGCAAACTCCCCTGAACTGTGGGACCGGCGCATCGCAGTGCTCAGCACCTTCGCCTTTATCCGTGCAGGCGACTTCAACGATGCGCTCAAGCTTTATGCCCAGCTGCTCACTGACCCGCACGACCTGATGCACAAAGCCTGCGGATGGATGTTACGTGAGGTGGGAAAGCGGGACGAAGCCCGTCTACTTGGCTTCCTGAAAACCCACTACGCTGCCCTGCCCCGCACCACGCTCCGCTATGCGATTGAAAAATTCGATGCCGCCCAAAGAAGGGCATTGCTTCTAGGCCACTTCAAAGATTGAAGTTCATCGTCAAAACGATAGCTAGCGCACACCCCACATGCGCAAGCAGCTCCTAAACTGATAGCAGTGCGCCTGCCATCTGGGCAGAAGCAGACGGCTCTGCACCGGCCACATAGCGCGCCACAAACGCGCCTGCACTGGTTGCTGGCAAGTCCACCCATACGGTGTGCCCGCTACCGGGGGCCAGGTGCATGGCGTGTCCTTCTGCGTTTTCCATGCGGGTCAGGGTCGCATCCACGTTGCCTGCAGGGTGGATGATTTCCAACCGGTCGCCCACCGCAAATTTGTTGCGCACGTTCACTTGTGCCAAGCCCCGTGCTGCGTCAAACGCCAGCACATCGCCCACGTACAGGCTGCGCCCGCTCTCAGAATAGCCCCGCAAGTAGTTCTGGGTGGCCTCAGGCGTGTGCCGCTGGAAGAAACCGCTGGTGTAACCCCGGTTGGCCAAGCCTTCGAGCTGGCCCAGCAGCTCGGGGTTGAGCGCGCGACCGGCCACGGCGTCGTCAATGGCTGCCCGATAAGCCTGCGCAGTGCGGGCCACGTAATACGGGCTCTTGGTGCGGCCTTCGATCTTCAGCGAGTCCACGCCGATTTCCACCAGGCGCTGCACATGCTCGATGGCGCGCAGGTCTTTGGAGTTCATCACGTAGGTGCCGTGCTCGTCTTCCTCGATGGGCATGTAGTCACCGGGGCGCTGGCTCTCTTCCAGCAAGTAAGCAATGCTTTGATGGGCCTCGGCGGGCACTGTGCTGCCCTGTCCGCAGGTGTGGCCGCTGCGCTGAGGGCTCAGCACATCACCACTCGCATCCACCTGAGCCGCATGCGTCTTGTAGTCCCAGCGGCAGGAATTGGTGCAACTGCCCTGGTTGGCATCGCGGTGGTTGAAGTAACCCGAGAGCAGGCAGCGGCCCGAATAGGCAATGCACAGCGCGCCATGCACAAACACCTCCAGCTCGGTGTCCGGGCAGTCCTGACGAATCTGGGCCACCTGGTCCAGCGACAACTCGCGCGAGAGGATCACGCGGCTGATACCCACCTTGCTCCAGAACTTCACCGCCGCTGCATTCACTGTGTTGGCCTGCACCGAGAGGTGAATTTCCATCTCCGGCCAGGCTTCGCGCGCCAGCATGATGAGGCCGGGGTCAGACATGATCATGGCGTCGGGCTTCAGGTCAATGACCGGCTGCATGTTCTTGACATAGCTCTGCGTCTTGTTGCCGTGCGGAAAGATGTTGGACACCAGGTAAAACTTTTTGCGCTGCGCGTGCGTGTGCTCAATGCCCGCGCGCAGCACGTCGAGGCTGCCGAAGTCGTTGTTGCGCACGCGCAAGGAATAGCGGGGCTGCCCCGCATACACTGCGGTGGCACCAAAAGCCAGCGCGGTGTGCAACATGGCCAGCGAGCCGGCAGGGGCCAAGAGTTCAGGTGTTTTTGGGGGGGTGGGAACGGCGGAAAACGTCATCCCGGAATTATCCTGATGCCACCTGCAAAAGCGGCCGCGAAAACCTTGACCCACATCAACCAACGCACAATGTCAGCACCCATGAAAACCAAATATTTCCTGCAGCTGCTGGCGCTGTCATCACTCTGGGGCGCGTCTTTCCTGTTCATCCGCATTGCCAGCCCGGTGTTCGGCCCCAACGTGCTCGCCCTGCTGCGGGTGGCCATGGCTACCGCCACTCTGGCCGTACTGATGCGCTTGATGGGCCAGCGCTGGGCATGGCAACACTGGCGTTCCCTGGCCGCCATCGGCGCCTTGTCAGTGGCCATGCCATTCTTGCTATTCGCGTGGGCCGGGCTGCAACTGCCTGCGGGCTACAGCGCGCTGCTGAACTCCACGGCGGTAATCTTTGGCATGTTTGCGTCCGCCCGCATGGGCGAGGACACTATCACCTTCAAAAAGCTCCTGGGCTGCGCCTGCGGCTTTGCGGGGGTGGCGCTGATCGTGAGCCTGGGGCCTGTGGAGCCCTCGCTCAAAGTGGTGCTGGCGGTGCTGGCCTGTGTAGCGGCGTCAGCCTGTTATGGCTTTTCCACCCCGATCACCAAACGTGCAGTGGGCCACATGCAGCCTCTGCAAATTGCAGCGGGCATTCACGTCTTGTCTTTGGGAATGCTGCTCCCCGGCGCTGCCTACAGCTTGCCGGATGCCCGCTTCAGCTGGCAGGCATTGGGCGCAGTGGCGGTGATGGGCATCGCCACCTCGGGCCTGGCCTACTGGGCCCATTTGCGGATCCTGCGTCACGTAACACCGGTCGCTGCGATGAGCCCCATCTTCATGGTGCCGGTGTTCGGAGTGTTGTGGGGGCATATCTTTTTGGGTGAGGAACTAGGGCACGGCTTGCTGCTGGGCGGAAGCCTTGTGCTGGTGGCCAGCGCGCTGATCACCGGCTTCAACCCCCTTCAACGTTGGCTGGACCTGATTGACGCCAAGCCCTAGGTCATGTCACGCAACAGTCATCCGGCCCCACCATGATCCCGCGTTGGTTTATTTCACAACAAGGGACTTCATGAAAACCATCCGTTTTGCAGCTACTGCTGTCGCTGTGTCGATCGCGACCTTGCTCGCTGCCTGCACCACCATGGGTACAGCCACCAGCGGCTACCCCACCTTGAATGGCGCCAAGCCCCTGGTCATCGGCCACCGTGGTGCCAGCGGCTACTTGCCCGAACACACCATGGCGTCTTACAAAAAGGCCATTGAAATGGGTGCCGATTTCATCGAGCCTGATCTGGTCGTCACCAAAGACGGTGAGCTGGTAGCCCGCCACGAACCCAACATCACCGCCACCACCGACGTCTCCACCCGCGCCGAATTTGCCAGCCGCAAAACCACCCGCAAGGTCGATGGCGTGAACGAGACCGGCTGGTTCGTCACCGACTTCACCCTCGCCGAGCTGCGCACCCTGCGCGCCAAGCAGCCGAATGCTGCGCGCGACAAGTCGTTTGATGGCCAATTCCAGATCCCGACCTTCCGCGAAATTCTGGAGCTTGCCAAGACCGAGTCGGCACGTACCGGCCGCACCATCGGCGTGTACCCAGAGACCAAGCACCCCACTTACCACGTGGATGCCGGTCTGCCCATCGAGCCACGCTTGTTGGCCCTGCTGGCCGAATACGGTTACACCAAGAAAGACTCTCCAGTCATCATCCAGTCGTTTGAGGTATCCAACCTCAAAGCCCTGCGCAAGCTCACCCAAGTGCGCCTGCTCCAATTGGTGGATGCGGACGATGTGGACTCCAAAGGCAATGTGACACTGGTCGCTCCTTTCGACAAGCCTTATGACTTTGCTGTAGCCAAAGACAGCCGCACCTTCCCCGACCTGCTGACGCCCAAAGGTCTGGCGGAAGTCAAAACCTACGCAGATGGCATCGGCCCCTGGAAGCCCTATCTGGCCAGCGCCGCCCATGTGATGGGTGCTGACGGCAAACCGCGCGACCTCAATGGCGACGGCAAGATCACCGACGCTGATCGCGTGGCCCTGCCCCCGACTGACGTGGTGAAGAACGCCCACGCCGCCGGCTTGTTCGTGCACGCCTACACGTTCCGCAGCGAAGCCCCCGGCTTGCTGTCTGACTACAAGGGTGACCCCAAGGCCGAATACAAGCGTTTTTATGCCCTCGGCGTGGATGGCTTGTTCAGTGACTTCCCGGATACCGCGGTGTCCGCGCGCGACGGCAAGTAAGCATCCGCCAGTCCTCACAAAAACAGCGCTTCGGCGCTGTTTTTTTTGGCAGAACAAGCTACCACGCAAGCGCGTCGCAAGGCCACTCTTGCCGGCGCCCGCAAAGCGGAAGGTGCCCCGTAAAATGGCCGGCACATGACCGCCCCGCTTGCAAGCCCCCTCCCGCCTGAATCAGTCCCTCCTCGCACCAACACCCGCACTGAACTCGCGGCTCTCTGGGCTTTGGCCTGGCCCATCCTGATCGGGCAGCTGGCGAATGTGGGCATGTCGGTGGTGGACGTGGCCATGGCAGGCCATGCGTCGGCCCACGACCTGGCAGGCATATCGCTGGGGGTGTCCATCTGGAACATCGTCATCATCACGCTCATGGGCCTGATGATGTCCGTGGCCCCCATGGTGGCCCACCATGTGGGTGCTCGAGAGTTCACGCAAGTGCCGCATTTGGTACGCCAAGGCATGTGGAAAGCGCTGGGCGTGGGCACCGTGGCTATGGTGCTGACCCAGCTCTCCGCACTGGTGTTCGACTACATGGACATCGAGCCACACGTGCACGAGGTAGCCACCGGTTTTGTGTTCATCATCAGCTTCGCGCTTCCGGCGTTTGCCTGCTACCGGGTGCTCTACGGCTACAGCGCCAGCCTGAACCAGACCAAGCCGCTCATGGTCTTGTCGGTGGCGGCACTGCTGCTCAACATTCTGGTGAACTGGCTGCTGGTGTTCGGCAGCTGGGGCTTTCCACGGCTGGGGGGCCTGGGTTGTGCCTGGGCCACGCTCATCTGCGTGTGGTTCAACTTCCTGGGTCTGCTGGTGTGGATGCGCTTGGCACCCGCCTACCGCAGCACCTGGCCTTTCGCCCAATGGGAAGGCCCGCATCCCGAAAAACTTGCCGCTTTGTGGAGATTAGGCTTCCCCATCGGGGTGACCTACTTTGCCGAGACCAGCGCTTTCGGCCTGATCGCCCTGCTGATTGCCGGCTTCGGCAGCCGGGAAGTGGCCGCCCACCAGATTGCCCTGAACTTCACTTCCCTCGTGTTCATGGTGCCCCTGAGTCTGGGCATTGCCCTGCTCACCCGCGTGGGCCAAAGCCTGGGCGCAGGCGATCCAGTCGCTGCAAAGTTCCGGGCCTGGGTGGGCGTGAAGGCCGGGCTGGGCTTCGGGCTGCTGTCTGCCATCGGCATTGCAGCAGGCGCACACCAGATTGCTTGGGCTTACACGAACGATGCGAACGTGGCAGCACTGGCTGCCCAGTTGCTGTTTCTGGCGGCGGTGTTCCAGATGTCGGACTCTGCGCAGGTCGTCATCAGCAGTGCCATCCGGGGCTATAAGGTCTCCCGCAGCCCCATGGTGATACACCTCACCGCGTTCTGGGGTTTCTCACTGCCCCTGGGTTGCGTGCTGGGTCTGGCGCCACAGTGGCTGCCATGGCGGCCTGCGCAGGCCATGGGCGCCCAAGGGTTTTGGATCGCGTTGGTGGTGGGTCTCACCGTGGCTGCCGTCGGACTGCTGCTCTTGCTCCAGCGTGTGACGCGGTCGCGTATCCAAGTGGGGGGCCGTGCATGAGCCAAGCTTTGCCTTTTTACCTGTGCCTGGCCGGCCCCACCGCTGCCGGCAAAACCGCCGCCGCATTAGCCATCGCAGCGGAGCATGGCGCCGAAATCATCAGCGTAGATTCCGCCTTGGTCTACCGGGGCATGGACATCGGCACTGCCAAACCCGAAATCCATGAGCTGGCCGTCATGCCCCACCACCTGATCAACATCCGCGACCCCTTGGAGGCCTACAGCGCTGCCGAGTTTCTCAAGGACGCGAAGGCATTGATCACAGACATCCACGCCCGCGGCAAACTGCCGCTGCTGGTGGGCGGCACCATGCTGTACTTCAAAGCCTTGTTTGACGGGCTGGATGACATGCCCGCAGCCAGCCCCGAAGTCAGGGCCGCCCTCGAGGCCGAAGCCGCAGACTTGGGCTGGCCCGCCATGCACGCCCAACTGGCTGCGGTAGACCCGGTGACCGCAGCCCGCTTGGCACCAGCCGACAGCCAGCGTATCCAGCGTGCGCTGGAGGTGTACCGTGTCTCGGGCAAGCCACTCTCCACCTTTCATGCGCAGCAGGACGCTATCAAAAAAGAAGCTGCTCGCGCAGACAATACGGGCGCCAGTGCCCTTTTTTCCTTGGAACCGGAGGATCGCGCCTGGCTGCATGCGCGCATCGCCCAGCGCTTTGACCTGATGCTGCAAGGCGGTTTTCTGGATGAAGTCAAAACCCTCATGGCCCGGGGCGACTTGCACCCCGACCTGCCCAGCATGCGTTGTGTGGGCTACCGCCAGGCATGGGAAGCGTTGGCCGGCACCTCGCCCATGGCCGAGCTGCGCGACAAAGGTATCTTCGCGACACGCCAGCTCGCCAAACGGCAGATTACGTGGTTGCGCTCCATGCCGCAGCGCCAAGTGATTGCGGCAGACCAGCCCGACGCGCAAAGCGCACTGCTGGCTGCTGTACGCGCCGCGCTACGTCAACGGAAGACCCCATGATTCTGCGCATTTCCGGTTTGGCCAAGCACTACGGCACCACGCCGGTGTTCAAGAACGTCCATCTGGACGTGGCGCCTGGTGAGTTTGTCGCTATCGTGGGCGAGTCCGGCGTGGGCAAGTCCACCTTGCTCAACTGCATGGCGGGTTTGGACAGCTGGGACAGCGGTACGGTGGAACTCGCGAGCCAGAACCTTGGCACCCTTTCCGACGACGGCCGCGCGCTGCTGCGCCGGGAGAGTGTGGGATTTGTATTCCAGGCCTTTCATGTATTGCCGCACCTCGACGTCGCCCAGAATGTGACTCTCCCGTTACTGCTTCTGGGACGTGATGAACCGGACCGTGTGAACGCCATGCTGCAGGCCGTGGGCTTGGGCGATCTGGGCGCACGACTGCCCCAGCAACTCAGCGGCGGGCAGTTACAGCGCGTTGCTATCGCCCGAGCATTGGTGCATCAGCCGGCGCTTATTTTGGCGGACGAACCCACCGGCAACCTGGACCCCGGCACAGCCGCCAAAGTGATGGAGGCCTTGGTGCACCAGTCCCGCGAACATGGCAGCGCACTGGTGCTCGTGACCCACTCACTGGCCGCGACCGAACAGGCCGACCGGGTACTGCATTTGCGCGCCGAAGGCATGACGGACGCTCGTGGCTGACAAACGCCAGGCGCTGCGTTAGACTGCCTGCGAAATTTGTAACAAAACGCACACGCAGCCCACATCTTGAAGTCTCCAGCAGGCATCAACCGTCGCATCGCCATGGCAAGCTTGGGCATCAGCGTGTCAGGCCTCGCAACGGCACATTGCAATCGCGCCATCCAAGTGCCCGTGTCTGCCACGGGCCAGAGCGTAGTCATTGATGGCGATGCCGTGCGCGGCATTTACCCCGACATCCTCAACGCCATTTCCACGAAAGAGAAATGCCGCTTTGTTGTCACGCCGGTTCCCCGCGCCCGCCTTGAAAAACTGTACGAGAGCGGCAAGGCCGACATGATTGTGGCGAGCACCCGGTCTGTGAGGCGGGATGAGTTCGGCGTATTCGTCCCCATGGTGCGGAGCCGAGCCATGGTGATTTCCTTGGGCGACTTGCAACGTGCACCCTTCAAAACGACGCAGGACGTACTGAACAACAAAGAGGTCCGGTTGGTGGTGGTGCGCGGCTACGACTATGGCAACGCGTACCACGAGCTGATCGAGGCGATGGGCAAAGAGAACCGGGTTCTTCTGGAGGCCGATCCCAACGCGGTAGCGCGCCTGATGAAGACCAACCCTAACGATGTGACCATCATGGTGCCCACCATCATCTACGGTGCCATGCAGGAAGATGCGCGATTGAGCGACCAATTGGAAAAGTTGCGCTTTGAACCCCTGGACAACATTCCATGGGGAGAGAGTGGCGTCTACCTCTCCAAGACCTCACTGGAGCCCGGCCTGATGAAGTTCCTCCAGTCTGCGATGCAGCGCACCGCACAGGCCGGTACTGTGCACAAAGGCTTCGCGGCCTATTACCCGCCGCAGGTGCTCAAGGACAGCATCAAGCCATTAGAGAAAATCCCATAAAAAAAGCCTCTGTGGATCACAGAGGCTTTTTGCATTCAAGAGGAATCAGACCTTCTTCTTGCGCCGCACCATCGCACCGATTGCCGCCAAACCAGCCAACAACATGGCGTAGGTTTCTGGCTCCGGGACCGCAGCGGTAATGCTCATGAATGTGTAGTCAGATTCATTGGTACATGTGTGGCAACTCATGAGGCCAGGCGCAGCACCGAAAGATACTTGTTTAACCAACTTGTTGCCGAACGGATTCACCACAGACCATGCTCCGCCTTTTCCTAAAGTCGCGGGACTCAGCATATTGACAGCGGTGCCTCCCACACTCCACGTTGCGCTCGTATCGCCCGTGGCAATCAGGCTGAAAGAGCCCAAGCTGTTATCCGCATAAACCACAGAAATAACCGCCTTTTCTTTCATATCGCTGTATTCAGCGCCATTGAAAAGGAGGCCAACAGTGAAGCTCTTGATATGAATCGCACTAGAAAAGGAGCCCTTGATGGTCTCACCAATATCAATTTCCCCTGGAGTTCGTTCACCACCCGACTTCGGAGAAACACCAACGCCCTGATAACCGTCTTGCGCATTTTTGAAGCTGAACTTTGCTTCGTCTCTGCCTTTGTACGCGGAAAAATCGGCGGTTACTCCACCCAGAAAGCTCGTGCTGTAGATGCTGGAAGTACCAAAGTTGACGCCATAGATGGTGTCGAACGTGTTGGCTTTAGTCAGCAACGTGACCGGAGTGGCTTGCGCGATGGAACTCGCAAGAAATATAACCAAAAAGGCGAGCCTAGTCTTCATTGATGAAATAGTCATTTCTGCACCCTGTAATTTGTAACCGGACGATACAGATACTCGGCCCACCTTGCGATAGGCCGGTCGGACTACTTTGCGGAACTATTTCACCAAACCTGCAGCAAAGTGCCCTCAGTGAGGCGATAGCCCCTTGCGGCTATAGCCCGCGCCTCCGACTCGTCATGCGTGACCCACAAGGTAGCCATCCGGTGTTCAGCGATATGGGCCTTGAATTCGTCCCGCAGTTGCAAGCGCAAGTCAGCATCCAGCGCTGAGAAAGGCTCGTCCAGCAGCAGGGCCCGGGGCCGGGTGATCAGCGCACGGGCGAGCGCCACGCGTTGTTGCTCGCCGCCGGAGAGTTGCCAGACTTTGGACAAAGCGTAGGCCGACAAGCCGAAGCGCGCCAGCATGGCCCGCGCTTGATCGCACGCGGCCGCTTTGGGTATGCGCTGCTCGACCAGGCCGAACGCTACGTTGTCCTGCACGTTGAGGTGCGGGAACAGGGCGAAATCCTGAAACATGAGCGCAAAGCCGCGCCGCTCGGGCGGTGTGACAGAAATGTCTGCGCCATCCATGCGCACCATGCCGGCATCCGCCTGCTCCAGCCCGGCCGCAATGCGCAACAAGGTGCTTTTGCCGCTGCCGCTGGGTCCGAGCAAGGCCACGGTTTCGCCAGCGGCCACTGCCACCGATGCGCCACGCAGCAAGGCTTTCGGCGCACCGCGCGGCGGTGCCCATTGTTTGGAAATGTTCAGCAGCTCAAGCACGCGCTTCGTCCTCATCCGTGGGCCATTCAATCAACACAAAGGCCAGCAAGGCCAGCCCCATCAACACACAAGCCAACACTTGTGCAGCTGCCAGATTGTCCGCCCCCGGTTTGCCCAGATGCTGGTAGATCAGGGTGGTGAGCGTTGCCCACTCAGGGCGCGATAAAAACAGGCTGACCGCAAATTCCCCCACTGCGGTGGCAGCGGCAAATGCCATTCCCCGGCGCAAGGCCGGTGCCAGCAATGGCAAGGTCACCCGCCAGAAGCAGCGCCACGGACTTGCGCCCAAGCTGCGCGCGGCCTCCAGGTAGTGCGCGGGCAGGCTGTCCAGCCTCGCAGCCAGCGACTTGGCGACGAAGGGATAGGCCAACAACGCATACGCCGCTACCAGCACCCCGAAGCTGCCGCTCCACTGCGGGTACAGCAGCAGCAAACCAAAAGCCACCATCACCGGCGACACAATAAAAGGCAGAAACACCAGCGTGCGCAGCCACAGCACCCGCTGCGCGGCCAAGGCGTGCGCCAGCCCTAAGCCGGTAGCCAGCGCCAGCGCCAGTGCGGAGAATTGCGCGGTGTTGGACAAGGCCAAGAGTGTGTCTTCATCGGTCAACACGGTCCACGCGATTGCTCCTGAATTCATAGCGCCTCGCGCAATGCTGACGAGCGGCGCAGCACAAATAAGCATCCATATCAACACAACAGCGACCACTGTCCCCCAAGCGGCCCAGCCCTGCGGGCGACGGCGGGGTATGGCGTCTGCACGCGCGGGTGTGGCCAAACGGCGCTCCATGAAGGCATAGCCCCAGGCCACGATGGCGGTGAGTGCCAGCATCCAAAAAGACAGCACACCGGCCTGCCCGAGCTGCAGCTCGTGGGCGACCAAGGTGTAGATCTCGACCTCGGCGGTGGCGTAGTCCTGCCCGCCCAACACCAGCGCCAAGCCGAAACCTGAGAAGCAATACAGAAACACCAGGCACAGGGCGGAGGCCAACCACGGTGCTATCGCCGGCCACTCCACCCGCCAGAAGGCCCGCCAAGGTGTGGCCCCCAGACTGCGGGCCGCGGCCACCCGCGCGGCACTCACGCTGGAAAGCGCATCGACGCCAGCACGCACCACCACACACAGATTGAAAAACAAGTTGCCATACAGCAGCAGCCAGGGTGTGCCTTGCAGGTCCGGTCCGCCCCAGTGGGCCAGCCAGCCCTTGGGCCCTGCCAGCGCCAACACCCCCATGGCGGCCACCAGCGTGGGCACTACAAAGGGCAGCATCAGCCCTCGCAACAGGAGTGCCCTGCCGGGGAACTCCCAGCGTGCCAGCACCCAAGCCATGGGCAAGCCGAGCAGCAAAGTAACAGCGCAGGTCATGGCCGCTTGCACCAGTGACCAAAGCAGGCGCCCGCGCAAATAGTCGTCCTGCCAAGGTGCCCACAAGCTCTCCGCACCCCAGCCCTCCGCGAGCAAGCGCAGCGCCGGCGCTACCAAGACCACCGCGAGAAACGCCAGTGGCACAGCCGCCAGCCACCAGCGCGCAATCGGGCTGGATCGACATACCAGAGGCAGCATCCCGGCCTTACGCTCTACGCACTGCTGTCTGTGACAACACTTACTTCAAGACCACCTTGGTCCAGCGGGCTACCCATTCCGCGCCTTTGGCCGCGATGTCCGCGTCCGACGGTGCGCTGAAGGCGGTTGGCTCTGGAGCGAACTTGAAGGCCTCAGCCTTGGCCACACCAGCTTCGGCGGGGAACATCCACATCTCAGTTTGCATGCCGGTTTGAACGGGGGCAGAACGCATGAAGTCCACAAATTTCTCGGCGGCGGCGCGGTTTTTACCGCCCTTGACCAAGGCCACGCCTTCGACCTGGCGGAACACCGCGCCCGGCAAGCTCAAGGAGCCTGTGGGTGGCTCGGCCAATTTGGTCTTGCTGTAGAAAAGCTCGGCCGCGGGGCTGCTGGCGTAGCTCACCACCAGGGGATGCTTGCCGCCGTTCTGGCTGAACTCGGTGTAGTAGGCCTCGGTCCAGCCCTTGGCCACTTTGAGACCGTTGACGCGCAGCTTGGCCCAGAAATCAAAGGCCTTGTCTTCGCCCAAGGTGGCGATGGTAGAGAGCAAAAACGCATAGCCGGGGCTGCTGGTGGCCGGGTTTTGCACGACCAGCAACTTGGCGTAGGCAGGTTGGGTCAAGTCGTCCAGGGTTTTGGGCAAGGCCACACCGTTTTTGGCGAACCAGGCTTTGTCGTAGTTCAGGGTGACATAGCCGTAGTCCACCGGCACCAAGGGCGCGGGCAGTTCAGCCACGGGTTTGCGGCCGGCCGCAGCGGGGGCACCGGCTTCCAACACGTCAGCCGCCAGTGCCTTGGGGGCCAAAGCGTTGTCAATGCCATACACCACGTCGGCAATCGGGTTGGCCTTGGTGAGGATGAGCTTGTTGAGCATCTCGCCGGCATCACCCGCTTTGGTGATTCGCAGCTTTACACCGTTCTCTTTTTCAAACTGGGCCAGCAATGGCTTGGGGACGGTGAAGGAGCTGTGTGTCAGCACGCGCAAGTCGGCGGCGTGGGCAGCGGTGAGGCCAGCGGTAAGACCAGCGGCTAAAAAGGCGGCGCCCAGAGTGGTCTTCAGAAACGAAAAAATCCCGTGTTGCATGGTGTGCTCTCTTTCAATGCGCCGGCGAAGGCTGCATCAAAAACCGGCATCCGCAAACGGGACTCTGGCTTCTCACACTTCCTACGCTGGCATAACCCAGATCAGGTACATGGGGTATTTCTCAGTCCTGTGACGGACACCCCCGGTGGAAGCCGTGATTGTAGGCTTTCAGCCCGTGGCTGCACGCGCTAGCCCCAAAGAACCGGTTTATGGACCATGAGATAGAACACAGCCAGCATGGCCACAAAGGCCGGGTAGCCCAAGGTTTCCCAACGGCGGGCATAGTCCCAGTACTCCCCGGGCAAGGCCTGCCCATTCTCATGGGCCTCTTTGGCCAGAGCCGCCATGCGGATCTGCAAACCGACCACCGGCATCCAGCAGGCACCGGTGATCAGGTACAGCGCAAAAGACACCACCAGCCAAGGCGAGTCCAAGGGGTACCCCGCGAGATAGACCATCATGAACCCTGTCACCGGCTGGACCACCGCTGCGGGCGTGGTAAGCCACCAGTCGGCGCGAACAACCAATCGGGTCACCACCGCCTGTGCTGCAACGACCCCGCTGCGGTTCACGAAAAACATGTAGAACGCGGTGCCAAAGCCGGTACCAACCAGAACTGTGCTGGACAGAATATGGATCCACTTGACCAGCAAAAAGCCGCTCATTTGGTACTCCTCATCAAAACAAAAAGGATGGCTGCAATGGGCAAATTTTTGGAGAGGGGCCCCAAAGGATGCAACCACAAAGCCGGTGTCAGAAGCGTAGCGACCACTGTCATGAGCAACATGGCAATAAGTGCTGCAAGAAAGACACGGCGGCGCGGTTTCCACCACAAGAGCACGCCAAGAATCAGGTCTAGCGCAGCGCCACTCCACACCAGGACATTGGCAAGAAACGGATCCGCAATGCCACCTGCAAGCAACAACGCGCGGCTCTGCCCTTCCAACTCCCACACACTGCAAATTGCGGTGAGTAGCCACACCAACACCAAGCTATAGCGCAGCAAATTTCGATCAGAAAGAGACATTGCGTCTTCCTCCGGCTTGCCACTGTTCTACGTCAGAAGCATGCTGGGCCAAAAACGACTGCAAACGCGCAAAGCGCTTCCGCGTCTGGTACCTGAAAACGGCGTCAATCAGAGGTTCGATGCATCGCATCAGAAACCCGGGACCGGCTTCCAGCGTGTAGGTGTACAAAAGAATGGAACGACCTTCCCCACTGTCCCTATGTCGCATGGAAGCGGCCCAACGCGAAAAAGGAAAGGCAGTCCCCACCATGGTCGCAGCCGCTAATAAGGGGGGCGAGTAGCTGACGAATCGGGTGTGCATGGATAAGCTTTGCATCCAGCCCTTGCCACCGCTGACCGTAACCGCCCCGACCGAGGGACACGGCGCACCACCTTCAACCCGCGTGTTCTTGACCAAAGAGTCCCAGCGTAGCCGCCATGCGTGGTAGTGAAATGCATCAAACACCACTGCTGACGGAGCGGGCATCTGAAACTCAAATGTGCCGTGAGCCATGGCCTCAACGCTCCTCTACGACCTGAGTCACCATGCCCCATTTTGCAAACTCTGGGCTGAATTCATCCAAGGCCAAAAGGCCCATGGCAGGGTAAGCCCCCGCCGTGAAGCGCTGACCTGAAGCCAGTTTCCGGGCCAGCAGAATGGCGGCCAAGCAAGGAATTTCTGGCCCATGGTCATGGTCCGCTGCAATGTGCCAGGACCGTTTCAGGGAGTTGCCATCCACACCCGTCCCGGAAACCCGGACGACCATCCCACCCAACGCCGAGCCAAAGGGGTCAAAACACTTTGCACCCGCGTTCAGGGCCCCGGCAAGAACAGCGGGATTGGGAAACACCCGATGCCGACGCAGCCAAGCCATGGCGGAAAACACTTTCTGCGCCAAGGTCACTTCTACGGCCGCACGGAATTCGACACGATTGCGCACGGCGTAATGCGAAGGAAATAGCTCCAGGTCAGGGATATCACAGGGCGAGCCAAGGCGAGCCTTCAAGCCGCGTATTTCTACAGGCTGCGGATCGCCCCAACCGGTGAGCGACTGCCACTGTCCGTTGCGCCAGACCTGGATCGATTCCCCACAATAGCCGAGCACCGCCCGCATGGTGGCCACGCCCCGTGGAGCGGTCTGTGCGGGCGCTATGCAAATGTCGATGGTCTCTATAGCTTGCCATCCGCCACAGAGTGCATTCACCACGGCTGACGACAACGCAGGCACTGTGCTGGCGCCACAGATGGCTACGCGGTCTGACGCTTTGAATTCCACGTCCAAGGCCGGTGCGAAATCGCACACAAAACGCCGCCCGTCCGCCAGATCGATGTAGTGTGCGCCGGCTTGCGCACAAGCACGCGCCACCGCGTAGTCCTGCCCCTGAAAGGGGCCTGCGGTGTGAATCAGCAACTCAACGTTCAAATCGGCCAAGACCCGTGAGAAATCGGGACTGTGCATATCCACCGCCACACCACGGGCACGGTCCCGTGCGGGTATGGTTTCCGCAAAATTTTGTGCCGAGAGCCCGTCCCTGCCGGCAACCAGCAGATCTATGGAGGGTGACCCCGCCAATGCCCGGCAAATACGTGCTCCGAAATTCCCGTACCCGCCCAAAACCATGACCCGCATGCCCGCTCCCTGTGCTTTGTTGTTGGCAACTGTCCGATCTCCACTATAGAGCCTGCGGTATCGGTGAAATTGCACAATCGCCCCATGTTCCAGAACTTCCGGCGCCCCGCAGGGCCCTTGTGGCCCCTACTTTGCAGCTTCTCCTGGCAGGAGCTGCGCCAGCACCCTTGGCGCAATGCGGCAGCGGTGGTGTCGGTGATGCTGGGGGTGGCGCTGGCGTTTTCGGTGCACCTGATCAACGCCTCTGCCTTGGACGAGTTTTCGCAGGCAGTGCGCTCGGTGGGCGGCCAGCCCGACCTGGAGCTGCGCAGCGCCGATAGCACCGAGGGCGTGCCTCTTGAACTATGGGGCCGCTTGCAGCGCGATCCGGACATTGCGCTGGCCTCACCGGTGCTGGAAATCAGCACGTACGCCCTGCCCGCCTCGTCCACCACAAGTACCAACTCCAGCGCCGAGCCCAAGCGCACGCTGCTGCGGGTAATCGGCATAGACCCTCTGCAAGTGGCAGCCATGGCCCCGGACTTGCTGCCGCGGCCGGACAAGGCCGAAGGCGCAGACAGACTGTCCTTCTTCGCGCCCGATACCGTTTTTTTGAATCCGCTGGCGCGCCAGTCCCTAGGTGGCAACACGCTGCAGTTGCAGATTGGCTTGCGCATGCAAGCGGTGCGCGTGGCGGGCAGCGTGGCGGCGGGCGGCGCAGCGCTGGCCGTGATGGATATTGCGGCTGTGCAAGACCTTTTCGGCCTGGGCGAACGCATCACGCGGGTCGACCTGCGTCTGCGCGCCGGGGTTGACCGCAAGGCTTTGGTGCAACGGCTGCAAAGCGAGGCCGATTGGCCAGCAGGTGCCACACTGCGCGAGCCTGGCGATGCGGTCACCCGGATCAGCAATCTCTCACGCGCCTATCGGGTGAACCTGACGGTGCTGGCGCTGGTGGCCTTGTTTACCGGCGGCTTTCTGGTGTTTTCGGTGCTCGCCTTGAGCGTGACGCGGCGCTCGCAGCAGTTTGCTTTGCTGGCGGTGCTGGGCCTGACCGGTCGGCAACGTCTGCAATTGGTGCTGTGGGAAGCCGCTGCTTTGGGTGCCTTCGGCAGCGCGCTCGGTCTGCTGCTGGGCACTGCATTGGCGGCCCTCGCACTTCGCCTCTTGGGTGGCGACTTGGGTGGCGGTTACTTCAGCGGCGCCACACCAGCCTTGCAATGGAGCCCTTGGGCTGCGCTGGTGTTTGGGGCACTGGGCACTGCCGCAGCTTTGCTCGGCGCATGGGGCCCTGCCCGACTGGCGCAAGCCTTGCCACCCGCCCAAAACCTGAAGGGTTTGGGGCACAGCCAAGGTGGTGGCAGCGGTGTGCGTTGGGGCGTAGCGTTGCTGGCGGCCGGCGGTCTGCTGGCCCTCTTGCCCCCGGTGTGGGACATGCCGCTGGCCGCCTACCTCAGTGTGGCGGCCCTGCTGCTGGGCGGTATTGTGAGCCTGCCTGCGCTCGTGAGCGTGGTGCTCAACCGCGTGGCACCGTTACTGGCAGACCAGCTGCTACCTCTGCTGGCAGTAGAGCGCGCCCGGCGCGTGCGCGAGAGTGCGACGGTTGCCGTGAGTGGCGTTGTCGCGGCCCTGAGCCTGGCCGTGGCCCTTACCGTGATGGTGGCCAGCTTTCGCGGCTCGGTGATGGACTGGCTGGACCAGGTGCTGCCCGCAGACCTGTACCTGCGCACCGCCACCAGCAGCACCGCGCTGGACACCGCGTACCTGGACCCTGCCTTTGTGGACCAAGCCGGCGCCCTGCCCGGAGTGGCACGCGCTACCACCCAACGTATCCGGAATCTTTCCCTGGACTCGGCCAAACCTGCCGTAGCGCTGATTGCCCGCCCCTTGCGGGACCCGCAGAGTAGCCAGCTGAATCTACCCCTGGTGGGAGGCGTAGCCAAGGTCCCACAGGGGAGCATTGCCATTTATGTGAGTGAGGCGATGGTGGATTTGTACGGCGCCAGGATCGGGGAACCTTTCCCGGCCCTTTCTCTGGCCCTCAAGCCAAATCAGGCCCTGGCGCCCGCGGAATATGCGCAAGCAGCTCCTTTTTTTGTAGCAGGAATCTGGCGGGACTATGCACGCCAGAGCGGCGCTATCACCCTGGACCGCGCGGATTACTTGCATTGGACCCGGGACACGCGGGTCAATGACATGGCCTTCTGGCTGGAGGAAGGCGCGTCCCCCGAGGCCCTGCAGAGCGCCATGCGCAGCCTGGCCGACCGCCTAGCCGGCACGCCCGGTGGCGAGGCCGGCAGGCTGCTGGAATTCGGCTCCGCCCGCGAGATACGCGCCACCAGCTTGAAGATTTTTGACCGGAGTTTTGCGGTGACCTACTGGCTGCAGGCTGTGGCCATTGCCATCGGGCTCTTCGGGGTGGCGGCCAGTTTCAGCGCGCAAGTGCTGGCGCGGCGCAAGGAGTTCGGGCTGCTGGTGCATCTGGGGCTCACACGCCGGCAGATTCTGCGGGTGGTGGCCATGGAGGGCGCTGCGTGGACATCACTGGGCGCACTGGCCGGCATTGCGCTGGGCCTGGCAGTCGCCGTGGTGTTGGTGCATGTGGTCAACCCGCAGAGCTTTCACTGGACCATGGAGCTGGCCCTGCCTTGGGGCCGGCTGGCAGCACTGGGGGCTGCCGTGATTGCGGCAGGGACGCTGACCGCCTGGTTGTCCGGTCGCGCTGCTGCCGGGCGGGACGCAGTGATGGCGGTGAAGGAAGACTGGTAAGCCGGCCTTCACCGCCCACTGGCAACACTTACTTCTTGGCGCGGATTTTCACCAACTCGGCCTGCGCTTCATTCCACAAATCCATGCCGATATCTGCGCCAATGGAGGCGTACACACGGGTGAGCTTGTCGCGCATACGGGCAGACTCGGCGGGCGACAACTCGTTGATCTGCATGCCCTTGGCCTTCAAGTCAGCCACGGCCTTGGCGGCTTCCTCGCGGGTGTCTTTGCGCTCGAAGTCGCGGCTCAGTTTGGCAGCATCACTCAGGATTTTTTGCTCATCCTTGGACAACTGATCCCACCACTTTTTGCTCACCAGAACGATCCAGGGGCTGTAGACGTGGTTGGTCACGGTCACGTACTTCTGCACCTCGTAGAACTTGCTGGACAAGATGGTGTTGAAGGGGTTTTCCTGGCCATCCACCGTGTTGGTTTCCAGTGCGCTGAAGAGCTCTGAAAAGGCCATGGGCACGGCGTTGGCACCCAGCGTCTTGAAGCTGTTGAGGAAGACGTTGTTCTGCATCACGCGCAACTTGATGCCTTCCAGGTCTTCCACCTTGTTGATGGCGCGTTTGCTGTTGGTCAGGTTACGGAAACCATTTTCCCAATAGGCCAGGCCGACCAGGCCTTTGTCCTGGAGCTTATTGCGGATCTTGTCGCCGACCGGGCCGTCCAGCAGTGCGTCCGCTTCCTTGGCGTTGCTGATCAGGAAAGGGGTGTCCCACAGTGCCATTTCCTTGGTGATGCCGACCAGCGTGGCGGTGGAACCCACCATCATTTCCTGCGCGCCCCCGATCAGGGAGTTTTGCATCTGGACGTCGGGTCCGAGGGCGGCGGCACCGATGGTGCGAACCTTCATTTTGCCGCCGGACGCTTTCTCCACGGCCTCGGCAAACACCTTGGCCGCGCGGCCCTGGTTGCTCTGCTCATTGAGGCCGTAGCCAAAGCGAATCAGGCGGGGCTTGATGTCTTGGGCCAGTGCAGGCAACGCGGCACTGAATACAGCAGCACCAGCCACGGCCAGAACGGCGCGACGGAACAGTTGGGGGGAAGCTTTCATGGTATGTCTCCAGAGTGAGTGTTGTTGTGTTGCGAAAGGGAAAAACGCTTAGCGCATCCACGCCACCGGCGCGGTCACGATCTGCGGGAAAAGCACGAAGAGAAACAAAATCAGCGTGTAGGTGATCAGGAACGGATTCACACCCTGCACCACGCGGTGCAGCGGCAAACGCCCTACCCCCGCCACCACGTTAAGCACCGTGCCCACGGGCGGTGTAATCAGCCCGATGGCGCCGTTCAGCACAAACATCAGCCCGAAGTACACGGGGTCAATACCTGCCTTGACGGCGATGGGCAACATCACCGGCGCAAAAATCAGGATGGTGGGCGTCAAGTCCAGCGCGGTACCCACGAGGATCAACACCAACATCATCACCAGCATCAACAGGCGCGGGCTCTCCACCAAGGGGCCCAACCAGCCGGAGAGCACACTGGGCAAATCCGCCAGGGTGATCATGTAGCTGGCCACCTGAGCCCCTGCGCACAAGAACATCACGATGGCAGTGGTCTTGGCAGCCCGGACCAGCACCCCGTAAACCTCTGCGACCTTCATTTCGCGGTGAACCAACAAGGCCACCACCAGGGCATAAAACGCCGCCACGACGGCAGCTTCGGTGGGCGTAAACACACCCGACTTCATGCCGCCGATGATGATGACGGGCATCAGCATGGCCCAGAAGGCTTTCAGCGTGGCCTGCAGGCGTTCACGCATGGGCAGCGGCTGCCCTTCGGGCAACTCGATGTTGCGCAGCACCAGCTTCCAGGCCACGATCAATCCCGCGCCCATGATCAAACCTGGCACGATGCCGGAGAGGAACAAGGCCGAGATGGACGTGTTGGTAGTCACGCCATAAATCACAAACGGCATGCTGGGCGGAATGATGGGCGCGATGATGCCGCCCGACGCCAACAGCCCCGCAGAGGTGTGCATGGGGTAACCCTGCTGGCGCATCATGGGCATCAGGATGGTGGCGAGTGCTGCGGTGTCGGCCAAGGCCGAGCCACTCATGCTGGCCATCATGACCGCCGCGCCGATGGCAACAAAGCCCAAGCCACCGCGGATATGCCCCACCCAGGCTTGGGCCATGGTGATGATGCGCCGGCTGATGCCGCCACTGTTCATCAGCTCACCAGCCAGTATGAAAAAAGGCACCGCCAACAGGGGGAAGCTATCCACCCCCGCCACCAGGTTTTGCGCGAGCAGCTGGGTGTCCCAGAAATCCAGCACCCAAGCCATGCCGGCACCAGTCAGTACCAGCGCCAAGCCCATGTTCATGCCGATACCCATGAGGGCCAGCATGCCTACGGAGAAAACAATAAATGAGAGTCCTTCGTTGCTCATGGCCTTACTCCACGTCGGCGGTGTGGCCCAGGTCCAGCGGGGCACGTTGAATCAACTCCCACAGCGCCATGGCGCCGATGGACAAGGAGCACAAAAGCGCGGGCAGGGGAAGCAATGCATTCGGATAGCCCAGCACGACCGAGGTGCTGTCCATCCCGACCACCACCTGCTGCCAGGCACCACGGCCCAACAACCCGCAAGCCAGCAACACCAACAGACGTATCAACAGGGTCATAAAGGCCAATGCCTTGGGCCGTTTTTGCAACGCTGCCAACAGACTGGTGAATGCCATGTGTTCACCGGCCGGGTAGGCCGCCGTGGCACCAATGAACACCATCCAGACAAACAGCAGGCGCGACAACTCTTCACTCGCAGCCACCCCACTGCCAAAGCCATAACGCAATACGACGTTGACGAACACCGCCAAAGCCATAACGCCCAGACAGATCGCCATCAGCACGTTGGTGGTACGGACAAAGCCGCTGTTGCGGACCGGTGTGTCCGGCGTATGGGGGGCACTCATAAAGTTTCCTCGTAGGTTGCGAGCCATGCAGTCACGGCAGCCTGCAAGCCGTCCAACGGCTGCATGGCGTTCAGGGTCAATACACCGGCTTCACAGGTGGGGGACTGCAAGGTGGCAAATTGGTTGTCCACCAGGCTGGTAGAGAAAAAGTGGCTGGCTGCCCGGGCGGTCACGCGGGCCTGGGCATCCGTGCGGCTGATCTCGAGAAATGCAAACAGCAAATCGGGTGCTGCCGCGCGCAGCCGGTCACGGTACGTGCGCTTGAGCGCAGAGCAGGTCACCACCGCACCCTGCGGATGCAGGCGGATCTGCTCGCTCAAGGTGGCGAGCCAGCCTTCGCGGTCGGCATCCGTCAACGCAATGCCCTGCTGCATCTTGCTGCGGTTGGCCGGGCTGTGGTGGTCGTCCCCCTCCACCAACGGCATGCCGGTCGCCGCTGCCACCCGGGCACCGACGCTGGACTTGCCGCACCCGGCCACCCCCATGATCACAATTGATTTCATAGTTTCCATTTTTTTGGATAGCGCTATCCAATAGTCTTCAAAAAATGGCGGCATTCCACAAATACATGCGCAAAGTGCCGCTACGTAGAACGATGCGGGTTACTACCCTGATCCATCGCTTTCGGATAGCGCTATCCTATGAGAAGATTTCAAAAACCCATTCAGTAGTTTCCCTAGGCCATGAACAACCCTCTCCGGCCGCGCGCCACAGGCCGCGTCACCTTGTCCGATGTGGCGCAGTTGGCCGGCGTCAGCCCCATCACCGTGTCGCGCGCATTGCGGGGTGAGCGCGCGGTGGCGCCCGACCTGGTGGCCAAAGTGCGCGCTGCAGCAGACACGCTGGGCTATGTGCCCAACCCTGCCGCGCGCGCCCTTGCCTCAGGCCAGAGCAGCCATGTGGCTGTGCTCATCCCCATGCTGTCCAACGCTTTGTTTGTGGACTTGCTGGAAGCATTGCAGCAAACGCTCAGGCAAGCCGGTTTTCAAACCCTGATCGGCATTACCCACTACGACCCCAGTGAAGAAGAAAGTTTGTTGCGCGAGCAGCTGCTGCACCGCCCAGCAGGCCTGATCGTGACCGGACTGGAGCGCCATGACACCACCCGACAGTTGATCGCACAAAGCGGGGTGCCCTGCGTCCACCTGATGACCACCGAGGCCCCACAAGGCGCCCATTGCGTAGGCTTTTCGCAAATGGATGCCGGCCGCGACATGGCCCGCCACTTGATAAGCAAGGGTTACCGACGCATCGCCTTTGCAGCGGCCCAGCTGGACCCGCGGACCCTGCAACGCCTGCAGGGATGGCGCAGTGCCTTGCAAGAGGCCGGTCTGTATGACGAAGTACTGGAGTGGCTCAACCCAGCCCCCTCTTCGTTGGGCTTGGGGGCTCGCATGTTTGAGCAGATCATGGGGCAGACGCCACCGGTGGACGCCATATTCTTCTGTAACGACGACCTGGCACAAGGCGCTTTGCTGGCGGCCATGCGTACGGGTGTTGCAGTCCCACAGCGTGTGGCCATTGCCGGCTTCAATGACCTGACCGGCAGTGACCAGATGGTGCCGCCACTCACCACCGTGCGCACCCCGCGTGCCGAAATCGGCCATGCAGCTGCGCAAATGCTGATCCGCCTGATGCAGGGCGATACCGTGCCCAGCGAAGCGGTGAACCTGGGCTACGCGCTCCAGGTGCGGCAAAGCACCTGAAGCGCACCTGAGTCGCAAGCGCTCAGGGAGCGTTGGACTCCAAACCGCGCAACACCCGGCCGCGGCCTGCCGTCAGGTATTCGGCATACCCGGCCAGACCTGCCACCAGTCGCCACATGGCACGCGCTACCAGAGCCAGACCATGACCGATGTCACGCACCGGGTCCACGACGGCCGCCTGCCAACGGCTGGCCGCGCAATTCTCCGGAGCTGGCACCCATTGCAGCTGAATGCCATCCTGCCCTTTGTAGGCCCAGGCTTCCACCACCACGCGCTGCCCGGCACGCAGTTGCAGATCATGGCCCAGCGCCACAAAGTGGTCACCGGTCTCTGTAAGCGGTGTGTTGCGCGACACGTCCAGCGTCGCCCAGGCGCGACCACTGATGACGCGCAGCACGCCGGCAGTGCGGGGCTTCAGGGTCACCGCGCGGCCTTGCGGCAGAGTCCAGGGGGTGTTCTCGCACAGCGCCACCTTGCCCATCGCGACATCCACACCGGGTGCTGCCGGAGCGGCGAGGTTCACGCCGGACAGGGAGGCAGACACGAATTCTTGCAACGAGGAAGGGGAAGACGGGCTTTGCGATGACATGGAAAACTCCTTGAAAAGTGTGGATGGGCAAACGGATGATCCTCCCGCCCCACCTTCCCCGTCCAATGAAATCGGGCTATGCTATTCATTCCATTTGCGCATGAATTGCATTTTGCGAGTCTCCCGCCATGTCTGACGCCATCGCCCCGAATACCGAGATCCGCCTGCGTACCCGCCCGATCGCTGTCGGCCACCTGCGCGCACTGGAAGCCGTGGCCCGACACCTGAATTTCAGGGCGGCTGCCGAGGAATTGGCCCTCACGCAGAGTGCCGTGAGCCGGCAGATCCAGGCACTGGAGGAAGAGGTGGGGGTACCCCTGTTTTTGCGCCACACGAGGGCTGTGGAGCTCACCGGTGCGGGGGGGCAATTGTTGCGTGCAGCAGTGCCTTCCCTGGAGCGCATCGACTCCGCCGTGCGGCAAATCCGGCGCACCGCGGGGCGCAAAAGTGTGGCCATTTCGACGTGGGCCTCATTCGCCTCCATGTGGCTCATTCCGCGTCTGGAGGCCTTTCAGGCGGAATATCCCGACATCGACATCCGCATCGACGCCACTGACAACCCGGTGGACTTGGACACCAGCGATGTGGACCTGGCCATCCGCTACACCCAGCCCGGCGGGGTGAGCTCGGACGCAGTGCGCCTTTTTGGCGAGCAGCTTACCCCGGTGGCCAGCCCGTGGTTGCTCAAAAGCGGCGCCCCGTTGCGCAAAGCGGCGGACCTGGCCCGCTTTGCCCTGCTGGAGGCCAGCGACACCCACCGGGTGCAGAACCTGGAGTGGCTCACTTGGCGGCGTTGGCTGGAGCTCAATCAGCAGCCCCGGCTGGAGCCCAAGCGCTGGATGTATTTCAACTACGCGCACCAGATCGCTCAGGCCGCACTGACCGGCCAAGGCATCGCGCTGGCACGCATGCCGCTGGTGGCGGACAGCCTGGCGAGTGGCGACTTGGTGGAGGTACTGCCCGGCGGCCGCATTGACACGCCCATGGTCTATTGGCTTCTGGTGGGCGCTCGCAACAGCAGCCGCCCGGAGATTCAGGCTTTTTGCGACTGGCTGCTGGCCCAAGCCGCTGTTACGCGCAAAGCCATCGGCGAGGTACCGGATCCCGAAACCCAGGCGCACCCGGACTAAGGGCTAGCAAAAGGAATCAACCGCGGATTGCGGTGCAGCAACGCATCCCTGACAATGCTTTCCATGTCACACATCACACTCGTACGCGCTTTGCTACTGGCCTTGGCCGGTGCAATCGCATTCCCGACCCTGGCGCAGAACGACGCACTGATCACCAAGCGGCCCAGCACCTTGCGGGATGCGCCCGCAGATACTGCGGGCACTTTGGCCAGCCTGCCTGCACAAACCCCACTCACACGCCTGCCGGTACGCCAAGGCCCCTATGTGCAAGTACGCACGGCCAATGGCACCACCGGTTGGATGCATTTGTTTGATGTGAGCAGCCCTTCCGAACAAAGCAGCGTGGCCGCCACTGCAACGGGCGCGCTACGGGGGCTGACCAACTTTTTCAGCCGCGGTAGCGCGCAGTCCCACAACAGCACCGCCTCGACCACCGTGGGTATCCGGGGATTGGGCGCAGAAGATATTGCCAACGCACAGCCCAATACGGCTGCGCTGGCACAGCTGGAAGGCCAGCGCCAGGACGCCACCCAAGCCCGGAGATTTGCGGACAGCGCTGCATTGCAGGTGCAAGCGGTGGAACCCTTGCCAGTCCCCGCTCCGCCGGCACCACCGGCAGGTCCTGCAGGCCGTCGTATGGAGAGCAACAACTGATGCGCACGACTCACTACGGCACCATCGCGCGCGCGCTCGGCCTGGCGGCTCTTTCGTTACTTTGTGCCCTGCCTGCTGTACATGCTGAGGAGCCCGGAAAGGCGCTGGGCAATCTGTTTCAAAACCTGCTGAAGCAAGGCACTGCGGCACCTGCCCCTGCAACGGGGGCCCAACACTCAGTAGCGACCAACTCAGGGGATCTTGCAAGTCTGTTCAGCCAATCCATCGAGCAGATTGACGAAGCCAAAGAAATCGAAATGGGCAAGCAACTGGCTGCGGTGTTGCTGGGAGCAAAACCACTGCACCCCAACTTGGCGCTGCAACGCTACGTGAACCGTCTGGGGCGCTGGATTGCCCTGCAATCTGCCCGGCCGGACCTGCCTTGGACCTTCGGGGTACTGGACGACGCGGGCTTCAATGCCTTCGCGGCTCCCGGGGGCTATGTGTTTGTGACCAAAGGACTGGTGGACGCCCTGAACGACGAGTCCGAACTGGCCGGCATTCTGGCGCATGAAATCCAGCACGTGGTGGGCAAGCACCACCTCAAGGCCATGCGCAAAAGCGCTCAGGCGGGCTTGCTGACCAGCCTCATCGCTGCCCGCCTCAGTGAGCGAACCAATGGTGCGTTGCACGGGCAGTTGCTGATGCTGGGCAAAGACATGTATTCCAAAGGCCTGGACCAGAGTGACGAACTCGAAGCCGACCGTGTGGGCGTCGCATTGGCTGCGCGCGCAGGCTTTGATCCCTATGGTTTGGTGGCCGTCTTGCAGGGACTGCGAACCGCTGCACCGGACAACCCGATCTTCAGCCTGCAGCTCAGCACCCACCCGCCCACCCAAGTGCGCCTGGACCAACTGGAACTGGCGATGGGGCAGCGTCTGGATGCCTATTCCGGCAAGCCCTCACTCACCATCGCCCAGCGCTTGGCGCGCGGTGTGGGGCGGTAATACGGCACGCCGCATGAAGCACCCCGGATTGTGTCGCCGGCAACTGCTGCTGGCGCCTGCGTTGGCTGGCCTCTTGCCCACGGCGCAGGCATTGCCGCGCACCACCCTGCGCTTTCCGCGGGATGCAGGCAGCCACAACGAATTCAAGACAGAGTGGTGGTACGTGACCGGGGTGGCTCAGGTGCCGGACACTCCAGGCGACGCCAAAGGCAAGCCGCGCCTTCTGGGTTTTCAGGTCACGTTCTTTCGCAGCCGGGTGGACGCGACCCAAGGCATGCAATCGCGGCTCGCTGCACGGCAACTGCTGTTTGCCCATGCGGCGGTGACCGATGTAGACGGCAAAAAACTCTGGCACGACCAGCGCATTGCTCGATGGTCCGGCGACGCGCCAGGCACCAACCCCGCCGACACGGCGCACGCCAGCAGCACAGACACCAACGTGACCCTGCGCGACTGGAGCCTTAGACGCACCGGTACTGATTTGCAGGCGGACATTTCGGGCAAAGACTTTGCGATCCAACTCCGCTTTCAGGCTACACAGCCTGTTCTCCTGCAAGGGGTGGACGGGCTGTCCCGCAAGGGCCCGGAAGAGAAACAAGCCAGCTACTACTACAGCGAGCCGCAGTTGCAAACCAGCGGCAGCATCCGCGTGCAGGGCCAGGCCCACACGCTGCAAAGCGGTAGCGTCGCTTGGATGGACCACGAGTGGAGCCAGGAAGTGCTGCACCCTCAGGCGGTAGGCTGGGATTGGATAGGCATCAACCTCTTTGACGGAAGTGCACTCACCGCCTTTCAACTCAGGGACCAGACAGGCAATGCGATGTGGGACGGAGGGTCCTTTCGCAGCGGGAGCGGACAGCGCTATGGATTCACACGTGGAGAAGTACTTTTCAAGCCGCTAAGGCGCTGGACCAGCCCACTCAGCCAGGCCAGCTATCCGGTGGAGTGGATGGTGCGTACGCCGGCGGACTACTACACCGTGAGGGCTGTTTTGGACAACCAGGAGCTTGACAGCCGGGGCTCCACCGGCGCCATTTACTGGGAAGGCCTGAGCGAGGTGTGGGACAGTAACAACCGCTTGGTCGGCCGCGGTTACCTGGAATTGACGGGTTACGCCGCCACGTTGAAACTGTAGGCTCAGCGGCTGGATTTGCGGCGCTCGCGACCTGCCAGCCAACGCAATAGCAAGGCATGGAAGGCCTCAGGCTGGTCCAGCATGACCCAGTGACCGCAACGCAGTGCGTGCGCCGCACCTTCCTCCGAGGCACGCAGGGTGTGCACCCAACGTGGTGAGTGGAACATAAAGGGCTTGCGCTCCCCGAATACGTAGAGCACCGGACACGTGGGTTTCACCGGACCCGTTTTGAGCCCGCCGCGCAGACCAAACCAGCTCATGGCGTAAGGAAAATTCATGGTCCAGCGCAGCTGATCGGGAGGCACAGGGCAGCGCATGGTCCGCGCCATAAAGCGGGTCATGCGGTCGGCCAAGCCGCCATGAACATAGCGGCCAAGGACCCATGCTGTCGCCAACCAGAGCTGGTAACTGGCGACAAACAGCTTTTGACGGACAGAAAGTGATGCCAGAAAAGCACCTGCGTTGTAATCACCGATGTCCACCGCCACGATGGCAGCCACCCGCTCCGGATGGCGCATGGCCAGTTCATAGCCGAAGATACAACCCCAGTCGTGCAGCAGCAGTGTCACAGGCTCGCCGGGGCTGACGGCGTTGATAACTGCCAGCAACGAGGCCACCATCTCGTCCACCGTGGGTGTAGGTGCCGCACCTTCGGCGGTACCAAATCCCGGCAAGGTCAAGCGCACACAGCGATGGTGGGCCTGCAGGGCCTGTACCGTGCCGTCCCAGACACGCAAAGTGTCAGGCCAGCCATGCAGCATCAGCACGGTACGCGGCCCCTGACCTTCGATGTGTACGGTGATGCCGTTAACTTGGATTTCCTGGGATGCCATCTGTCCTCCTGAATTTTTTCCTAGAGCTTACCTCGGCAGTTATGCAACAAAGTGAAACAAACCGAAAATCAGGCGCTATAAAACCAATAGCTACTTGCGCAATACTTACGGGCGCCAGGCACGCACATTCTTTATTTTTGCGCCCCGCCTTGCAGCCGCGCCTCCCACCCTCACCTGAATCTCCATGAGCTCCTCCGACCGCCCCAAATCGACCAACCCCAAATCGCTCTCCGGCTTGCTACCTTTTTTGCGGCCATACCGGGCCCGCATTGGCATGGCACTGGTGTTTCTGGTGCTGGCGGCCGGTGCGACGCTGGCGTTTCCGGTGGCCCTGCGCAGCCTGATCGACGGTGGCCTGGTGCAGACCGACAAGGGCGCACAGATGATGGCGCTGCGTGGCCACTTTGCAGCCCTGTTCGGGGTAGCGGTGGCCCTGGGCCTGTTTTCGGCGGCGCGCTTCTACATGGTGAGCTGGCTGGGGGAGCGCGTGACGGCCGATCTGCGCAACGCGGTCTACGGCCACGTACTCAAGCAAAGCCCCGAGTTTTTTGAGACCACCCAGACCGGCGAAGTGCTCTCCCGCTTGTCGGCCGACACCACCCTGGTGCAAACCGTAGTGGGGTCTTCCCTGTCCATGGGCTTGCGCAATGCGGTGATGGGCATAGGCGCGCTAGGAGTGCTGGTGTGGACCAACCCGGTGGTCATGTTGCAGGTCTTGGTGGTGTTGGTACTCATCGTGCTGCCCAGCTTGTGGTTCGGCCGGCGGGTGCGCAAGCTCTCCCGCGCGTCGCAGGACCGTGTGGCAGACTCCAGCGCGATTGCCGCTGAGGTGCTTAACGCCATCCCCGTGGTGCAAAGCTATACCGCAGAGGGCCGTGAAACCGGGCGCTTTGTGACATCCACCGATAACGCGTTTGCCACTGCCACCAAGCGCAGCTTGATGCGCTCGGGCCTGGTGGCATTCATCATCATTGCCACTTCCGCAGCTTTGTTGTGGGGCTTGTACCAAGGCACACAAGCGGTGGCCGAAGGGCGCATTACCGCGGGCCACTTGGGACAGACAGTGGTGTACGTGATCATTCTGGCCAGTGCTTTTGCCGTGCTGGGCGAGGTCTATGGCGACCTGCTGCGTGCCGCCGGTGCGACAGAGCGGCTCATGGAACTTCTGGGGACCCAGTCGCCGATTACTTCACCTTCAAATCCTGTGCTGGCGCCCATGCCTTCTGCGGGAAGCGCTATCAAATTTGAAGCAATCAATTTTCACTACCCCTCGCGCCCGCACCAGCAGGCATTGCAGAACTTCAGCCTCGATGTGAAGCCCGGCCAGACCGTGGCCATCGTGGGCCCAAGCGGTGCCGGCAAGAGCACGGTGTTCCAGCTACTGCTGCGTTACTACGACCCGCAAAGCGGCAGCATCGCCTTGGATGGCGTGGAGACGCGTGCGCAAGCACTGGACGCCTTGCGACAACGCGTGGGCATCGTGCCGCAGGATGCGGTCATTTTTTCCAGCTCTGCGATGGAGAACATACGTTACGGCAAGCCTGACGCTAGCGATGCCGAGGTGAAGGCCGCCGCACATGCTGCCTTTGCACACGAGTTCATTGAAGCATTGCCTGAGGGCTATGACACCTTCCTGGGTGAGCGAGGGGTGCGCCTGTCAGGTGGACAGCGCCAGCGCATTGCCATTGCCCGCGCGATGCTGAAGAACCCTCCCCTGCTGTTGCTGGACGAGGCCACCAGTGCGCTGGACGCAGAGAGTGAACGGATGGTGCAAGCCGCATTGGAGAGCGCCATGCGCGACCGCACCACCCTTGTCATTGCCCATCGCTTGGCTACGGTGCAAAGGGCGGACCTGATCGTGGTGCTGGACCACGGCGTGCTGGTCGAACAAGGCACGCATGCCGAATTGGTGGCCCGTGGGGGCGTGTATGCAGGACTGGCAGCGCTGCAATTCAACGCCTGAACCTCGGGCGGGTGCGCACACTTAGCATGAAGCGCCCTCCTTTATTCGGTTGATCAACGGGGCATACACCTCCTAAAATCGGGCTTTCTGACCCAGGAGGCCCGTATGGAAATTACCCGCGCCAAAGTGCAGCAACCCGAACAGGTGCAAGCTGCCAAGCGAACCGAGGCTATCCAACGCGAAGCCGTACGTGAGGCAGCAGCCCGCGAGCAGAAGCCCCCCAAGCCACAAGAGGCGGAACGCAAGCCAGTCGTCAATGGCCAGGGCCAGGTCATCGGCAACCGGCTCAATGTAAGCGCCTGACACCCCTTTCCTCACCGTGGCGATAACTGCAACTACCAGCGCAACACCGTCGCTACAGGCGACGCTGAGCAAGGCGCGCTTGGAGCAGGCCAAGCGCGAGGCTGAAAACGCCGAAACCAAGGTGGAGGCGTTGCAGCAGCAGACAGAGCAAGCTGAGCAGGAAGTGCAGGCAAAAAGGGAAAACGTGCGCGAACTCAGCACCCGCACTGCACTGGAAGACACCACGTACATGGGCCAGCTGCGCGCCGCACGTTCGGCCGTAGCGCCGGCTACCCAGGATTTTTTGGTACGGATGTATGCGGCTACCTCTGCGAAGTTTGCCGCCAGCGGGAATGCACTCAAGTCCAGCCTCAATGGGCGGCCATTTATCAACACCCTGGGAGAGCCCACCGGTCGCATCGTCAACCTGAGCATTTGACGATCTATTAATTTTTTGCATAGTTTGCATATGAAGCGGCCTTGGACAGGTCGTCGGAGCAGGCCTACATTGCGGGCCTTGACGACAACCATAAGGAGCATTCATGTCGCAACACCCCGGCGTCCACCCGACGCTTCCCGTGCAACCCGCAGCCACTACCCATGCGCTGCCTTCCTACCTTCAGGCCGATCACCTCGGTCCTTGGGGCATCTACCTCCAGCAGGTTGATCGCGTTACACCTTACCTGGGACACCTCGCCCGTTGGGCTGAGACGCTCAAGCGCCCCAAACGCGCGCTGATCGTTGACGTACCCATCCAGCTGGACAATGGCACCGTGGCCCACTTTGAAGGCTATCGCGTTCAGCACAATACTTCCCGCGGACCCGGTAAAGGTGGCGTACGTTTCCATCAGGATGTCACGCTGTCTGAAGTCATGGCCCTGTCGGCCTGGATGTCGGTGAAGAACGCGGCAGTCAACGTGCCCTACGGCGGCGCCAAGGGCGGCATCCGTGTCGATCCCAAGACTCTGTCCATGGGAGAACTGGAACGCCTGACCCGACGCTACACCAGCGAGATCGGCATCATCATCGGACCGTCCAAAGACATTCCCGCTCCGGACGTGAACACCAATGAGCAGATCATGGCGTGGATGATGGACACCTACTCCATGAACGAAGGCGCCACCGCAACGGGCGTGGTGACCGGCAAACCGATTGACCTGGGCGGCTCGCTAGGTCGCCGGGAAGCCACCGGACGCGGTGTGTACACCGTGGGTGTAGAAGCGGCGCGCCATCTCGGGATGGATATCAGTACGGCACGTGTGGCTGTACAAGGCTTCGGCAACGTGGGTGGCATTGCGGCCAAACTGTTCGCACAAGCCGGTGCAAAGGTGGTTGTCGTTCAAGACCATGGCGGCACGGTCTATCGCGAAGCGGGGATTGATGTGCCGGCCCTGTTAACCCACGTTTCCCGTCACGGTACGGTAGGCGGCTTTGCCGGTGCGGAGGCTTTGGATGCCAACGCGTTTTGGGATATTCCATGCGAAATCCTGATCCCAGCCGCCCTGGAGCAACAGATCACAGCAGCCAATGCCAATCGCATCCAGGCCAAACTGATCATCGAAGGTGCGAATGGCCCTACGACGCCTGCGGCAGACGACATTCTCCAGGAGCGCAATATTCTGGTGGTACCGGATGTGATTGCCAACGCCGGGGGGGTGACGGTCAGCTATTTCGAGTGGGTGCAGGATTTCTCCAGCTTCTTCTGGAGTGAGGATGAAATCAATGCACGCCTGGTGCGCATCATGAAAGATGCGTTTGCAGCCGTATGGGAGGTGGCCCAGGACTACAAGGTGAGCTTGCGCACCGCGACGTTCATTGTCGCGTGCAAGCGAATTCTGCACGCCCGCGAATTGCGCGGTCTGTACCCCTGATAAGCGCAAAGAAGCCGTTGCGGGAAAACTTACTGCAGCGGCTTTTTCAGGTGCTCAGGAATGGGGAGGGCCACCAGTTCAATGCCCTCCTCCATCAATTCACGCGCTTCGGTTGGCGTAGTCTTGCCACGAATGCCGCGCTCTTCGACCTCACCATAATGGATGCGCCGGGCTTCATCGGCGAACCGGTCACCCACATCCTCGGTATTGGCCAGCACCTGCTTGGCCATATGAACCCATGCTTGATGCAACGCATTTTGCAACTCTGGACTCAGAGTGGGACCACCCTCGCTCACAGCATCCGCAACAGGTGGAGGTGGCGGGTGTGACACTGCCGGAGCCTTGGCTCCGGAGAGATTCAGTCTCGGGGCACTAAGCTTCTTTTGAACCGCCGCATCACCACACAGGGGACACTGAACCAGTGCGCGCTGCACCTGGGACACAAAATCTTGCTCAGAGCCAAACCACCCTTCAAACGTGTGTCCGGTGGAACATTGCAAGTCCAGCACTTTCATGGCGTCGCGGAAACCGTTAGTCCGGTGAGGTGGACGACCAAACCGGAGTCCATGCACCAGACTGGTAGCCTTGAAGCCACATCGCTGCAGCAATTGTCTTGGCGTCTGTCACCCTGCCGTCCAGACACCATGTGATCAGTTCTTCTGCAGTAACTGTGAAGACATCCAAAAATTCACCGCTGTCCAATTTGCGCTCTCCGGCAACAAGTCCTTTGGCAAACCAAACCTCAATGAATTCGGTCGAATAAGCGATGACGGGGTGAATGACACCTGCTTTGGACCAATCTGAAGCTCGATAGCCGGTTTCTTCAAAGAGCTCCCGCTGGGCACAGTGGGCAGTGCTCTCGCCTGCATCCAACTTGCCGGCAGGAAACTCAATCATGACTCGCTGCACGGGGTAACGATATTGGTGCTCCAGTACCACACGCAAAGGTTGCCCCGGGGATTCGATCAAAGGCACGACCATGACTGCCCCGGGATGCACCACATATTCACGGGTAGCGTGGTTCCCATCTGGCAACGAGACTATGTCGCGCCGGGCATGCAAAAAGCTACCTTTGACCATGTCTTCGCTGGAAACTTGGGTTTCCAGCAAGTGGGCTATGCCACTGGAATCAGTCATGGTGCTTGAGGAGATAACGATAGACAAAACCCGGAAACGCGAAAGTCAGGAAAAGCGTCGCGGTGATGGCATAAAACTCCCAGCCTTGGGGAGCAATCTGACCCGCATTCTTTTCCAGAAGCAGCCCCAAACCACCAACCAGAAAATAGAGGACCACCAACTCCACCAAACGCAGAGCGAGCGACTTCGAAGCTGAACCAAAGAGGCCGAAAAAGCGGGAGGTCGCAAACGGCAAATTCGCCGCAATCAGCCCGGCCAACAACAGGACCAGCACGTACGGCGAATTACCCATCATTTGAAAGAACCCAGACGAAGGCTGGTTGCGATCACATGCCCAGCATCTGCCGCACCGATGATGCACACAGTGCCATCAGGCTGCCTGGGGCCAATCCGAGAATCAGGACCAATGCACCATTGATAGAGAGCACCACGCGCACGTCAGCGGGCGCATTAACGGTTGTCGCGGTAATCGGCTCATCAAAATACATGACCTTTACCAAACGCAGGTAGTAGAAAGCACCCACTAGCGACATCAAGACTGCAAAGATCGCCATTCCCAAATAAAGTGGCTGACCGGAAACCACCAAGGCTTGCAACACTGATAGCTTGGCATAGAACCCGACCATCGGAGGAATACCTGCCAGAGAGAATGCGCAGATCGCCATTACGGCGGCATACAGCGGGCTACGCTGATTCAAGCCGGCAAAGTCGGAGATTTCTTCGCTCTCGAAACCTTCGCGGGACAAGAGCAGGATGACACCGAAAGTAGCCAGCGTAGTCAGCACGTAAGTGATGACGTAAAACATCGAAGAGCTGTAGGCGTTGGCGGCAAAGGTAACCGCATCACCGTTCACTACGCCGGACATCAGACCCAACAATACGAAACCCATTTGGGAAATCGTGGAAAACGCCAACATGCGTTTCAGATTGGTCTGGGCAATGGCAGCCAAGTTGCCGATCAACAAGGAGCCTACCGACAGAACCATCAACATCTGTTGCCAGTCGCCAGCCAATGGACGCATACCTTCCACCAACAAACGGATGCAGATAGCAAAAGCGGCTAGCTTGGGTGCACCACCGATCATCAAGGTGACAGCTGTAGGCGCACCCTGATAAACGTCGGGAATCCACATGTGGAATGGCACTACGCCCAACTTGAACGCGAGACCCGCAACGATGAACACCAGACCGAACACCAGTACATCCGGACGGATCTGCCCACTGGAGATGGACTTAAACAACTGGGTGATATCCAGCGTGCCGGTGGCGCCATACAACATGGACATGCCGTACAGCAGGAACCCGGAAGCCATGGCACCCAGAACAAAATACTTCATCGCCGCTTCAGTGGCCGACACATTGTCACGACGCAATGCAACCAAGGCATAACTGGACAAAGTCAACAATTCCAGACCCATGTACGTCAACAACAGGTTGTTGGACGAAATCATGACGAACATGCCGAGCAAAGACAACATGTTCAGCGTGAACAACTCGCCACCACGAAGCATGTCGCGATGACCTGCGTAAGGACGCGCGTACACCAGAGACACCATGACGGCGATCGCAGCGAAGCACTTGAGCCAATTGCCCATGGCATCGCTTACGACCATGTTTCCAAAACCATAGTAGGTCTGTCCGGCCATTGCCAAGTGAGCTTCCAAGGCGGCAACCACCGCCAAGGTCAACATGGTCAGGACATAGGTGAGGTTACGCAAGGGCGTTTTTACTCCCAGATCGATCAACAGGATAGCGCACGCCATCACCATCAAAACGATCTCTGGATACACCGTGATCCAACTGATTGTGTCAATCATCATTCGTCTCTCAATTCAGTTTGATCAGTTCAATTTGGAAATGGCAACATGCTTCAGCAGTTCTGCCACCGACACGTCCATCACATCCGTGAAGGGCTTGGGATACAAGCCCATAGCGAGCACCGCAATTGCCAACAAGCCAAGCATCAGAAATTCACGGGCGTTGATGTCTGTGAGTTCTTTGACATCATCATTGGTTACAGGTCCCAAGTACACGCGTTTGAACATCCAAAGCGTGTATGCCGCACCGAAAATCAGGGCACTGGCTGCCGCAAAACCAATCCAGAAATTGAACTTGACTGCACCCAGAATGACCATCCACTCACCGACGAAGCCTGCAGTTCCCGGCAAGCCGCAGTTCGCCATGGCAAACAGTAAGGCAAAGGCAGCAAACTTGGGCATGGTGTTCACGACACCGCCGTAGCTGGCAATTTCACGGGAGTGAACACGGTCGTACAACACACCAATAGAGAGGAACATGGCGCCGGACACAAAACCGTGCGCGATCATCTGCACCAATCCACCTGAAACACCCAAGTCATTGAAGATGAAAAAGCCGAGGGTCACAAAACCCATGTGCGCAACAGACGAATAGGCAACAAGCTTTTTCATGTCCTGTTGAACCATCGCGACCAGGCCCACATACACAACGGCAATCAACGACAGCGCCACCATGAAGCCGCCATAGGCATGCGCAGCATCAGGTGCGATAGGCATTGAGAAACGCAAGAAACCGTAGGCGCCCAGTTTCAACATGATTGCAGCCAGCACTGCAGAGCCACCCGTAGGTGCTTCCACGTGCACGTCAGGCAGCCAAGTGTGGACGGGCCACATGGGAACCTTCACGGCGAAGGCCGCAAAAAATGCAAAGAACAGCAGCGTTTGTGCCGTCTGCCCCAAGGGCAGCGCATGCCACTTAGCCAGTTCAAAGCTACCGCCCGACTGGGTGTAGAGGAAAATCAACGCAATCAGCATCAACAAAGAGCCAAGGAGCGTGTACAAGAAAAACTTGAACGCTGCATAGATCTTGTTGGGACCACCCCAGATACCGATGATCAGGTACATCGGGATCAAGGTCGCCTCAAAGAACACATAAAACAGCATGCCGTCCAACGCGGAAAACACACCGATCATGAGCCCACTCAATATGAGGAATGCGCCCATGTATTGATTCACGCGCTGGGTAATCACCTCCCATGCGGCAATCACGACGATCACCGTGATAAACGCGGTCAAGGGCACAAACCAGAACGAAATGCCATCCAACCCGAGGTGGTAATTGACATTGAAACGTTCAATCCAAGGAACGTTCTCAACAAACTGCATGGCGGCTGTGCTGTTGTCGAACTGCCCGTACAAAGGCAGGGTCAACAACAAGCTCACAACGGCACCGATCAACGCCACCCATCGCACTGCATTGGCCTGCTCATCACGCCCGAGCGCAAGCAGCAAAACACCAAAGGCAATCGGCACCCAAATAGAAAGGCTCAACAAACCCATATTCTTTTTCTCCTACTTGAGCCAGACGAAATATGTCATCAACACAAACACGCCGAGAATCATGATCAGCGCGTAGTGGTACAGATATCCGGACTGAGCCTTGCGAACCAAACCGGAAAACAGTCCCACCAGCTTCCAGGAACCATTGACAACAGCACCGTCAATCAACGCCTGGTCGCCGACTTTCCAAAGCCCGGTACCGAGCATGCGTGCACCACGTGCCAGAATGTTTTCATTGATCCAGTCGAGGTAATACTTGTTCTCCAACAGGGTGTAGACCGGCTGGGCCACACGCTTGATGGCGGCGGGTATGGCTGGATACATCATGTAGAAAACATACGACGTCACCACACCGGCAATGGCCAACCACAGTGGCAGGGTTGTAAGCGAGTGCAACGCCATTGCTGCGGCTCCATGGAACTCGGCAGACAACTCTTCCATCGCGGGATGCAGTTCGTGATTGACGAAAATCACACCCTTGAAGAAGTCCCCATGCAACATGGGTTCAATCGTGAAATAACCGATCAGGACCGACGGAATCGCCAAGAGGACAAGGGGTACCCACACCACCCAAGGAGATTCATGTGGCTTCGCGTCATGGTGATGATCATGGCCGTGATGGTCATCATGGTGCGCGTCGGGGTTCTGATCGAATCTCTCCTTGCCATGGAACACCAAGAAATACATCCGGAAGGAGTAGAACGCTGTCACGAACACACCGGCGAGGACCGCAAAATTCGCAAATCCAGCTCCTGGCAAGTGACTTGCGTGGACAGCCTCAATGATGCTGTCCTTGGAGTAGAAACCCGAGAAGAAAGGCGTACCAATCAAGGCCAGCGATCCCAGCAAGGAAGTAATCCAAGTCACTGGCATGTATTTACGCAGACCACCCATCCAACGAATGTCCTGGTTGTGGTGAACGCCCATAATCACCGAACCCGCACCCAAAAATAGCAACGCCTTGAAGAACGCGTGGGTCATCAAATGGAATACTGCAACAGAGTAGGCCGAGACGCCGAGGGCGACCGTCATGTACCCGAGCTGGGAAAGCGTGGAATAGGCCACCACACGCTTGATGTCGTTTTGGATGATCCCGAGGAAACCCATGAAAAGCGCGGTGATGGACCCGATTACCAAGATGAAGTTGAGGGCCGTATCACTTAGCTCGAAGAAAGGAGACATGCGGGACACCATGAAGATGCCGGCGGTCACCATGGTTGCCGCGTGAATCAACGCAGAAATGGGTGTGGGACCTTCCATGGAGTCAGGCAACCACACATGCAGTGGGAACTGCGCAGATTTACCCATGGCCCCAATGAACAGACAGATGCAAATCACCGTGACCAACATCCAATCGGTACCCGGAAACACCAGCGTTGACAGATCGGCAGATTTTGCGAACACCTCAGAGTAATTGAGGCTACCGGTATAGGCACCGATCAAACCGATGCCAAGAATGAAACCAAAGTCACCTACCCGGTTGACCAGGAAGGCCTTCATGTTGGCAAAGATGGCTGTCGGCTTGTTGAACCAGAATCCGATCAACAAATAAGACACTAGGCCCACTGCTTCCCAACCGAAAAACAACTGCAACAGGTTGTTGCTCATGACGAGCATCAACATGGAGAAAGTGAACAGGGAGATGTAGGCAAAGAAGCGGTTGTATCCCTCATCCTCCTCCATGTAACCGACGGTGTAGAGGTGCACCATCAGCGAAACGAAGGTAACCACACACATCATCATGGCAGTCAAGGAGTCGATCAGGAAGCCGATCTCCATCTTCAAACCGCCGACGACCATCCACGTGTAGATCGTTTCGTTAAAACGTGCACCGTCGTTCACCACAGACATCAAGGTCATCGCAGACAAGACGAATGCAACGAAAACACCCAGAATGGTGAGGCTGTGACTGAGCTTGCGGCCAATCCAATTACCACCAAATTTAGTACCGAACACACCGGCAAGAACCGCACCTGCCAACGGTGCAAGAGGCACCGCTAGCAATGTCGAAGCAGAAAGGGTCTGGCTCATTCGATTAGCCCTTCAAGGTATTGAGCTCATCCACGCTGATACTGGACTTGTTACGGAACAACAAGACCAAAATCGCAAGGCCGATGGCAGACTCAGCAGCAGCAACGGTCAAGATGAAGAAAACAAAAATCTGACCGTGCATGTCGTGCAGGTAGTGAGAGAAAGCCACAAAGTTGGTATTGACAGCCAACAACATCAGTTCGATTGCCATCAGCAACACGATCAGGTTCCGCCGATTCAGAAAAATTCCGACCACGGACAGCGCGAAAAGCATCGCGCCCAACGAAAGAAAATGTCCAAGGGTCAAGATCATGCTTTTGGCTCCGAAACTTCAGCAACTGGCGCAACCGCTGCTTGGGTTGCGTCCATTTTGACGACGGTCATACGGTCTGCAGAACGAACACGGACCTGATCGCCAGGGGAGACGTATTTGCTGTCTTTGCGCGCACGCAATGTCAAAGCGATAGCAGCAATCATCGCTACCAACAAAATGGCAGCTGCCACCTCAAGCTGCACCAGATATTGCGTGAAAAGCAACTTGCCCAGTTCCTTGGCATTGTTCGCTTCGGCAGCGGTCGCTACAGCATTGGGATCATCGACGACGCGGAATCCGCCCATCAAGACTGCGGCCATTTCCAGTGCGATCACTACACCGACGATGGCAGCCAGAGGGAAATGCTTCCAGAAGCCGACGCGCAGGTTCTCAACGTTGATATCCATCATCATCACGACGAACAGGAACAACACCATGACAGCACCCACATAGACCAGCACCAGCGTGATGGACAGGAACTCGGCCTTCAACAGCATCCAGATCATGGCGGCTTGGAAAAAGGTCAGGACCAGATACAGGGCTGCATGCACCGGATTCCGAGCTGTAATTACGCGGAATGCGGCGAATAGCAACACCGCAGAAAAGACGTAAAAAAGTCCAGTCGTTACGTTCATGATTCAAGGGCTTTCTTGCGGCAATTCATCGGTATTTGGCGTCAGCCTGCTTGTTGGCAGCAATCTCGGATTCGTAGCGATCACCGACTGCCAGCAACATGTCCTTGGTGAAGTACAAGTCGCCACGCTTCTCACCGTGGTATTCCAAAATGTGGGTTTCAACGATGGAATCAACTGGGCAACTTTCTTCACAAAAGCCGCAGAAGATACACTTGGTCAAGTCGATGTCGTACCGTGTTGTACGACGGGAACCGTCATCGCGAACATCCGATTCAATCGTGATCGCCATGGCAGGACAAACAGCCTCACACAGCTTGCATGCGATGCATCGCTCTTCGCCGTTTTCATAGCGACGCAAAGCGTGCAATCCGCGAAAACGAGGAGAAAGAGGAGTTTTCTCTTCAGGGAATTGAACCGTTACCTTGCGACGGAACAAGTAGCGTCCAGTTAAAGCCATTCCCTTCATCAGCTCCAGCAAAAGGAAGCTGCTCAGGAAATCCTTCAAAGAAAATGCAGTTGTAGAACGTTGAATAGTTGCGGTCATTTCGATTGCCCTTTCAATTCCAGATGTTGAAAGGTGTCTGCATCCAGACGCCAACCACCAGCAGCCAGACCAGAGTCACAGGAATAAATACCTTCCAGCCCAGACGCATGATTTGGTCGTACCGGAATCGGGGAAAAGTCGCGCGAATCCAGATGAACAGGCTAACCATGAAAAATGTTTTGGCTCCTAACCAGATCCATCCGGGGATGAAATCCAGGGCAGCCACCGGTGAATACCAGCCGCCCAAGAACATCACTACCGCCAAAATGGAGACCAGCCACATGTTCACGTACTCGGCCAAATAAAACATGGCAAAGGACATTCCCGAATACTCAACCATGTGTCCCGCAACGATCTCAGCTTCACCTTCGACGACGTCAAACGGGTGGCGGTTGGTCTCTGCCAGGCCGGAAATGAAATACACCACGAACACGGGCAGCAAAGGCAGCCAATTCCAAGACAAGAAACTCAGGCCCTTGTCTGCGAAATAACCTTTGCCCTGACCCAGCACGATCTCAGTCATGTTCATGGAACCTGCGACCATCAGGACGATGACCAAGCAAAACCCCATCGCGATTTCATAGCTCACCATTTGCGCAGACGCGCGCAAAGCCCCCAGAAAGGAGTACTTGGAGTTGGAGGCCCACCCGGCGATCACAACACCGTACACCTCAAGCGAGGTGATGGCCATCAAGAAAAGCAAGCCGGCATTAATGTTTGCCAACGCCACATCGGGACCAAACGGAACTACCGCCCAGGCCGCCAACGCGGGCATGATGGTCAGAATGGGGCCGATGAAAAACAACCCCTTGCTCGCCGCGGTCGGCACCAAAATTTCCTTGGTCAGTAATTTGAGGGCGTCGGCAATAGGTTGCAACAGACCACCGGGGCCCACACGGTTCGGCCCGAGGCGCACCTGCATCCATCCCAAATATTTGCGCTCCCACAAAGTGAGATATGCGACAGCGCCCATCAGCGGCAAAACCAAGACGACAATCTTGATGAGTGTCCAAATTACCGGCCATATCGCAGCAGCCCAAGCAGGTGCCGCAAACAAGCCCAATCCGAAGTTGTAGATTGCATCGATCATGCGGCCACCTCTTGTGCAGCGCGCGCATCGGCAGTCAACTGCAATGATCCGGAGCGGCGCACCATGCCGTCCAACTGATAAATGCTGGCTACGGCTGGCCGGACTTCAGCGGGGGTCAAATCAATACTGCCGTTGAAGGTATTGTTGAGCCGATCTGTTGCGACGGTTTTGCTATCAATTCCGGTCGTGGCCATCGCGGACAGCACGTCCTGCGTAGATTCGAAACTCATCCCTGGCACATCCAGCAAATTAGCCAATACGCGCAATACCTTCCATGCGGGACGGGTCTCACCCAGGGGTTTGACTACCGCATGGAAGCTTTGAACACGTCCTTCAGCATTGGCGAAAGAACCGGATGTCTCAGTGAATGGCGCAATGGGGAGCAGCACATCACTGAAGGTCATGTTCGATTTGAATGGACTTAAGGTCACTACCATTTCAGCACCCATCAAGCCTTGCTTGGCAGCTGCGCCGGTTGCTGAATCAAACTCAGGCTCCACATTCAACAAGATTGCTGCCTTGAGTGCACCGGTCAGCATCTGACCTGCACTAAATCCATCAGCGGCTGGTAATGCACCAACTGCATAGGCACCCACTGTGTTGGCGGCTTCCGTCAAGAACCCTACTGTCGCACCTGTCTGAGCGCCAATCCAATTGGCAATGGTCGCCAAGCTGCTGGATTTGGCATGGTGAGCGACAGCGTTACCCAACAAAATGGCCTTGCGCTCACCACCCAGCAGCGAAGCAGCAACAGCCCGCGCAGCGTCTGTTGCTGTTCCCGATACGGGTGCTTGTACGCCAGCTTGCTCGCCGACTGCTGTAGCAATGTCGGCCAAGGCTTGAGCCCACACCGCGGACTCAATCACTTGCATGGAAGCCAGCGGCATAGCCCAGTCTTGAGCAGAATCTGCAATCGCATGTACACGGGCTCCCGCCTTGCAAGCTTGGCGGATGCGTTGAGCAAACAAGGGGTGGTCCTTGCGGAGATTTGCGCCCACAACTAACACACGCTGCAAAGTACTCAAAGCCGAGATAGAGGTACCCAAATAAGGAACACCATTTGGACGTGCAAACTCTGCGTGGCGCAAACGGAAATCCACACTGTCGGATCCGAAGCTATTCATGAGGCTTTTCGCCAAGAAAAGCTCTTCAAGCGTGCTGTGCGGGCTTACTAAAGCACCCACAGTATTCGCACCATGGTTGGCCTTAATCTGCTTCATGCCATTGGCGACATACTCGAGGGCGGTTTGCCAGTCGACCGTCTTCCATTCACCACCCTGCTTGATCATGGGCGATGTCAAGCGATCAGCACCGTTCAAAGCTTCGTAAGAAAACCGATCCCGATCCGCAATCCAGCACTCGTTGACCGCTTCGTTTTCCAGCGGAACTACCCGCATCACCTGGTTATTCTTGACCTGAACAATCAGATTGGCGCCCGTCGAATCATGGGGGCTCACTGACTTGCGTCGAGACAATTCCCAAGTCCGTGCGCTGTATCGGAATGGCTTGCTAGTCAATGCACCGACCGGGCAGATATCGATCATGTTGCCGGAAAGTTCGGAATCAACACTTTGACCGATGAACGTTTCAATTTCGGCATGTTCCCCGCGGTGTGACATACCCAATTCCATGACGCCGGCCACTTCTTGACCGAAACGCACGCAACGTGTGCAATGGATGCATCGGCTCATTTCTTCCATGGAAATGAGGGGCCCCACGTCTTTGTGGAACACGACTCGCTTCTCTTCTTCGTATCGGGAAGAAGATCCACCATAGCCTACCGCCAAATCCTGAAGCTGGCATTCACCGCCTTGATCGCAGATCGGGCAGTCTAGCGGGTGATTGATCAAGAGAAACTCCATCACAGACTTTTGCGCCTTGATAGCTTTGTCGCTCTTGGTTCGGACAATCATTCCGTTGGTGACAGGAGTTGCACAGGCCGGCATTGGCTTGGGCATTTTTTCCACGTCCACCAGACACATACGGCAGTTCGCCGCAATGCTCAGTTTTTTGTGATAACAAAAATGGGGGATATAGGTGCCCGCCTTGTCGGCAGCATGCATCACCATGCTGCCTTCAGCAATCTCCACCTTCTTGCCGTCGAGTTCGATTTCAATCATCTTGTGGACTCGCTCAAACGTAAGCTGGGACCATGCAGGTCTTGTGCTCAACGTGGTACTCAAATTCATGACGGAAATGCTTGATCATGGCGCGCACAGGCATCGCCGCCGCATCACCCAACGCGCAAATCGTGCGGCCTTGGATGTTCTCTGCAACGTTATCCAGCAAATCCATGTCACTAGGACGACCTTGTCCACCTTCGATGCGGTCAACCATGCGAGACAACCATCCCGTACCTTCACGGCAAGGCGTGCATTGTCCGCAGGATTCATGCATATAGAAGTAACTCAAACGCTGAAGCGCTTTGACCATGCAACGGGTTTCATCCATGACGATCACTGCACCCGACCCCAACATGGAACCGGCTTTTGCGATCGAGTCGTAGTCCATCGTGCATTCCATGATGATGGAAGCGGGCAATACAGGGGATGAAGAACCTCCGGGAATAACCGCCTTGAGGTTTCGACCACCACGCACACCGCCAGCCAACTCCAATAGTTTGGAGAAAGGAGTTCCCATCGGAATTTCGTAGTTCCCGGGGCGCTCCACGTCACCACTCACAGAGTAAATCTTTGTCCCGCCGTTATTGGGCTTTCCACACTCGAGATAGGCCTGACCACCATTGCGAATGATCCATGGAACGGCCGCGAAGGTCTCTGTATTGTTGATGGTCGTCGGCTTGCCATACAAGCCGAAGCTTGCCGGGAACGGTGGTTTGAATCGTGGCTGGCCCTTTTTCCCTTCCAAGGACTCCAGCAACGCGGTTTCTTCACCGCAGATATAGGCACCGAACCCGTGCGCCGCATGCAACTGAAAACTGAAGTTGCTACCGAGAATGTTGTCACCCAGAAAGCCGGCGGCTCTTGCCTCTTCCAGTGCCGCTTCGAAGCGATCGTAGGACGCGAAAATTTCACCGTGGATGTAGTTATACCCGACAGTAATTCCCATCGCGTAAGCTGCAATCGCCATTCCCTCAATCACTATGTGCGGATTGAACTGCAGGATGTCACGATCTTTGCAAGTACCAGGTTCACCCTCGTCAGAATTGCAAACCAAGTACTTTTGACCTGGAAACTGACGGGGCATGAAGCTCCATTTCAATCCAGTCGGGAAACCGGCACCGCCTCGACCACGCAAGCCGGACTCTTTGACAGTGGCAATGACCTGGTCTTGTGTCAGACCCTCACCGCCATCCTTGCCCAGAATCTTGCGAAGCGCCTGATAGCCGCCACGTGCCACATAGTCCTGCAAGCTCCAATTGGATCCATTCAAACCCGCATAAATCTGTGGATTGATGTGACGGTCATGAAAGCAAGTCTCAGTGCCCTTGGCACTGAACTTCGCCAAAATCGTATCTGCGCTCATGCTTGTCCTTCCGAGGCACGCAGTTCGTCGACCAGTTGGTCCAGCTTGTCGTTCGACATAAAGCTGCACATTGCACGATCGTTCACCAACATCACTGGCGAATCTGCGCAGGCACCCAAGCATTCACTCTGTTGCAGAGTAAACAGACCGTCGGGTGTTGTCTCACCCATTTGAATACCCAATTTGGATTCCAGATGGTGCAGCGCCTTTTGTCCATCACGCAATTGACAAGGCAAGTTTGTGCAAACGTTCAGTTTGAATTTACCAACGGGACGTTGGTTGTACATGTTGTAAAAAGTGGTCACCTCATGGACAGCCATAGGTGCCATGCCGAGATGCTCGGCAATCACTTTCTCGCTCTCGGCACTGACGAAACCCAGTTCTTGCTGAACGATGGCCAAACAAGCCATCACTGCAGATTGCTTTTGATCTGCAGGGTACTTGGCGACTTCGCGATCAAAGCGCGATTTGGTGGAAGCGGAGATCATCGATCAATCTCTCCAAAAACGATATCCATGGTTCCAATAATGGAAACGGCGTCAGCGATCATGTGACCCTTTGCCATCTCGTTCAAGGCGGCGAGATGCACAAAGCCCGGTGGACGGATCTTCAAACGATAGGGTTTGTTTGCTCCATCGCTCACGATGTAGATGCCGAATTCACCCTTCGGGTGTTCTACAGCTGCGTAGGCCTCACCTTCGGGAACGCGGAAGCCTTCGGTGAACAACTTGAAGTGGTGAATCAGCTCTTCCATGCTGGTCTTCATCGCTTCGCGCGATGGAGGTGCAACCTTGTGGTTGTCAGTAATCACCGGACCGGGGTTGGCTTTCAACCAATCGACGCATTGCTTGATGATGCGATTGGATTGCTTCATTTCTTCCATGCGCACGAGGTAACGGTCGTACACGTCACCTGTCTTGCCCACTGGAATATCAAACTCTACTTTATCGTAGGCATCGTACGGTTGCTTCTTGCGCAGATCCCATGCAATGCCGGAACCACGCAACATTGGGCCGGAAAAGCCCATGTTCAAAGCGCGCTCTGGTGAAACGATACCAATATTGACAGTACGCTGTTTCCAGATACGGTTCTCGGTCAACAGCGTGTGGTACTCGTCAAGGCACGCAGGGAAACGTTGAGCGAAGTCATCGATGAAGTCCAACAGCGAGCCTTGGCGGTTGCGGTTGAGCTCCTCGACACCTTTGGCATTCCGAACCTTGCTGGCCTTGAATTGCGGCATCGTGTCAGGCAGATCACGATAGACGCCGCCCGGGCGGAAATACGCCGCATGCATACGGGCGCCACTGGCCGCCTCATACATGTCAAAAAGGTCTTCGCGCTCACGGAAGGTGTAGATGAGGATGGTCGAGCTGCCGCAATCATTCCCGTGCGAACCCAACCACATCAGATGGTTCAGCAAACGGGTGATTTCGGAGTACATGACGCGGATGTACTGCGCACGAATGGGCACTTCAATACCCAGCAACTTTTCGATGGCCAGGCAGTAGGCATGCTCATTGCACATCATCGACACGTAATCCAACCGATCCATGTAGGGAAGCGACTGGATATACGTCTTGCTTTCGGCCAGCTTTTCAGTAGCCCGATGCAACAAACCGATGTGCGGATCTGCGCGTTGGATAACTTCGCCGTCCAACTCGAGCACCAAGCGCAAAACTCCGTGCGCCGCAGGGTGCTGCGGGCCGAAGTTCAATGTGTAGTTCTTAATTTCAGCCATGCGTCAACTGCTTACTGCAGGCCTCCGTATTTGTCTTCACGAATGATGCGAGGCGTTATTTCACGCGCTTCAATCGTTACCGGCTGGTACACCACTCGCGCTTGCTCCGCGTCATAGCGCATTTCCACGTGACCGGTCATAGGAAAATCTTTGCGGAAGGGGTGGCCGATGAAGCCGTAATCCGTCAGGATACGGCGCAAGTCGTCATGCCCTTCAAAAATGATGCCAAACAAATCGAATGCCTCGCGCTCAAACCAGTTGGCCGAATTCCAGATATCGTTCACGGAAGCCACCAAGGGCATATCGTCAACTGGCGCCATCACTTTGAGGCGCAGCCGCTGGTTCAAGCTGATGGACAGCAGGTGACTGACGACTGCATAGCGGGGACCATCGTAGGCACCCTCTTTGTATTCAGAGTAATCAACGCCGCAAAGATCTATCAACTGCTCGAATTGGCATCCTGGCGCAGTACGCAGAATCTCGGCTGCGGCGTGGTAGTGCTGAGCAGAAACCAGAACCGTAACCTCGCCCAGAGCGATGTCGATGTGCTTCACTTTGTCGCCCAATACAGCCTCGACAGCTGCTTTGGTGACTTCGGGATGAATTGCAAAAGTGGTCATAGACAGCCTTACGCCCGGGCAATCGTCTGAGTACGACGAATTTTCTGCTGCAGTTGCAATATGCCGTAAAGCAGCGCTTCTGCGGTGGGGGGGCAGCCAGGCACGTACACATCAACAGGAACGATACGATCGCATCCGCGGACTACCGAGTAGCTGTAGTGATAGTAGCCACCACCGTTGGCACACGAGCCCATGCTGAGAACCCAACGGGGCTCTGACATCTGGTCGTACACCTTGCGGAGTGCGGGGGCCATCTTGTTGCAAAGGGTGCCCGCCACGATCATCAAATCGGATTGGCGGGGGCTTGCGCGAAACACCTCTGAGCCGAAGCGGCTGATGTCGTAGCGCGCTGCAGCGGCATGCATCATCTCCACAGCACAGCAGGCCAACCCGAAGGTCATGGGCCAAATAGAACCGGTTTTTGCCCAATTCACAACCGAGTCGTAACTCGTCGTGACGAAGCCTTCATTCAAAACGCCTTCAATCATTGCGTTACTCCCAGTCCAGAGCGCCTTTTTTCCACATGTAGACGAATCCGATGGTCAAGATAACCACAAACTCGACACCGATCAGGAACCCGAAGAGACCAAGTTCCTTGAGAGATACCGCCCATGGAAACAGAAAGGCTGTTTCCAAGTCAAACAAGATAAACAAAATCGCGACGAGGTAGTACCGAACGTCGAACTTCATCCGGGCATCTTCAAATGCCTCGAAACCGCATTCATAGGGGGAGTTTTTTGCCGCATCGGGCTTGTTGGGCCCGAGTATGTAGCCGAGCACCTGAGGCACCACACCGATGCCGATACCGACCAAGATGAACAGCAGAACGGGGAGATATTGATCGAGGTTCATCTTGAAATTCTGATCACCGTGAATGCCCGCTACAGGGGTAGGACCCGCGCAAGCTGATTTTTTCTGGTGCCGTCGGCGAGACTCGAACTCGCACAGCTTTCGCCACTACCCCCTCAAGATAGCGTGTCTACCAATTTCACCACGACGGCGGCTCTCAGCTGATGAATTTGCGTGAGGAGCCTTTCGGCATTTGCTTATTCACCAGCCCTAGAGTTTACCCTGAATTTCCCCTCTTCACAGCGGGGGGAAGGGTTTTAAAAGGAGGTTTATTTCGCTGGAATCTGTGCCGCGCCCGATGCAGGGGTCGCAGGTGCAGTTTCGGCCACGGGCGCAGCGGCCGGTGCCACTACAGCTGCGCCTTCCAGGACCGAACCGGAACTGGCAGGGCGCAAGTTGCCGAAGTATGCCAATGCAAGAGTGGAGACAAAAAACACGGTCGCCAACACGGCGGTGGTGCGGGAGAGAAAGTTGGCACTTCCACTGGCTCCAAACAGGCTACCGGAACCGCCGCTGCCAAAAGCAGCGCCCATGTCAGCACCCTTGCCGTGCTGCACCAGGATCAACCCGATCATGGCTACTGCAGCCAGCAATTGGACAGTCAAAATAATGGTGATAACGATGTTCATAAACTACTCCTAAATTCAAATTCAATCAGGCTGCCGACGCGGCAGTGATGATGGTTAAAAAGTCTGCCGCCTTGAGTGATGCACCGCCCACCAAGCCGCCATCAATATCCTTCTGCGCCAGCAATTGCTGAGCATTGGCTGCATTCATGCTGCCCCCGTACAAGATGTGAACGCGGTCCGCATGAGGCGTAGCCGCTGCCAGCTGCCCACGCAACACTGCATGGACTTCTTGCGCCTGCTCAGGGGTGGCGGTCTTGCCGGTGCCAATCGCCCAAACAGGTTCATACGCCACCACAATTTCACTGATGCAATGTCCATTGGCATGAATCACAGCAGCCAATTGACGCTTCACCACTTCCACTGTTTTGCCGGCTTCACGCTCTTCCAAAGTTTCACCCACACACACGATGGGCGTCACACCAGCTGCCAAGGCCTTTTGCGCTTTGGTCGCAACGATGGCATCGGTTTCGCCATGGTATTGACGACGCTCGGAGTGGCCGACGATGGCATATTGCACACCGTGGTCACGCAACATGGCTGCCGATGTCTCGCCGGTGTAGGCACCTGAATCAAATGCAGACACGTCTTGCGCCCCCACAGCAAGCGCGCCCACCGGTTTAATTACTGAAATGACCTGGTGCAAATACGCTGCCGGCACACATACCGCAACCAAACAGGAGGCCGCAGGCAAGCCGGCATGCAGTTGGTCCAGCAAAGCCGCGTTTGCAGCCAGGCTACCGTTCATCTTCCAGTTGCCGGCAATCAATTTCTTTTTCATGCGGGTTCCCAATTCAAAACTAGCTTTCCGATATGCGCATTGCTCTCCATCACTGCATGCGCTTGTGCTGCAGCCTCTGAAGTCTGTGCGGCACCTACAGCAAACACCTGATGTACGACAGGGCGAACGTTTTTGCCCGCCAAGAGCGGCCAGACATGTTTGCGCAAAGCGCTGGCGATCGCCGCCTTGAAGGCCACAGGCCGTGCACGCAAAGTGGAACCCGTGACAGTCAACCGTTTACGCAATATCAAACCGGCATTGACTTCAGACTGCACACCGCCTTGCACGGCAATGATGACCAATCGACCGTCATCGGCAAGGCACTGGACTTCCTTGGCCACATAAGGCCCGGCCACCATGTCCAGGATGACATCGACACCACGCCCACCCGTGATTCGCAACGCTTCCGCCTCGAAATCCTGGGTGCGATAGTTGATCGCGAAGTCGGCACCCAATTTCAGGCACGCCGCGCACTTCTCATCCGATCCGGCTGTTGCAATGACGGTAGCGCCCAGCGATTTGGCCAACTTGATCGCTGTGACCCCGATACCACTGGTACCACCCTGCACCAGCAAGACCTCACCGGATTGCAAGCGGCCACGCTCGAACACGTTGCTCCACACCGTGAAGTAGGTTTCCGGCAGACCTGCTGCTTCCACGTCAGACCAGCCCTCAGGCACTGGCAGGCACTGGGCTACAGGAGCTACACACAACTCGGCGTAGCCTCCACCCGCTACCAGCGCGCACACACGATCTCCGGGACGGAAACCGGCTTGCGCCAAGGCCTCGGCATCACCTTCGACGATTGTGCCCGCCACTTCCAGACCCGGGATGTCGGATGCGCCTGCAGGTGCCGGGTACTTACCCAACCGCTGCAACACATCGGGCCGGTTGACGCCACTGGCGCTCACATGGATGCACAACTCCCCTGCCCCGAACTTCGGCGCAGGGCGATCCACCAGACGCAAAACGTCCGGCGCACCGGGAGATGTGATTTCAAATGCTCTCATATCGAATCGACCGGCAGCGCTCGCCAAGTATGCGCGAGCAGCTACCAAATCAATAGCAGACGAAAGGTTTACTCTTGCGCAGGACGCTCGATCAAAGCCTTCATGGACAGCTTGATGCGGCCCTTTTCGTCGGTTTCCAGAACCTTGACCTTCACGATCTGGCCTTCGGACAGGTAGTCAGTGACCTTCTCGACGCGCTCATGAGCGATCTGGCTGATGTGCAACAAGCCGTCCTTGCCCGGCAGCAGGTTCACCAGTGCACCGAAATCCAGGATCTTGGTGATCGGGCCTTCGTACACCTTGCCGATTTCGACTTCTGCAGTGATCTGCTCGATGCGGCGCTTGGCTTCTTCAGCCTTGGCTGGATCGCTGGAAGCGATGGTGATGGTGCCGTCTTCTTCGATGTTGATCTGGGTGCCGGTTTCTTCGGTCAACGCACGGATCACAGAACCGCCCTTGCCGATCACGTCGCGGATCTTTTCAGGGTTGATCTTGAAGCTGAACAAACGGGGCGCGAAGTTGGACACTTCGGTACGTGCTTCCGCCATGGACTTTTGCATTTCGCCCAGGATGTGCACGCGCGCTTCCTTGGCCTGTGCCAACGCGACTTGCATGATTTCCTTGGTGATACCCTGGATCTTGATGTCCATCTGCAGAGCAGTGATACCGTTGGTGGTACCGGCAACCTTGAAGTCCATATCGCCCAAGTGATCTTCGTCACCCAGGATGTCGGTCAACACCGCGAAGCGGTTGTCTTCCTTAATCAGGCCCATGGCGATACCGGCCACGTGCGCCTTCAAAGGCACACCTGCGTCCATCAGGGACAAGCAGCCGCCGCACACAGAAGCCATGGAAGACGAGCCGTTGGACTCGGTGATTTCAGACACGACGCGCAGGGAGTACGGGAACTCTTCTTTGGTCGGCAACACGGCGACCAAAGCACGTTTGGCCAAACGGCCGTGACCGATTTCGCGGCGCTTGGGTGTACCCACGCGGCCGGTTTCACCAGTGGCGAAGGGAGGCATGTTGTAGTGCAGCATGAAGCGGTCTTCGTACTCGCCGCTCAAGGCGTCGATACGCTGTGCATCACGCTCGGTACCCAAGGTGGCGATCACCAAAGCCTGGGTTTCGCCACGGGTGAACAGGGAAGAACCGTGGGTGCGGGGCAGCACGCCGTTACGAATCTCGATAGCGCGCACCGTGCGTGTATCGCGACCATCGATACGGGGCTCGCCTGCCAGAATTTGGCCGCGCACGATCTTGGCTTCAATGTCAAACAGCATGCCTTCGACCTTGACGCTGTCGAACTCAACGCCGTCGGCCTTCAAACCGGCAAACACGTCTGCGTAAGCAGCGCGACAGGCTTGGGTACGGGCTTGTTTGTTGCGGATTTGGTAAGCAGCCACCAGCTTGTCTTTGCCGTGGGCATCCACCTTGGCGATCAAGGCTTCATCACGGGCAGGAGCCTTCCAGTCCCACACGGGCTTGCCGGCGTCACGCACGAGTTCATGGATGGCGTTGATAGCGGTCTTGCTCTGCTCGTGGCCGTAAACCACAGCGCCCAACATCACTTCTTCGGACAGCTGTTGTGCTTCGGACTCAACCATCAACACAGCGGCTTCGGTACCTGCAACCACCAAGTCCATGATGGAATCTTTGCGTGCGGTCTGGCCGGGGTTCAGCACGTATTCGCCGTTGACATAACCCACGCGGGCAGCGCCGATGGGGCCGTTGAACGGGATGCCGGAGACAGACAGAGCCGCGCTCACTGCGATCATGGCAGCGATGTCAGCATCCACTTCGGGGTTCAGGGACACGGTGTGCACCACGACGTGCACTTCGTTGAAGAAGCCTTCTGGGAACAGGGGGCGGATGGGGCGGTCGATCAGACGGCTGGTCAGCGTTTCAAATTCGCTGGGGCGGCCTTCGCGCTTGAAAAAGCTGCCGGGAATCTTGCCAGCGGCATAGGACTTTTCGAGATAGTCAACGGTCAGGGGGAAAAAGTCCTGGCCGGGCTTGCCTTCGGTCTTGCCGACTACAGTGGCCAAAACCACGGTGCCGTCCATGTCCAGCAACACGGCGCCGGTGGATTGGCGAGCGATTTCGCCGGTTTCCATGGTCACGGTGTGCTGACCCCATTGGAAAGTCTTGGTAACTTTGTTGAAAATGCTCATGGTGAATCTCCTGTGAGTATCAAGTTGTTCGGGGGATGCAGGCCATCCCGCCACAGCCCGGATTCCACAACACAGTCCACGATGCCATTCCAGAAACACTGCCCTTTTCGGAGCAACGGCTTTGGAATGACACAGCTTCGTTCTGTTTTTGCAGTCTCCGAAGTAAAAAACGCCTGAGCTAGTGACCTAACTCAGGCGTTCGTCATTCAGTCAGTCGCTTACTTGCGCAGACCCAATTTCGCGATCAGGGCCACATAGCGGTCGTGGTCCTTGGAGTTCAAGTAGTCCAACAGCTTACGGCGACGGCTTACCATACGCAGCAAACCGCGACGACCGTGGTGGTCTTTGGCGTGGGTCTTGAAGTGAGGAGTCAGCTCGTTGATACGGGCTGTCAGCAGTGCAACTTGCACTTCTGGGCTACCGGTGTCACCGGCGGAACGGGCGTTGTCTTTGACAACAGCAGCTTTGATGCTGGAAGCGATCATGTGTTTTTCCTATTGATGTTTTGACTTGCGCCAGGTGCTGGAACGGCTCTTGGCGTGCGCCTTGCCCAATGCAAAGCCTGTCGATTATATCCCGAAGCGGGCTGCTGGCGAAATGCGCTTCCCGACCCCAACCCAATACCAGGGAAGGAGCCAAAGATCAAATCCTCCCGGAGCCCGCGCCAGATAACGGCTCTGCGCGTTTTTTCAAGAGGGCTTAGCCAACAATAAAGTTGCCATTTTTCGCTTGAAATGCAGTTGGGGGATCGCAGTTAGGGTCCATGCGGCAATCACGGTGAGCGCCGCCCACGTTAAGGAATTCCACATGTTCTTCACTACCGCCCCCGCCGCCTTCCAAGCATCCCTTCGCCGCCCCGCTTACGCCCATGGCGGACGCACCGTAGAGCGTTTTTTGAATGACGCCATGCTCTCCGCCCGCCAGTCCGGCACCGCCTACACCCAGGATGACACCAGCTTCACCCTGAGCCTGGATGTTCCCGGCATCGCCAAGGAGCATTTGCGCATCGCCATCGACGGCGCCGTGGTCCGCATCCAAAGCAAAGACGATGCACCCCGCCGCTACCGCGCTGCTTACGAATTCCCCCAGGAAGTGGACAGCGCCCTCAGCGAAGCCAAGTTGGAAAACGGCGTACTGACCCTGAAACTGGCCAAAAAAGTGCCGGTGGACACCTCCGCCGAGCTCACCATCCAGTAAGGGCATCCACGACACGGCTACGCAATCACTATCAAAAAAGGAGCTGCTCGCGCACCATGGACGGGCGCTGGCAGCACTTTTTACAGTGAATGCAGGGGCCAGCGAGGCTTCACGTCAAAAGCGTAGTCGGTCACAGCCTGTTGCAAGCCGCTTTGCAGGCGCATGGCGGCCGCCATGGCAATCATGGCGCCGTTGTCGGTGCACAGATGCAGCTCGGGGTAGTGCACCCGCACGCCCCGTTTGGCACATTCGGCATTGAGCTGCTCGCGCAATTGGCGGTTCGCCCCCACACCACCTGCCACCACCAAGCGCTTGAGCCCGGTCTGCTTCAGGGCGGTGACGGACTTCTTCAGCAAAACCTCGACGATGGCTGCTTGGGTAGACGCCGCCAGATCTGCCTGCTGTTGCGCAGGCAATGCCTGAAAGCTGGTGACACCACCAGCCGCCACCATGCGCTGGCTCTGCACCAGCACGGCGGTTTTGAGCCCGGCAAAAGAAAAATCCAGATTCCCACTGTGCAACAAGGGTCGCGGCAGCGCGTAAGCCTTGGGGTCGCCCGACTCCGCGAGCTTGGAGAGCAAGGGCCCGCCGGGATAAGCCAGCCCCATCAGCTTGGCGGATTTGTCAAAGGCCTCGCCTGCCGCGTCGTCGATGGTTTCTCCCAGCAATTCGTAACGCCCGACGCCATCGACCCGCATCAATTGGGTGTGACCACCGGAGACCAGTAAGGCCACAAACGGAAATTCAGGCGGGTCCTCACTCAAAAACGGCGAAAGCAAGTGCCCTTCCAAATGGTGGACACCCAGCACAGGCTTGCCCAATGCAGCACCCAGCGCACAAGCCACGCCGGCGCCCACCAGCAACGCGCCGGCCAGACCGGGGCCACGGGTGTAGGCCACCACATCCACCTCTTGCAAACTGCGACCGCTCTCATTCAGCACCTGGCGGGTCAGGGGCAGCACGCGACGGATGTGGTCGCGGCTGGCCAGCTCGGGCACCACGCCGCCGAAGGCCTGGTGCATCTCGATCTGGCTATGCAGGGCATGCGCCAACAGCGTGGGCACCGCGTCGCCCTGCGACTGCACCATAGCCACACCTGTTTCATCACACGACGACTCGATCCCCAACACCAGCATGCTTGTTTCCTTCAGAGGCGCCGAGTGTAGAGGATGGGGGTTTTCAGGCGGCACAATCCTCCCATGACAGTCCTGCTCTCCCCCACCAACATTGCGAGCATCGAACGCGCCACGCTGGATGCGGTGGCCCCGCGGGTGGTGGACGACACCCTGCCCGGCTGGTTGCTGCCTTTTGATGCCACCACCATTGGCCGCGCCAAGAGTGCCGTCCCATTGCGCCACGAGGGACTGTCAGCTGACGACATCGCCCACATAGCAGAACGCTACCGCTTGCACTGCCTGCAGCCGGCATGGCGCATGGCAGACGTGGCCGGGCTGCAGCCCTTGCTGGATGCCTTGCACCAACAGGGATACACCCCCCAACAGCCCACGCTCGTCCAAACAGGAAAAACCGGCACCTTGGCTGGTGCGCGCTGCCGCCACACTGTCGTGCTGCGAACCGAGCCGGATGCCGCGTGGCGTTCGGTCTATACCGCGTCCGGCTTTGACCCAGCGGATGGCGAAGCGCGTATTGCAGCCCTGAGCCGCAGCAAGGTCGTGATGTACGCCACCGTGCTGGAAGGCGACCAGGCCTGCGCCGCAGGCACCGCCAGCTTCAGCCGGGGATGGATGGGGATCCACGGCATGCGCACGGTGCTGGCGCGTCGCCAGCGCGGCATGGCCTGCGCCATCCTCTCGGCACTCGCGCAGGAAGGGCTACGCCGGGGCATTCGAGACACGTTCTTGCAAGTCGAGGCAGAGAACACCGGGGCCCGCACCTTGTATGCCAAGCACGGCTTATCTACCGCCTGGACCTACCACTACTGGCGCGCATGACACCCTCACCCAAGCTGGCCATTGGCGCGAAACTTGCAACGGGCGTCAACCATGTCTGAGCCCCTGCGAATTGTTGTGATCACCTCTGACCTGGTCGTCGAAGACCCGGAGGACACCCACGCGCTGGACCAGGCCGAACGTTCGCGCAGTTTGCGCATCGGACTGCTGGAGAGCGGCTTCAACCTGATTGCCTCCCTGCCGGCTGACGTATTTTTGACCGAGCGACTTGCCCAGCTGCAGCCTGACATGATCATCGTGGACGCGGAGAGCGACGCGCGGGACGCCCTGGAACATGTGGTGATGGCCACGCGCGATGAGCGCCGCCCTATCGTGATGTTCACCAACGACCACGACACCCGTACCGCCCGCGAAGCCGTGGCGGCGGGTGTGTCGGCCTACATCGTGGCTGGCCTGCAAGCCGAGCGAATCCGGCCGATTCTGGATGTGGCCATGGCACGTTTTGAGCAGGACCAGGCCTTGCGCCGCGAACTGGCCGACACCCGCAATGAGCTGAACGAACTCTCCACCGCCCTGCAGGACCGCAAGGTTATAGACCGGGCCAAAACCCTACTGATGCAGCGCCAACAGCTCAGCGAAGAGGCCGCCTACGCCAAGCTGCGCAAGACCGCGATGGACAAGAACCTGAAGATTGTGGAAGTCGCCCAGCGCATGCTCGACGTGGCGGACTTGCTGGGTTAACCCACCGCCGCGTCGGCAAACTCGGCCAGAGCCGCCACATCGGGAATTTCGACTGCGCTATACGCGCACACCACCAGCCCCTTGGTTTCCAGCACGCCTATCAGTTCATTGGCCGTCTGGCGCGAGCAGCGGGCCAGCCCCGCAAGGCGCGCCTGTGTGATGTGCAGCGTCACACTGCCGGCGGTGACCTGCTGCTCCCGCACCAAAATATGCAGCAGCTTGGCCAGACGCTGCACCGGCTCCACCAAGACCGACTGCCCTGTCCATTCAATCAACAGGCGCATGCGCCGGCCTATCTGGCGGATGATCAAGGGATACATCTGCGGAAACTCGGCACACAGGGCGCGCACACCGGCTACGGGCAGCGCCAGGCAGCTGGCCGATGCACTGCTGTAGAAATCGTTATCGGGTGCCTGCTCCATGAAACAGGCCAGCCAGGTCGCCCACCCGCCGGGGGTGATGAAGCCCACCGCAAACTCGTCTCCCCGCGAATTGCGGGCCAGCACCTCGATGTGGCCGCGCACCACCAAACGCAGGTAGTCAGGCTGCTCGCCCGCCGCGCTCAGCAGGGTGGCCACCTTGAAATGCTCCACACGCGCCAGACGGCAGGCCGCGTCCAGCGCCGCCTCCCCGGCCACACCAAACGCGGTGGCCTGCAGAATGGTGCGCACATCGGGCAACTCACTAGGGTTTTTCATAAGACGCTCCTGTCCGGTTTGTCGGCCAGCCGACAGTCCTGCACCGGGGCATTGCGAAGAATGCACTTCCATCCGGCTCCGGGCCGATTTTGCGAAAGCACCCCCATGAACCTCATCCTGTACGCGATTCCATTTTTCATGAGCCTGATGGTGGTCGAAATCCTGCTCGCCAGAAAGCGGGGCAAACCCATATACCGATTTCATGACGCAGTCACCAGTCTGAACATCGGTTTCATCAGCGAAACCATACGTTCGCTGGCCAAGCTGATGTCCATCGCGGTCTATGCCCTGCTGGTAGACCAGGTGGCCGCCTTCACCTGGGACACCCGCAACCCCGCCGTGTGGGTGCTGGCCTTTTTTCTGTATGACTTCTTCTATTACTGGGCCCACCGAAGCGGCCACGAGGTCAATCTGCTGTGGGCCTCCCACGTAGTGCACCACTCCAGCGAGGACTTCAACCTCGCCACGGCCTTCCGCCAGTCCTGGACCAACCAATTTTTCTATTGGATCTTCTACCTTCCCATGGCGATTCTGGGCATCCCGGTGACGGTGTTTGCCGTGATCGCCCTGTTGAGCGCGCTCTACCAGTTCTGGGTGCACACCCAGCTGATCGGCAGCCTGGGCTGGGCCGAAAAAGTGCTGGTGACCCCGTCCAACCACCGGGTGCACCATGGCCGTAACGACTATTGCATTGACCGCAACTACGGCGGCACGCTCATCGTCTGGGACCGCCTGTTCGGCACCTATGCCGAAGAGCGCGCCGGGCAGCCGGTGGTCTACGGCGTCCTCACACCGCTCAACAGCTGGAGCCCCGTGTGGGGCAACCTCAAGAACTTTACGAGCATCTACCGGGAGGCCCGCGCCATGCCAGGGTGGCGCAACAAGTTGATGGTGCTGTTTGCACCGCCCGGCTGGGCCCCAGCAGGTGTGGCTGCCAAGCCAAGCTTAGCCTTGGACGCGCCACGCTTTGATACGCCCGCGTCCCGCTGGCAGCAGATCTATGGCGTGGTGGCAACGGGCGCCATCCTGGCGCTAGTGCTGGACTTGCTGCTGTCTGCCGCCCAGCTGCCCATGGGCTTGCGACTGGTCTACACCGCGGCGATCGTACTCAGCGCCGCGGGCTTGGGCATGGTGTTTGAACGCCGGCCGAACGCCATACTGTGGGAGACCTTGCGTTGCGCCGGCCTATATGGCGCACTGGCCAGTGGCTGGTGGTTTCACGCCACCGGCCCTGCAGCGCGTACTGCGGGACTGGTCGCGCTGGCCCTGTCTTGCGTCTGCCTGATCAAGCACCACCAGGAGCTTGCCGCACTGGGTGGCACCCGCGCTGCGCCCACCAACACCGGGAGCGCCGCATGAACCTGCAAGCCCTTTTCGATGGCCTGCTGGCCGCCACCGCATTGACCATGGCCTGGCAGTTCCGGCGCCAAAGGCCGGCCTTGCACTTGGCTTGTGCCTTGCTGGGCATCGCTGCCACCCTGGGCGCCCTGCGTTTCTCGGGCGTGCTGCCGCTACCGGCGTGGCACCAGTTCTTTTCCATGCTGGGTGCCGGTGTGGGCCTGCCACTGCTGGCATGGGCCAGCACCCAGCCCAGCAGTGCAATGGCTGCGCAGGCCCGCTTCGCTTGGATTGCCGTCGTCATCGCCTCGGTACTGTGCATCCTGGTGGCGCTGGTCGGCCAATGGAAACTGTGGACGTCGGTGTGCGCGCTAGCCGCTGCAATCGGCTGGATCGCTTACGGCCTGCGGCGCGGGCCCGGGGCGCAGGCCTTGACCGGCCTCTTGCTACTGCTGACTCTGTTGGCCTTTGCAAGCAAAACCAGCGCAGGGCCCCTCCAGCCGGGCGACCTGCTGCACATCGGCTTGACCCTGACTTTGTGGCGGGTGTTCCGGCATGTGCGCAAACCCGATCCGGCGCCCGCACCACCTGTTGCAGCCTGAAATGGTGCACTGCACACAAGCAGTGCGTGCATCCAGCTTGATGGCCATTACATCGAAGTACTGCGCGAAAAGCGGCCTTTGCGCCCGAAAATGCTGCGCGAGCAGCTCATATTTTTATAGCAAACAGGCATTTGCAAACTCTTCAGAAAAGTAAGGGCAGACACCCAAAGCACCTGGCACAGACATTGCATTAGTCCTGACAAGACCGGCAACGGTCATGCAAACGCCCCGTCCAACGGCGGGCTGGGTGAATGCAAAAGGACAAAGGCGTCCCCACGGGTTCGATTGCGCACAGCGCGTCGAACCCCGTGTGGACGCCTTTTTTGTTTTCTGCCTTTGTTTTGTGTGTTTAAACCTTCTGGAGCTACTGACATGACGGATCTTCTGAAAGCCAAACTCAGCCGCCGCGCTGTTCTGCAAACCGCTGCCGTGGGCGCCATCGGCATTGACCCTGCGCTGCGCGCTGCGGTGTATGCCGCAGGTTCCGACGCTCCTGAGAAAACAGAAGTCAAGATCGGCTTCATCCCGCTGACCGACTGCGCCAGCGTGGTGATGGCCTCCGTCCTGGGTATCGACCAGAAATACGGCGTCAAGATCATCCCCACCAAGGAAGCCAGCTGGGCCGGCGTGCGCGACAAGCTGGTCAACGGCGAGCTGGACTTTGCCCACGTACTCTACGGTCTGGTCTACGGCGTGCACCTCGGCATCGGCGGCCCCAAGAAAGACATGGCTGTGCTGGCCACCTTGAACCACAACGGCCAGGCGATCACCCTGTCCAAAAAGCTGGCTGAAAAGGGCGCGATCGACGGCCCCAGCCTGGCCAAGCTGATGCAGACCGACAAGCGCGAATACACCTTTGCGCAAACTTTCCCCACAGGCACCCATGCCATGTGGCTGTACTACTGGTTGGCAACCCACGGTATCAATCCGCTGCAAGATGCCAAGGCCATCACCGTGCCTCCCCCCCAGATGGTGGCCAACATGCGTGTGGGCAATATGGACGGCTACTGCGTGGGCGAACCCTGGGGCCACCGCGCCATCATCGACGGCATCGGCATCACCGCACAAACCACCCAGGACATCTGGAAGGACCATCCTGAAAAAGTGCTGGGCACCACCGGTGACTTCGTGAAGAAGTACCCCAACACCGCACGCGCGGTGACCGCCGCCATTCTGGAAGCCAGCAAGTGGATTGACGCCGGCTTGTCCAACAAGAACAAGATGGCCGAAACCATTGCCGACAAGAGCTACGTGAATACCAGCGTGGACGCCATCAACCAGCGCATCCTGGGCCGCTACCAGAACGGTCTGGGAAAAACCTGGGATGACCCGAACTTCATGAAGTTCTACAACGACGGCGCGGTGAACTTCCCCTACCTGTCGGATGGCATGTGGTTCCTGACCCAGCACAAGCGTTGGGGCTTGCTCAAAGACCACCCTGACTACCTCGCCGTGGCCAAACAGATCAACCAGATCGAGATCTACAAGCAGGCTGCCACCGCCACCAAGACACCCCTGCCCAAGAGCGACATGCGCAGCAGCAAGCTGATCGACGGCATGGTGTGGGACGGCAAAGACCCCAAGAAATACGCCGACGGTTTCAAAATCAAAGCCTAAGGAACACCCATGGTCAGCGCCGTATTCCACTCACCGATCGCAGCAGCCGCGGATGGCACTGCTATCAAAATAGAAGCTGCTCCCGCACACTCCGCGAGCGCTGGAAGCCTGAAGGAAGCACAACCCGCAAAACCGGCGTGGCAAGAGCAAGCGCCCCCCGGTTACGACTGGAGCGGCCTGTTGCTGAAAGTCTTGCCACCTGTCTTCGGGCTGGCATTGCTGATAGGCATCTGGGCGATGGTGAGCATAGGGACGGCCAGTTCCATCCCGAGCCCACTGGAGACCTGGAAGCAGGCCGTGGTGATCTTTAGCGACCCGTTCTACAGCAAAGGGCCCAACGATCAGGGTGTGGGCTGGAACATTCTGTACTCGCTCAAGCGCGTGGCCATGGGCTTCGGCCTGGCGGCAGTCGTGGGCATTCCAGTGGGTTTCATGATCGGTCGGTTTGAGTTCCTGAGCCGCATGTTCAACCCGCTCATCAGCCTGCTGCGACCTGTGTCGCCGCTGGCCTGGCTGCCGATCGGTTTGCTGGTGTTCAAGGGCGCCAACCCGGCCGCCATTTGGACCATTTTCATCTGCTCCATCTGGCCCATGATCATCAACACCGCAGTGGGCGTGCAGCGCGTGCCGCAGGACTACATGAACGTGGCCCGCGTGCTCAACCTCAGCGAGTGGAAGATCGTCACCAAAATCCTCTTTCCCTCCGTGCTGCCCTACATGCTGACCGGCGTGCGCCTTGCAGTCGGTACTGCGTGGTTGGTGATCGTGGCCGCTGAGATGCTGACCGGTGGCGTGGGCATCGGCTTCTGGGTCTGGGACGAGTGGAACAACCTCAACGTCAAGAACATCATCATCGCCATCTTCGTGATCGGCATCGTGGGTCTGCTGCTCGAGTACGCGCTCATCAAGTTGGCAACTGCATTCACATTTGAAGAGGTGAAGTCATGAGCATGGAATCCATGAACACGAAGTACATCGAAATCCAGGGCGTGGACCAGACCTTCAAGACCAAGAAGGGCCTGTTCCCTGCGCTGCGCAACATCAACCTCAACGTGGCCAAGGGCGAATTTGTGGCCCTCATCGGCCACAGCGGGTGCGGCAAGTCCACCCTGCTCAACCTGATTGCCGGCCTGACCATGCCCACCCAGGGCTCGCTGATCTGCGCAAGCCGCGAAATTGCAGGCCCCGGCCCCGAGCGCGCCGTGGTGTTTCAGAATCACTCGCTGCTGCCCTGGCTGACCTGTTTCGAGAACATTTATCTGGGCGTGGAGCGCGTGTTCGGCACCCGCAACCCTGGTGCGCCAGCAGAGACCAAAGCCCAGCTCAAGGCCCGCACCGATGCCGCACTGGCCTTGGTGGGCCTGACCGCCGCCGCCCAAAAGCGCCCCGGTGAAATCAGCGGTGGCATGAAGCAGCGCGTGGGCATTGCCCGTGCGCTGGCCATGGAGCCCAAAGTCTTGTTGATGGACGAGCCCTTCGGCGCGCTGGATGCGCTGACCCGCGCCAAGCTGCAAGACGAGCTGCTGGAGATCGTGGCCCGCACTGAGAGCACGGTGGTTATGGTGACCCACGACGTGGACGAGGCCGTGCTGCTGTCCGACAAGATCGTGATGATGACCAACGGCCCGGCCGCCACCATCGGCGAAGTGCTGAGCGTGGACCTGCCCCGCCCCCGCAACCGTGTGACCCTGGCCGACAGTCCGGAGTACCTGGGCTACCGGAAGGCGGTGATTGACTTTTTGTACACCCGACAGGGGCATGTGGAGAAAGCCGCTTAAGGCGGTTCCCCCCCTTATCCCCAAGCCCCTTTCCACCCCCGCCGGGGCGGAAAGGGGGGCTAACAGCCACATTTGATTTGTTCGCGTCGACCAGGCTTCTACGGACCGTGAAGGTTTCCTGAAACGCCTGATTTCCGTCGCCGCAGTTTGGAGAGCACCATGGACATGAGAGTCAAGCAAAAACAAAAACTGGTCATGATCGGCAACGGCATGGCCGGTGTGCGGACCATTGAAGAGCTGCTCAAGGTCGCACCGGACCTGTATGACATCACGGTCTTCGGTGCCGAGCCGCACCCCAACTACAACCGCATTTTGCTGAGCCCCGTGTTGGCCGGTGAGCAGACCTTGGACGAGATCGTGCTCAACTCTTTTGAGTGGTACGCAGAGAACCACATCGCGCTCTACGCCGGAAAAAAAGTGACCGAGGTGGATCGCGTTAATCGCGTGGTGAAAGCGTCCGACGGCACCGAGGCCGAGTACGACCGCTTGCTCATTTGCACCGGCTCCAACCCCTTCATACTGCCCGTGCCGGGCAGGGAACTGCAAGGTGTGATCGCCTACCGCGACATTGCCGACACCAACGCCATGATCGAAGCGGCCACCAAATACAAGCACGCCGTCGTCATCGGCGGTGGCCTGCTGGGCCTGGAAGCTGCCAACGGCCTGATGCTGCGCGGCATGCAGGTGTCTGTGGTGCACGTGATGCCCACCCTGATGGAACGCCAGCTCGACACTGTGGCCGGTGGCCTGCTGCAAAAGTCGCTGGAAGAGCGCGGCCTGAAGTTCCTGATGGGGGCCCAAACCCAGGAGCTGTTGGGTGGCGAAGACGGTCGCGTCAAAGCCATCAAGTTCAAAGACGGTACGGAAGTGCCTGCCGACCTCGTCGTCATGGCAGTGGGCATTCGCCCCAACACTGAGCTGGCGCAGAGCATGCGCCTGCATGTGGACCGCGGCATTGTGGTCACCGACACCATGCAGACTGTGACCGACGCGCGCATCTACAGCGTGGGTGAATGCGCTGCCCATCGCGGCATTGCTTATGGCCTGGTAGCACCCTTGTTTGAGCAGGCCAAAGTGGCGGCCAACCATCTGGCCGAGTACGGCATCGGCCGCTACCAGGGCTCGCTGACCTCCACCAAACTCAAGGTCACCGGCATTGACCTGTTTTCTGCCGGCAACTTCACCGGTGGCGAAGGGTTTGAAGAGATCGTGATGAGCGACCCCTTCGGCGGCGTCTACAAAAAGCTGGTCATTAAAGACGACAAGCTGGTGGGCGCCTGCATGTACGGCGACACCGTGGACGGTAGCTGGTACTTCAAGCTGCTGCGCGATGGCCGCAACGTGGCTGACATCCGCGACAAGCTGATGTTCGGCGAGGGTGGCGCGAACATTGGCGACGTGGGACACCAGGGCCAAAACAAAGCAGCCGCCATGGCCGACAGCGACGAGGTCTGCGGATGCAACGGCGTCACCAAGGGCACGATCTGCAAGGCCATCAAAGAGAAAGGCCTGTTCACCCTGGATGAAGTGAAAAAGCACACCAAGGCCAGCGCGTCCTGTGGCTCTTGCACCGGCTTGGTGGAGCAAATCATCATGTTCACCGCCGGTGGCGACTACTCTGCCACGCCCAAGAAGAAGGCCATGTGCGGCTGCACCGACCACAGCCACCAGGAAGTGCGCGATGCCATCTTCCAAGAAAAATACCTCACGATTGCCGCTGTGCAAAAAGGTATGGGTTGGAAAACGCCCAACGGCTGCTCCAGCTGCCGCCCCGCCTTGAACTACTACCTGATCTCCAGCTGGCCCAAGCTCGCCAAGGATGATCCGCAAAGCCGTTTCATCAACGAGCGCAGCCACGCCAACATCCAGAAGGACGGCACCTACTCCGTCATCCCGCGCATGTGGGGCGGCGAGACCACGGCCGACGAACTGCGCCGCATTGCGGACGCGGTGGACAAGTTCAAGATCCCCACCGTCAAGGTTACCGGTGGCCAGCGCATCGACTTGTTGGGCGTCAAGAAAGAAGACCTGCAAGCCGTGTGGAAAGACATCGGCATGCCTAGCGGCCACGCCTATGCCAAGGCCCTGCGCACCGTGAAGACCTGCGTCGGGTCAGAGTGGTGCCGCATGGGCACCCAGGACAGCACCCAGATGGGCAAAGACCTGGAGCGCGCCCATTGGCGCATGTATGCCCCGCACAAGGTGAAGTACGCCGTGTCCGACTGCCCGCGCAATTGCGCCGAAGCCGGCATCAAGGACGTGGGCATCATCGGCGTGGACAGCGGCTGGGAGATGTACATCGCCGGCAACGGCGGCATCAAAACCGAAGTGGCGCACTTCTTTGTGAAGCTCAAAACCGCAGAAGAAGTGTTGGAGTACACCGGCGCCTTCATGCAGCTCTACCGCAAAGAGGGCTGGTACCTGGAGCGCACGGTGCACTTTGTGAGCCGGGTAGGCCTGGACTATGTGAAGAAGCGCATCCTCGAAGACGCCGAAGGTCGCAAAGCCCTGAACGAAGAGCTGCTGTTCGCGCTGGATGGCGAGCCCGACCCGTGGTTCGATTTCCAGGACGCGCAGGTGGACACCCGCCAGTTCGCGCCTGTGGCCGTCGCCTGAGCATGGGAGGAACCGACATGCAACGCCGAAATCTGATCACCGTCGCTGCTGCGGGCGCCTTGGCACTGACCCTGCCCGCTGCACACGCACAAGTCGTAGACCTGAGCGATGCCATCAACAAAGCCGGTCGCCAGCGCATGCTCAGCCAGCGCATGGGCAAGGCCTGGCTGGCCTTGCTGCTGAGTGTGGAGAAAACCAGCGCCCAGATGGTGCTGGACAAGTCCATTGCCCTCTTTGACCGGCAATTGGTGGAGCTCAAAGCCTTTGCACCCAACCCCGAGGTGCTGGCCACGTACACCAAGCTGGAAAGCGCCTGGAGCGACTACAAAACCCTGTTGGTTGGCAAAGCCCCATCCCGCGAGGCCGCAGCAGCCCTGTTGCAGCAGGATGCCAAGGTGCTCGCACTGGCCCACCAGGGCACTCAACAGTACGAAGCCGCGCTGGCCAAGCCGGTCGGCAAACTGGTGAACATCGCAGGGCGTCAGCGCATGCTGAGCCAGCGTATGGCCAAGTACTACCTGGCCACCACCTTACCGGTAGATGCCGCTACCGCGGGCCTGGAAATCAACAAAGCGCGAGGTGAATTCACCGCTGCCATGGTGTTGCTGAAGAATGCACCGGAAGCCACCGAGCGCATCAAAAACGAGCTGGCTTTGGCCGATGCGCAATGGGTGTTTTTTGACAGCGCGCTAAACAACCTGCAGGAAGGCGCCCAACGCCCCCGCCCCATGGCCGACGTGTTTCTGGCCAGCGAGAACCTGCTCAGCGTGATGGACCGGGTGACCGGTCTGTACGCCGCTGTCAAGGCTTGATTCCATACAAATTCATGCTGTAGCGCACATTGAATATGCGCGAGCAGCTACTGAAACCATAGCAAACCGGAAGACCGACATGACCGAATGGACCCGCATCTGCACCCTTGAAGACATCCCCGTGCTGGGCTCCCGCCGCGTGGAGCGTGCCACCGGACTGGATGTGGCCGTTTTCCGCAACAGCCAGGACGAAGTGTTTGCCCTGCTGGACCGCTGCCCGCACAAGGGCGGCCCTCTGTCGCAAGGCATTGTGTTCGGCACCAGCGTGGCCTGCCCCCTGCACAACTGGACCATAGGCCTGTGCGACGGCCAGGCCAGCGCGCCCGATGAGGGCTGCACCCCCAAATTCAGCGTCAAGCTGGAGGATGGCGTGGTGTACCTGGATGCCGCTGAGCTGCAAAGTCACGCCACCGATCTGGTGCGCCCCATCGCCGGACCGAAGAAACGCTCCACCACCGCGGCCTGATTGCTGATGGTCATGTTCAAGGAAACCCGCTCCACCTGCCCATACTGCGATCTCGCTCCTGTCGCAGCGGATCGCTTTGCGAGCAATGGAAAAAACCTCCGTAGGGGCACATGCAAGTGAAAGAAACCCGTTCCACCTGCCCCTACTGCGGTGTGGGCTGTGGCGTCATCATCCAGAGCACGGGGAACCAGATCACCGGCGTCAAGGGCGATCCGCAGCATCCGGCCAACTTCGGCCGGCTGTGCTCCAAAGGCAGCACCCTGCACCTGACGGCCACCGCCGAAGTCACCCTGCAAACCCGCCTGCTGCAGCCCCTGCAGCGCCTGCAACGCGGTGCCGCGCCTGAGCCGGTGACATGGGACAGCGCTCTGCACACCGCCACCACGAAGTTTGCCCAAGTGATCCGCGACCACGGGCCGGACGCCGTGGGCTTTTACGTGAGCGGCCAGTTGCTTACCGAGGACTACTACGTCTTCAACAAACTGGCCAAAGGGCTGATAGGCACCAACAACATCGACACCAACTCCCGCCTGTGCATGAGCAGCGCAGTGGCGGGCTACAAGAAAACACTGGGTGCCGACTCCCCGCCTGCCAGCTACGAAGACCTCGGGCTGGCCAGCACGCTGTTCATCGCCGGCTCTAACGCCGCATATGCCCACCCCATCCTGTTCCGCAGGATCGAAGACGCCAAGGCGGCCAACCCCGAGCTGAATATCCTGGTGGTGGATGTGCGCCGCACCGACACGGCCGAGGCCGCGGACCTGTTCCTGCAAATCCAGCCCGGCACCGATGTGATGCTGTTCAACGGCATGCTGCACCTCATGCTGTGGGAAGGCTGGACGGACGCGGCCTATATGGCCGCCCACACTGAAGGCTTTGACGCGCTCAAAGCCTTGGTGCGCGACTGCACGCCTGACGCGGTGGCTGCGGTCTGCGGCATCCGCAAGGCTGAGCTGATGGAGGCCACGCGCCTGTTTGCGCAGTCCAGTGCCACCCTCAGCCTGTATTGCATGGGACTGAACCAGTCCAGCGCGGGCACCGCCAAAAACACCGCCCTCATCAACCTGCACCTGGCTACCGGCCAGATCGGCAAGCCGGGCGCAGGCCCCTTCAGCCTGACGGGCCAACCCAATGCCATGGGCGGACGCGAAGTGGGTGGTCTGGCCAACCTGCTCTCCGCCCACCGCGACCTGGCCAACCCTGCCCACCGCGCGGAAGTGGCCGCGCTTTGGGGTGTGCCCACCGTGCCCGAGAAACCCGGCAAAACCGCGATCGAGATGTTCCAAGCCGCGGCCGATGGCGAGATCAAGGCCCTCTGGATTGCCTGCACGAACCCGGCTCAGAGCCTGCCCGACCAGGCCACCGTGCGCCGCGCCCTGGAGCGCGCCGAGTTCGTGGTCCTGCAAGAAGCCTTTGCCACCACCGCCACCGCCCGCTACGCCGACCTGCTGCTGCCAGCCACCACTTGGGGCGAGAAAGAAGGCACGGTCACCAACAGCGAGCGGCGCATCTCCCGAGTGCGCGCCGCAGTCGCGGCACCCGGCCTGCAAGGCAAGGGCCCGCGCCACGACTGGGCGATTGCTGTGGACTTTGGGCAGCGCTTGGAGTCCGCAATAGGCCGCACTCCCGCCTCGCCAACCCTGTTCCCTTACCCCACGCCAGAGTCGGTATGGAACGAGCACCGCGAAAGCACCCGGGGCCGGGACCTGGACATCACCGGCATGAGCTACGCGCAGCTGGAGGCAACTCCGCTGCAATGGCCCATGCCTGAAGGCGCCAGCAGCGGCAAAGTGCGCTTGTATGAGGACGGCGTATTCCCGACGCCCACCGGCCGTGCCCGCTTTGTGGCCGCGCCCTACACCCCGGTGGCAGAACAACGCGAAGCCCGCTACCCCTTTGCCCTGACCACCGGCCGCCTGCGTGACCAGTGGCACGGCATGAGCCGCACCGGCACCTTGGGCCGCTTGTTCGGTCATGTGCGCGAGCCTGCCTTGCACGTGCACCCGCAAGACATGGCGCGGCGCTTGATTTCCGAGGGCGATCTGGTGCACATCACCAGCAAGCGCGGCTCCATCCTCGCGCCGGTACAGGCCAGCACCGAAGTGGGCCTGAACCAGGTGTTTCTGCCCATGCACTGGGGCGATGAATTTTTGAGCGGCCAGAGCAACACTGGCGAGCGCTTGGGCGGCGTGAACGTGTTGACCAGCCCCGTGTTCTGCCCCGACTCCAAACAACCCGAGCTCAAACACGCGGCCGTCAAAGTGCTCAAAACCGACATGCCCTGGGGCCTGGCAGCCTTGGCCTGGTTGCCCTCCGACAAGGTGCTGGCGCGCCGCACCGAACTGCAGGCCTTGATGGCGCGCTTTGAGTTCGCCAGCTGCGTACTGTTCGGCAACGATGCAGCTCTAGGTCAAGCCGGGCGCACCGGGGTCATGTTCCGCGCGGCGGGCAGTGCCCCGCCGGATGAGGCGCTGCTGGCGCAGATCGAGGCACTGTTGGACCTGCACGGGCAAGACGCCGTGCGCTATGCCGACCCCAAGCGGGGCCAGCGCCGTGTGGTGCGTCTGCAGCGCAGCACCGTGAATGCCACACTGGAGGGCTTTTTGCTCAGTGGCGATACCCAAGCCCGCGACTGGATGGCTGCCCTGCTGCGCGAAGAGCAACCCGCCCAGAACTACGGCCGCGCCCTATTGGCCGGCGGCGCCCAACCACCCCTGCCCGTGCTCAGCAAAGGCAAAACCGTCTGCACCTGCTTCAACGTGAGTGACATTGCCATCAGCGACACGCTCTCCCGCTGCAACGGCAGTGACCCCGAGCGCTTGGGTCAACTGCAAAAAGCACTGCAATGCGGCACCAACTGTGGCTCCTGCATTCCACAACTGCAACGCATGGTCAGGGCCACCCCGGTAGTTGAGCCCCACGCCTAGGCATAAGGACATAGCCGAAAGTTATCAGGCTTCACCGACAATCAGCAGATGGCTATTGGCAACTACATCAAGGAAATCGGTCGCGGCAAAGACGGCGCACGCGCGCTCAACCGCGAGCAGGCAGCTGACCTGCTAGGCCAAGTGCTGGACGGCACGGTCACCGACCTGGAGGTAGGCGCTTTTTGTCTGGCCATGCGCATCAAGGGGGAAACCGCCAGTGAGATGGCCGGGTTTCTGGACGCTGTGCGCAGCCGCATGGCCCTGCTGCCCGCCAGCGATTTACCGGTGGTCGTCATCCCCAGTTACAACGGTGCGCGCAAGCTGCCCCTGCTGACGCCGCTGTTGGCCCTGTTGCTGGCCCGCGAAGGCCTGCCCGTTCTGATCCACGGCACCGCCACCGAAGACAAGCGTGTTTTTGTGTCAGAAGTGCTCGCAGCTCTCGGAATACATGCGCAGGCAGCTACTGAAAGGATAGCAACCGGCAGCGTGGCGTTTGTGCCTACCGGTACACTGCTGCCCGGCCTGCAGCGCCTGCTGGATGTGCGCCGCGTGGTGAACCTGCGCAACTCGGCGCACAGCTTGGTCAAGCTCATGAACCCGGTGGACGGCCCTGCCCTGCTGGTGAGCAGCTACACCCACCCCGAATACGCAGTGTCCATGGCAGACACCTTTGCCTTGGTGCAGGCCCACGCCCTGCTGATCCGCGGCACGGAGGGCGAGGCTGTGGCCGACGCCCGCCGCACCCCCAAGATGCAAGCTTTTGTGGCGGGCCAAGCGACGGACCTGCAGGCTTACCAGGCTGGTTCATTGACCACGCTGCCTGAGCTGCCCACAGCCATAGATGCTGCGAGCACCGCCGCCTACATTCAATCCGTGTTGCAGGGCCACAGCCCCGTTCCGGCACCGATTGCCGAGCAGGTGGCACACATCCTGCAACTGCACCGAAATTTGCACCGCGCACTATGAAAAACCGTCTCCACACCCCGGCTTCCGGCCACGTCACCTTGGTGGGCGCGGGCCCGGGCGACCCGGAGTTGCTCACGCTCAAAGCCCTGAAAGCCATTCAGCAAGCCACCGTGCTGCTTGTGGACGACTTGGTAAACGACGCTATCGTGGCCCATGCCAACCCGGCGGCCCGCATCGTCCATGTGGGCAAGCGCGGCGGCTGCAAATCCACCCCCCAGTCTTTCATTGAGCGCCTCATGATCACCGCCGCCCAGGAAGGCGAAAACGTGGTGCGCCTCAAGGGCGGCGATCCCTTCATCTTCGGCCGTGGCGGCGAAGAGGTGGAACACCTCGAAGAAGCCGGCATCCGCGTGTCGGTGATCAACGGCATCACCGCCGGGCTGGCTGCGGTCACATCCCTGAACGTGCCCCTGACCCACCGCGAGCATGCCCACGGCGTGGTGTTTGTGACCGGCCATGCCAAGCCCGGCGACAGCGGCACCGACTGGCCTGCCCTTGCCAAAGCCGCGCGCCAGGCGAAGCTCACGCTGGTGGTCTACATGGGCGTGAGCGGCGCCTCAGAGATCCAAACCGGCTTGCTGCAAGGCTTGGGAGCTGACACTCCGGTCGCTGTGATTCAGAACGCCAGCCTGCCCCTGCAACGCCACGCCGTATGCACGCTGGGCGAACTGCAAGCCACCATCATCCGCGAAGGACTTGCTAGCCCCAGTGTGATCGTGGTGGGCGATGTGATGAGCGGCATGCTGGCCGCTGCAGACCAGAACGACACCCCGGGCGCACTTCAAATGCGCTGAACGCGGCATGCAACTTGCGGCAGTCGGCGCATCGCCACCATGCCGGAGTTGCACCATGCCACCTTCTGTTGCCGTCATCCCTGGTCGCACAGGGATCAGTCCGATATCCGTCAGCACGATCACCGCACCGGCACCCTTGTCCGACCTCAACCTTGCAGCACGTCAGCGCATGTTGTCCCAACGGGTGGTCATGCAAACCCTGTTGGCTGCAGCCGGTGACAGCAAGCATCTTGAAGCCGCCCGCAAAACCCTTCAACTGTTTTGTGACAGCGAGGCCCAGCTGCTCACGACCCTGACTCACTACGACGAGGTCAGCGCACGCCAACTGCGGGCTGTGTATGAAGGACCACAGGGAATCGGCGTGACCATAGAAACATTCATGGACCGGATGCGTAAAGCCCTGGAGACCATAGAACGTGGTGGCCAGGTGCAATCGCTGCTGAGCGACATCGTAGGCTCCACCGATGAAGTACTGGGAGCGCTCAACAAGGCCACCAGCACGTTTGACGCCATTGCCAAAGCCAAATCCGACCGTCTGTTCAAGGAATTGGGCACCATCGTCTCGGACATCCACACCATTGCGCGCGAAGCCAAAATAGTGAGCTTCAATGCCCAGGTCATCGCGGCGCGGGCCGGCGACCATGGGCGGGAGTTTGCCGTGGTGGCCAATGTGCTCTCAGGCATCAGCGCCGAGATTGACAGGCTGACGAAGAAGGCCATGCATCTGTCAGATCGCAAGCAGCACGCGTAATTTCCCAATGAGGGCGCAGAACGTCTGGGCCTGCAGTTTGGGGCGATTTGATGAGCGCAGCGAGTATGAGCCCCGGGCTGCAGGCCCAGGCGGTCTGAGCCCTCTCCCCGTCTCCAGAGAGAACTCGGTGCGACTGGCCCCACAGCTTGGCGCTCAACCTCGCTGCGCTCACCAAATCGCGCCAGTCTGCGGAGCCAGCCCCCTGGCTACTTGGTGAACGTCACCGTCGCCTACACTGCGCGCCTATGCATAGTTTTGACGTGGTCATCGTAGGTGCCGGGGCTGCCGGCTTGTTTTGTGCCGGGATCGCCGGCCAGTTGGGCCTGAAGGTGCTGGTGCTGGACCACAGCGAAAAAGTGGCCGAAAAAATCCGGATCTCCGGCGGGGGACGCAGCAACTTCACCAACCTCGATGTGAGCGCGGCCAATTTCATCAGCGAGAACCCACGCTTTGCCAAGTCTGCCCTGTCGCGCTACACACCGGCGGACTTTGTTGCTTTGGTCAAAAAGCACGGCATCGCGTTCCACGAGAAGCACAAAGGCCAGCTGTTTTGCGACCGCTCCGCCGAAGACCTGATTGCCATGCTGCTCGCCGAATGCGCGGCAGGTGGCGTGGAGCGCTGGCAGCCCTGCGCCGTCAAAGCCATACGCTTTTCAGACTCCAGCACTCATGGAATGAGCGCGAGCAGCTATGAAATTGATAGTGATCGCGGCACCATCCATTGTGCAGCCGTGGTGATTGCCACGGGTGGTTTATCCATTCCCAAAATCGGCGCCACAGACTTCGGGTACCGCGTCGCCAAGCAATTCGACTTGCCTGTGGTCACGCCCCGCCCCGCGCTGGTACCGCTGACTTTTGACGAGGCGGCGTGGGCGCCGTTCGCGGAACTTTCCGGCCTGTCACTACCGGTCGAAATTGCCACGGGAGCCAAGAAAAACAGCATGTCATTCCGTGAAGACTTGCTGTTTACCCACCGCGGTCTGTCTGGCCCTGGCGTCCTGCAGATTTCCAGCTACTGGGCAGAGGGTACCCCCATCCGCCTCAATTTGGCACCCACTGTGAACTTGGCGCACCATTTGATGGAGGCCAAAGGCACCTCCCGCAAACGCATTGCCAATGAACTGGCGGGCATCGTCCCTAGCCGATTGGCTGACACCTGGGTCAGCCAGGGCCAGGCCTGGGGCCACGACTGGCAGCGCCCCGTGAATGAAGCCAGCGACAAAGCGCTGAACGCATTGGCCGAGCGTCTTTCCCGCTGGGAACTTACGCCCACCGGCACCGAGGGCTATCGAAAGGCTGAGGTCACGGCCGGCGGCGTGGACACCAAAGTGCTCTCCAGCCAGACCATGGAAAGCAAACAGCCCGGCCTTTTCTTTATAGGTGAAGTTACGGATGTAACGGGCTGGCTGGGCGGATACAACTTCCAATGGGCTTGGGCAAGTGCATTTGCGTGCGCTCACGGCTTGGCAGGCCGCCTGAAGACGCTATAATCGCGGGCTATTCTGGCAGAACCCCCGTCGGCCAATACTAGTTAAAGACGGGGAAACCGCCGAGCGAGGCATGTGGGGCCCGATCTTCCCCCAAGCAATCCGCCGGCATATTTTGGAATTCATTACGTAATGACAACGATCCGTGTAAAAGAAAACGAACCCTTTGACGTAGCACTGCGTCGCTTCAAGCGCACCATAGAAAAGTTGGGCTTGCTGACTGACCTGCGTGCACGCGAGTTCTACGAGAAGCCCACTGCCGAGCGCAAGCGCAAGAAGGCAGCTGCTGTGAAGCGCAACTACAAGCGCATCCGCAGCATGCAACTCCCTAAGAAGCTGTACTAAGCTTCGCGGCACGGTCGCTCTCACGAGCCACCCAGCCCACACAAGCTCGCCTGGGGACGCTCCGGCGGGCTTTTTTCATTTTGACCCCACACTTTTGTTCCACTCTCAGGAAGCAACGCTATGTCCCTCAAAGACCAGATCACCGAAGACATGAAAACTGCCATGCGCGCCAAAGACAGCGAGCGCCTGGGCACCATCCGCCTGCTGCTGTCGGCGATGAAACAGAAAGAGGTGGATGAGCGCGTGGTGCTGGACGACGCCATGGTGGTGGCCATCGTCGACAAGCTGATCAAGCAGCGCAAAGACAGCATCGAAGCCTTCAAAAAAGCAGAGCGTGCGGATCTGGCGGACAAGGAAGAAGCCGAAATGAAGGTCCTGCAAACTTACCTGCCCCAGCGCATGAGCGCCGATGAGGTCCTGGCCGAAGTCAAGGCCATCGTAGCCGAACTGGGAGCCTCCGGCCCCGGCGACATGGGCAAGGTGATGGGCGTGGTCAAAACCAAGTTGGCTGGCAAAGCCGAAATGGGCGCCGTGTCAGCCGCAGTCAAGGCAGCACTGGCAGGCTAAGGCAGTACTTTGACCGTGGTCGCGACTGACCCTGTCAATACTTGTTTGGGATTCAGGTTGTCGACAAAATCCAGCTTGAGCGCGTAATCCCCGGGCGGAGGGGCCAACCAGGTTTCGGTTTGGCCCTCCGCAAACTCCATTTCTGCCACAGCTCCCGACTTGCTGGTGACTGTGAGTTTGAAATGCCCCGTGCCTTTTTCCTGTTGCGCCACATGCGCAACATTCAGGCCCGATGCATGGAATTGCACACGGAATGGGCCTTTTTGCTCAGCCCCGGCCAGCATCAAGGACAGACCTGGCTGAACCAAAGACTTCGGGTCTACGGTACTCTTTTTGGTGATCGTGACCTTCATCGGCTTGCTGTACACAAAATGAGGCAGGTGCTTGTTATCAGCCAAGAGCATCCGCAGCGTGTACGTCCCCGGCTCCAGGGTGAGCACGGTTTCCATCTGCCCTTTGCCGAAATGGATGTATTGCTCGTTGAAAGGCAATGCTGCCTTGAAATCCAGTGGCAAGTCACGGTTCACCAGCAGATGGTGATGGCCACTTTTGCCCCCTATGGGTTTGGAAATCGGAGCGAGACCCCACCCGCCTGACAAACCGAACTTCAACACAAACGGGGTTTCAATGCTGTCGCCGGATTTGAGGTTGGTGAAGTAGGCTTCCGTATTCCCGGCAGGCATGGGGGCTTGCCAAGGATGCAAGGCACGGGCAGAGCTCAACGGTGTTTGGAACACACCGTACTTGCAGCAAGCAGGGCAAGTACGCCCACACCAAATGCCGATCGACGCATGAAAACCCCCTTAGCTACCGGCCACCTTCATCCGGTTGAGCAGAATGGAACCTACGGTCTTCGCGCCGTAGTTGTAGGTATCGGCGCCCACCGCTTCGATGCCCTTGAGCATGTCTTTCATGTTGCCAGCGATAGTGATTTCATGCACCGGGTAAGCAATGCGGCCATTCTCCACCCAGAAGCCGCTGGCGCCGCGGGAATAGTCACCAGTAACGTAATTCACGCCCTGGCCCATCAACTCGGTCACAAACAGACCGGTGCCCAGCTTTTGCAACATGGCATCCAGGTTGTCGCCTGCTTTGGTCAGGCGCGAGGTAAAGGTCAAGTTATGCGAACCACCGGAATTGCCGGTCGTGCGCATACCCAGTTTACGGGCGGAGTAGCTGCTCAAGAAATAGCCTTGCACACGACCGGCATCCACCACCTTGCGGGGGCGCACGCGCACGCCTTCGTCGTCAAAGGGCGAGCTGCCTTTGCCGCGCAGTACAAAAGGGTCTTCCCGAATGTCGATGTGTTTGGGCAGCACTTGCTTGCCCAAAGAATCCAGCAGGAAAGTGCTCTTACGGTACAGGGCGCCGCCGCTTACCGCTTGCACAAAGGCACCCAACAAACCGGCGGCCAAAGGCGACTCAAACAACACCGGGCACTCCACCGTGGCGATTTTGCGGGCCTTGAGGCGGCTCAACGCGCGCTCTGCGGCATAGCGGCCCACCGCCTGTGGGGACGCCAGCTCATCGGCCGAGCGCATGGAGCTGTACCACGCATCGCGCTGCATGTCCTTGCCCTTGCCGGCAATGGGAGACACAGAGAACGAATGGCGTGAAGAGGCGTAGCCGCCCCGGAAGCCGCGGGTATGTGCACTGAAAAAATGCGATTGCTGTGCGGACACCGCAGCGCCTTCACTATTGGTGATGCGCTTGCTCACACCCAGCGCTGCTGCTTCGCACTCCAAAGCCAAAACGGCAGCTTCTTCACTGGTCACGGCCCAGGGAAAAAACAGGTCCAGATTCCGCTCGCGCTCGTCGACGGGGACGATGTCGTCTGCATCCGGCAGGCTGGCGAAAGGGTCTTCAGCAGTGAAGCGGGCAATGTCGTAGGCCGCACGCACGGTTTGTTCAATCGCCGCATCCGAAAAGTCGGAAGTGCTCGCATTGCCACGGCGGTTGCCGATGTAGACGGTCACACCCAGAGATTTGTCGCGGTTGCGCTCCACATTTTCCAGCTCGCCATTGCGCACCGAAACGCTCAAGCCACAGCCTTCGGACACTTCGGCGCCTGCATCGCTGGCGCCCAGTTTTTTGGCATGAGCCAAGGCAGCGTCTACACGGGTTTCAAAAAAAGCCCGGGTGTACGCAAAGCCGCTGTCGGCGGGTTTGGTGGATTCAAGGGAAGACTGGGGACGGGCGGAGGTGGGTTTCTTCATGGCGACGGCTATGATACTTGGCTATGTCACGCAAACTAAAAAAGGGCTATTACGTCCGGGGCTTGTTCGTTGCCGAAGGCAGCGCACTCGACTTGGAGTACAAGCGCGAACTCAAGGGCACGGATGAACCGACCCGCACCGATCTCAAAAAAGAAAGCGATGCATTGCAAAAGCTGGGTGAAGACCTGCTGACGCTGCGCGCAGAACTTCTGACCAAGTTGGAGCTTCCCGACAAACTGGTGGATGGCGTGGCCGAGGCCAAACGCATCACCAATTTCGAGGGCAAACGCCGCCAGATGCAATTCATCGGCAAGCTGATGCGCAAGCTCGATCCCGCCAAATGGGACGAGATCCGTGCCGCGCTGGAAGAACAGCATATGCCCTCTGTGCAGGAAACCATGGTGCTGCACCAGGCCGAGCAATGGCGCGACCGGTTGATTGCCGACGACGATGCCGTGGGCCAGTGGCTCAACATCAGCCCCGACACCGACAGCCAGCAGTTGCGCGCGTTGGTTCGCCAAGCGCGCAAAGATGCCAAGCCAGAAAAGCCGGGTGAAGCCGTTCGCCATGGCCGCTCGTACCGCGAAATTTTCCAACTCGTGCGAGAAGCGCTGCTTGCGAATCAGGAAGCGTCGCAATCCGCGGCGGCAGACAACGACGTAGAAGACGGAGATGAAGATTGAGCAGCGCTGCGTTGGATGAAGTCCGCATCGGTATTGTCTCTATCAGCGACCGCGCATCGGCTGGAGTGTATGAAGACAAAGGCATTCCCGCCCTGAAGGAATGGGTGCTGCGTGCCGTGCAAAACCCCGTGGTGTTTGAGGCCCGCCTGATCGCGGACGACCAGCAGACCATTCAGGACACCCTGATTGCGCTGGTGGATGCGCGCTGTGCCTTGGTGCTCACTACCGGTGGCACAGGCCCTGCCCTGCGCGACGTGACGCCTGAGGCCACGCTGGCTGTGGCACACAAGGAAATGCCGGGATTCGGCGAGCAGATGCGCGCTATCAGCCTGAACTTTGTGCCCACAGCGATTCTGTCGCGTCAGGTCGCCGTCATCCGCGACCAGACCCTCATCATCAACCTGCCCGGCCAACCCAAAGCCATTGCAGAAACGCTGGAAGGTGTGAAGGATGCCGAGGGCAAGCAAGTTGTACCCGGTATCTTTGCCGCAGTGCCTTACTGCGTAGACCTGATCGGTGGCCCCTACATCGACACCGTAGACGGCGTCTGCAAGGCCTTCCGCCCCAAAAGTGCTATTCGCCCTCCACGGAACTGAGGAAGATCTTCGTTTCGAAAAGCGTCACCTTCCCGGTGCGCGTGCCTTGACCCAAAAATACCGCAGAATCGGCTCCGCCAGCCTGCAGGTGTTACCCCCTGCAAGGGAGAAGCGGCAAAGCCGCTCGGGGGTGAGCCCTACTTCCCAATCAGCTCATTAATTTTCGCGGCCTCAAAGCACTCTTTGCGCGCGGCGTCTTTGGGCACGCAATCGCTGTCTGCCAAACGGGCTGAAAGTTGCTCCACGGCCTTCCAAAGCATGGCAATCTGGTGGTCCTGACCGGAAGCGCTATCTACCAAGCCGCGCAAAGCTTGACTTACCGGATCGTCGTCCTGGGTGATGCCATAGGCGGTGAACTTGCGATCTTGCGTGGTTACATCCGCGCTCATACCCTCTTTGCTGGGGATGATGCGTGCCGGTATGCCCACCGCCGTGGCACCGGCCGGCACGGGTTTGATCACGACGGCATTGCTGCCGATCTTGGCGCCATCGCCCACCTCAAACCCGCCCAATACTTTGGCTCCCGCGCTGACGACCACGTCTCTGCCGAGTGTGGGATGGCGCTTGGCGCCCTTGTACAGACTGGTGCCACCTAGGGTCACGCCTTGGTAAATCGTGCAGCCATCGCCGATTTCGGCAGTTTCTCCCACCACGGTGCCCATGGCATGGTCAAAAAACACGCGTTCACCGAGCTTGGCGCCTGGGTGAATCTCAATCCCCGTGAGAAAACGGGCAATGTGAGAGGTAAAGCGTCCCAGCCATTTCAGGCCGTGGTTCCAGAACCAGTGCGCAGGACGGTGCAACACCACGGCATGCAAGCCGGGGTAACAGGTAATGACCTCCCAGGTACTGCGGGCAGCAGGGTCGCGGTCAAGAATGCACTGGATGTCGGAGCGGATGCGAGCAAACATGGTGTCAGTCTATCCCTTCAAGGTCGGCTTGCCGTCTATCGCCACCAAATCCGCACTACGGACAGGCGATTGAGGGCCCTGCTGCAGGATGGCTTTGGCAATACCCCGCAAGATGTGGATTTCCTCCTGTGTCACCTGCGCCCGGTTGAACAATGCATTGAGCCGCGGCATCAGCTTCTTGGGGGACGCGGGGTCCAAGAAACCCAGATGCACCAGCGATTGCTCGAGATGGGTCAACATGCCGGTCACCTGCGCTGCATCAGCCAGATGCGAAGGTGTAACGGCCGCCTGCACCCCAAAGCCGCCGAGGGCCAGACGCCACTCGTACGCAATGACTTGCAGGGCCGCCCCGATATTGAGCGAACCGAAGCTCGGATTGCTGGGAATGGACAGGCAGACATGGCAACGATACACGTCTTCATTGCGCATACCGAAGCGCTCGGAACCGAACAAAAAGCCGATGCCCTGCTGCCCCTTCGGGGAAGATTCAGGCATCAAATCGGTACCTGGCGCTGATGGCGTATGCGCAAGCAGCTCCTGTTTTGATAGCACTTCAAAATGCTCACGCGGCGTGGTGGTGGGGGGACCGAAGTCGCGCGGGGTCATGGCCGTGGCGCACAAATGGGTGATGCCATCCAGTGCCTCGTCCAGCGTTTCGACAATGCGGCATTTGTCCAGCACATCCAAAGCACCACTGGCGCGCTGAATGGTTTCTTCGCGGCGTAGCACATTGGGCCAACGGGGTGCGACCAGCACCAGGTCGTCAAAACCCATGGTTTTCATGGCACGGGCGGCAGCGCCCACATTGCCCGCGTGGCTGGTGTTGATAAGGATAAATCGGGTGTGCATGCAGACTGAAAGTGGCCGAATTGCTGCGACCGCACAAAGATAGGGTGCGCAACCGAGGCCGAACCGTTAAAATATGCCTATTGTCGCCGCTTGCATCGCCAGCCGGTCCTTCCAGTTCTTCCCCCACAATCTATGACGCTCAATCTGCACCCCATGGCCAACGTGGCCATCAAGGCCGCCCGCACCGCCGGTTCCATCATCAACCGTGCCGCGCTGGACATCGAATCCGTTCGTGTATCCCAGAAGAAGGCCAACGACTTTGTCACCGAAGTGGACAAAGCTGCAGAGCAAGCGATCATAGAAACCCTGCTGACGGCCTACCCCGGCCACGGCATCCTGGCTGAAGAATCGGGCAGCGAATACGGCGCCCGCGACTCCGAATACGTCTGGATCATCGACCCGCTGGACGGCACCACCAACTTCATCCACGGCCTGCCTGTGTATTGCGTCAGCATTGCACTGGCGGTTCGCGGCAAGATCGAACAAGCCGTGGTGTATGACCCTACCCGCAACGACTTGTTTACGGCCACCAAAGGCCGTGGCGCTTACCTGAACGACCGCCGCATCCGCGTTTCCAAGCGCACGCAGCTCAAAGAGTCGCTCATTTCCACCGGCTTCCCTTTCCGCCCCGGTGACAACTTCAACCAGTACCTGCAGATGATGGGCGACGTGATGCAGCGTACCGCCGGCTTGCGCCGCCCCGGCGCTGCAGCTTTGGACCTGGCCTATGTGGCCGCCGGCTACACCGAAGGTTTCTTCGAGCTCGGTTTGCAACCCTGGGACGTGGCTGCCGGCTCCTTGCTGGTCACCGAAGCCGGTGGTCTGGTGGGCAACTTCACGGGCGAGGCTGACTTCCTCGAGCAGCATGAGTGCCTCGCAGGCAACCCGCGCATCTATGGCCAGTTGGTCAGCCTGTTGGGCAAGTACAGCAAGTTCGCACCTGCCGGCGAGAAGGCCGCTTTGCGCCAAGCCGCCATCGCCGCTGACAACCCGGAAACGACAACAGAAGACGCTCCCGCCGCCGGCGCTGAAGACGCGCCCTTCTGATCAGCCTACGCTGAATTCGGTCACCGGGACCGGTCGGCCAAACAGATAGCCTTGAAAGAAGACGCAGCCCTGGTTTAACAAAAACTGGCGCTGCCCTTCCGTCTCTACGCCTTCGGCGACCACATCAAAGCCCAGGCTGCGCCCCAGCGCCAGCACGGTGCTGGCAATAGCAGCATCGTTCACGTCGGTAAGCACATCCCGAACAAAAGACTGGTCGATCTTGAGCTGCTGCAAAGGCAGCATCTTCAGGTAGGACAGGGACGAATAGCCGGTACCGAAGTCGTCCAACGCGAACCGCACGCCCAGGCTGCGCAGCGCTGTCATCTTCATGATGGCTTCCTGGCTGTCGGTCAACAACAGGCTCTCGGTGAGCTCGAGCTTCAAAAGCCTCGGGTCCGCTCCGTTCTGTTGAATGGCGTTTTGTACTTGAACCACAAACTCGGGGCTGCGGAACTGGCGGGCACTGACATTCACCGCCAAAGTGAGGTGAGCACTATCCGGGCTTCGCGCCCAAGCGGCCAACTGGGCACATGCGGTTTGCAGCACCCATTCACCCAAGGGAATAATGAGGCCGGTTTGTTCAGCCAAAGGGACAAATTGCATGGGGGAAACCATGCCGCGCACCGGATGCTGCCAGCGCAGCAGGGCTTCCGCGCCTACCACCCGACGATCCGCATCGACCACCGGCTGGTAATACAACATCAGTTCGCCACGCTGCAGTCCCGCGCGGAGATCAGACTCGAGCTCGGTCCGCTCCGCCACCATGGACTGCATGGCGGGGTCAAAGAAGCGCAGCGTATTGCGGCCTGCAGATTTGGCTTCATACATGGCCAAGTCAGCCTGTTTCAGCAATTCGTCCACTGACTGCCGCAAGCCATGAATCAACACCACGCCGATGCTGGGCGTGCTGTGGTGCGAGCCACCGGGCAGTTCGTAAGGGATGTTGAGCTGTTGCAATATTTTTCTGGCGACCAATTCGGCCTGAACGCCGGCATCAGCCAAGGTACCGTCGAGATCCTGCAAAAGAACCACAAACTCGTCACCTCCGAAACGGGCGACCGTGTCTGATTCCCGGACACAGGCCTTCAGCCTCTGCGCCACGACGCGCAACAGCCCGTCACCCACATCGTGGCCCCGTGTGTCATTCAGATCCTTGAAGTTGTCCAGATCAATGAACAAAAGCGCACCATGCAAGCGGCCCCGTGCACAAGTCGCGACTGCATATTGCAGATGGTCCATGAGCAAGCGGCGGTTAGGCAAATCAGTCAGCACGTCATAGAAGGCCAGACGTTCGATTTTTTCTTCCGCCTCTTTGCGCTCGGTAATGTTTCGGCCGATGCCGCGATAGCCCTTGAACACGCCGTGGGAGTCGAAAATGGGCGCGCCACTGGTGGATATCCAGAACACGCGCCCCTCTTCGTCTTTGTCCCGCAGCTCCAGCTCACGGAATTCCTGGCGCGCGTCGAGTACCGCTCTGTGCGCCGCCCATGCAGCCTCGGTCATGTTCAGTGCGCCGTTTTCCCATCGGGTTTTGCCAATGCTGTGTTGACCCGTCTTGTTACGCCCGGCCTGGATCGCGCCATGAAACCGGGTGAACCGGTATTCGGCGTCTTGCTCCCAGTACCAGTCGGAAGATAGCTCTGTCAACGCCCGGAAACGGGCTTCGCTCTCCTGCAGAATGGCCAGAGACGCTTTGTGTTCGGTGATGTCGGTCACCGATCCGTAGGCGTTGTACTTGCCGTCAGTCTCCCGGTACGTGATGGCTTTGCCGAACAAAGTCCGGACGTGCCCGTCTTTGCCGATGATGCGGAACTCCTGCGCCCACGTCATGCCATCCACTGCCGCTGCATTCATGGATTTGAGGGTCTGCACGATGTCATCCGGATGGATCAGCCTGAACACGTTTTCCGGTGCTGCACGGGCCTCTTCCGGCGTCACTCCGAATATGGCGGTACAGGCGTCGCTCACAAACAAAAACCGCCCGCTGTCCCGGCTGAACATCTCAAACTGGAACACCATTTCAGGCAAGCGGCTGGTCAGTCGCTGGATCACGTCGAGCCGGCGCTGCGGTACCAACTTGGCCTCTGCTTCCTCCGTGAAATCCTGCACCACCCCGAAATCCACATAGCTGTCGTCCTGGCGGTGGTAGCGGTGCATGCGACTGCGCACCCAGCGCACGTCGCCATCCCGACGAATCCACCGGAACTCCAGCAATCGGCCGTCCATGGCTTCCCTGGCGGCGAGATAGACTTCCTTGTCCTCCGGGTGAATGCCTACACGGGATTTATCCAGAGTGAGCTTTTCGGTCCAAGGCGTCTGGGTCAGACGGAACAGGCCACGTGACCATCGCGGAACGGTTTGGCCTTGCGGGACAATCCAATGTCCCGCCTGCGCCAAGCTCTCTGTTTCCTCAAACAGTTCCAGCTGCCCGCGCAATTCGTCGTTCGCATCCTGCAGGGCCTGCTCGCTCTCGGCCACTGCTTCCTGCGCAATACGCTGGGCGGTGATGTCTGAGAGATACACCAGCACGTGGGGCTCTCCGGCAATGTGCATGATGGAGCCGCGCCATTCCAGCAAGAGCTCCTCGCCATTGCGCGTGAGGAAACTGATCTCAACGCCGCCGGCCATGGGATTGGCTTGCATCTCACGCAAAGCAGCGTTGCGTGCCTCAATATCGGGCCAGAAACCCAGGGACACTGAGGTACTGCGGGTGGCCTCTTCCCATGTGTAGCCGGTGAGTTGCTGCCAGCGTGCATTCACGTCGATGATGGCCCCGTCATCCAGGCGCTGCACCGAGATAGCGGCCGGACTTTGGGCAAAGAGCGCTTCCAGCATGTCGTACTGGCGGCGGCTCACCAACTCCAGAGAGCGCAGTTCCGCCTGCAAAGCGTCAATACCCGGCAGCTCAGGGGGTGTTGATTTGCTGGTCATGCCGGCCCCGTCAAATGCAACTGCTCGACCGGCACCGGGCGCCCGAAGAAATACCCCTGGAAGGCCCTGCACCCCTCTCGCAACAAGAAATCCCGCTGACCGGCTGTTTCGACACCTTCCGCCACCACCCCGAGGTCCAGGCTCTTGGCCAGGTTCAAAATCGTCCGGGCGATGGCGGCGTCGTTGGGGTCTGTCAGCACATCGCGCACAAATGACTGATCGATCTTGAGCTGGTCCAAGGGCAATCGCTTGAGATAGGCAAGGGACGAATACCCGGTACCGAAGTCGTCCAAGGAGAAACTCACGCCGATGGAGCGCAGCTCTCCCATCTTGATCACAGCCTCTTCAAAATCGGTGAGGAGCAGGCTCTCGGTAAGTTCCAACTTCAGGCGATAGGGGTTGGCGCCACTGGTGCGCAACAAATCCAGAATATGGGTAGAAAAATCAGGATGCCGGAACTGGCGGGCGCTCACATTGACGGCAATACTGAGCTTTTGGGTCTGCGAGTCGTCGTTCCAGGCAACCAACTGCGCACACGCCGCCTCCAGCACCCATTGGCCCAGCGGAAGAATGAGCCCGGTCTGCTCGGCCACCGGGATGAACACTGCCGGAGACACCATGCCCCTGACCGGATGCAGCCAGCGCAGCAGCGCCTCCACCCCCGTCACCGTGCCAGCTTGGTCCACGACCGGCTGGTAATAGAGCGTGAACTGCTCTTCCTGCAGCGCACGGCGTAGGTCGGCTTCCATGTCGGCGCGCTCTGAGGCCGCTGCCTGCATGTCAGGATCGAAAAAGCGCAAGGTATTCCGCCCTGCCCCTTTGGCCTGGTACATGGCCAGATCAGCGCGTTTGAGCAGCTCCTCAATGCTGTCGTTGTGTTGGAAAAACAGCGTCACACCTATGCTCGGCGAGCTGTGCATGTTGTGGTTGCCCAAAGCAAATTGCTTATTGAGGGAACCCAACACTTTTTTGGCCACCAACTCTGCCTGGGTCGCGGCCAACAACGGGTCTGCATCCAGCTCTTCCAACATCACCACGAACTCATCGCCGCCCAGCCGCGCGACCGTATCGGCGCTGCGCACGCAGTCTTGCAATCGCTGCGCCACTTGCTGCAGCAGCAAATCCCCCATGTGGTGACCCAAGGTGTCATTGAGGACCTTGAAGTTATCCAGATCAATGAACAGCAGCGCTCCGTGTTGGCGATTACGGGTGCTCGAATCCAGCGCATGCTTCAAACGGTCAATCAACATGCGGCGGTTCGGCAGGCCGGTCAACGCATCGAAGAATGCCAGGCGTTCAATCTCGGCCTCTGCGGCTTTGCGGGCGGAAATATCGCGCCCGGTTCCGCGATAGCCGCAGAAATTGCCTTGGGCATCAAAAATGGGCGCCCCGCTGATGGACACCCACATGAAACTGCCGTCAGACAGGACGCGCTGCATTTCAAAGTCCTGGAAAGTCTGATGCGCCTCCAGCAGGTCCTGGTGGGCCTTCCACTGGGCCGGTGTAACACCGCGCCCGCCAGAGTCCCACCGGGTACGGCCCAGTGCCCCTTGCGGTGCCAACCGGTCTGCGTTGATACCATTGCCATCGATACGCACAAAGCGAAACTCTGCGTCCTGTTCCCAGTACCAGTCTGAGGACAGGCTGGACAGGCTGCGGAAACGCTCCTCGCTTTCCTGCAACTGGGCCAAGGCCTTCTTTTGCGGAGTGATGTCGGTAATGGAACCGGTGAACAGCACCGATCCATCCGGCTTGATCTCCGGCACCGAGGTGCCCAGCAGCCAACGCATGTCGGCGCCGGCATCACGCGTGCGGAATTCGCAGTTCCAAGGTTGCAGGGTGTCGCGGCTGGCGAGGCTGGTTTTAATGATGCGAGGGACATCTTCGCGGTGAATGCGCCGCATCAAGGCGTTGGCATCTTCACGCGCCTGCTCCATCGACACCCCGAAAAGCTGCGCGACGCCCGCACTCACAAAAGGAAACTTGAATTGGCCATCCGGCCACATCTGGAATTCGTACACCATGCCCGGCGCACGACTGGTAATTTTGTGGATGAAATCGAGTTGGGTTTGCAAGGCATCACGAGCGTCCCGCTCCTCGGTGAATTCCTGGACCACACCAAAGTCTGCCAGCACGCGGCCCTCCGCCATCTGCCGGTGCATGCGGGAGCGCGCCCACAGAGTGCGGCCTTCCTTGGAGAGCCACCGGAATTCGACAACGCTGCCATCCATCCTGATTCGCGCCTCCTTCAAGCGGGGCAAGTCTTCTGGATGCACGGAACCCCACAGAGACTGGTTGGTGGCCAAAGGTACATCGCCCAGACCCGCCATTAGCGCCAAGCCGCGGGAGAGTTGAACCCGGTCATCGTCCGGATATGACACCCAGTGCCCCACCTTGGCCACCGATTCAGTCAGCTCATGCAGCTTGACTTGGCGGTTCATGGTTTCGTTGGCATGCTCCAAGGCCTGCTCACCGGCTTTCAAGGCATCACGGGCCATTTGCTCGGCGGTGACATCACGCAGGTAAATCAGCAAATAGAGCTCGCCGGACTCCTCCAGCATGGCGGCATTCAGTCGCACCACGCGGGGAATGCGGTCTTTCATCACCAGCGTCACATCGGTATCCACAACACGGCTGCCCACCTTCATACCGCCGAATACCCGGTCCCGCTCCTGCGGGTCCAGCCAATGGCCCAGCTCCACCGCACTGCGGCCCAAGGCTTCGTCACGCGTATAGCCCGTCATGAACAGCCATTCGCTGTTGACCTGGACGAGCACCCCGTCGCGCACTCGCGTCAAAGCGATCGCTTCGGGGCTGCTTTCAAAGATGGACTGGAACACCGACAACCCCAGGCCCACAGGCGCTGCGCTGGCCACGGCCTCAAGGGCAGCGGACTCGTCGGGTCGGGAGACCGGGGGAAGTTGCACAGGGGAATGGGCCATAAGGTGTGACTCCTTATGATAGGGCCTGTAGCAGGCCTGCGCCATAGATGGGCCGCTCCACGAATACCCGATTTCCCTCGCCGTGACATCTCCCCTCGCAACCGCTCCGCTCGACCAGCACACCCCCATGATGCAGCAGTATCTGGGGCTCAAAGCAGCCTACCCCGACACGCTGCTGTTCTATCGCATGGGCGACTTCTACGAGATGTTTTACGCCGATGCCGAAAAGGCCGCCCGCATTCTGGACATTACGGTCACCACCCGTGGCCAGTCCGCCGGTCAACCGGTGGTCATGGCAGGTGTGCCATTCCACTCGATGGAAGGGTACCTGGCCAAATTGATACGCCACGGCGAGTCGGTGGCCATCTGCGAGCAAACCGGCGAAGTGGGCGCCACCAAAGGCCCGGTGGAGCGCAAAGTGGTGCGGGTCGTCACCCCCGGCACGCTGACAGACGCCGAACTGCTGTCCGAAAAAACCGAGTCCATGCTGATGGCCGTGCACCAAGGCCCGCGCAACCGCTGCGGCCTGGCCTGGCTGTCCGTCACCCAGGGCGTCGTCTTTCTGGCCGAATGCACGCCTGACGAAGTGCCCGACTGGGTGAGCCGCATCGCCCCCAGCGAGCTGACCTACAGCGCTGGCTGCACCACCAGCTTTGAAGACCGCCTCAAGCGCCTGCGCCACGGCACCGCTGTGTACCTGACCGCCCGCCCCGAATGGCAGTTCGACAGCGCCCTGGGCCAGCGCAAACTGCTGGACGCACTGCAAGCCGCCAGCCTCACCAGCTGGAACGCGCAAGAGCTGGCCCTGGCCCACGCGGCTGCCGGCGCCTTGATTGGATACGCTGAACACACCCAGGGCCGAGCTCTCACACACATCCACAGCGTGCAGGTGCAGCGCAACGATGCACTCATAGACTTGCCCGCCACCACCCGCCGCAACCTGGAGCTGGTGCAGACCCTGCGCGGCGAGGACAGCCCTACCCTCTTCAGTCTGCTCGACACCTGTATGACAGGCATGGGCAGCCGCTTGCTCAAACGCTGGCTGCTGGAGCCCCTGCGCGAACGCACCGAGGCACAGCACCGCCTGCTGGCGATTGCTACCCTGCGGAACAATATCTGGCAAACCCTGCGCGGCCAGCTCAAGGGCTGTGCGGACGTGGAACGCATCACCGCCCGCATCGCCCTGCGCCAGGTGCGCCCGCGCGAGCTGGTTGCGCTGGTGCAAACGCTACAAAAAACAGAGCTGCTCGCGCACAATCTGCGGGCGCCAGAGGGCTATTTGGCTCATATTTGCAGCCATCTTCAGCCACCGGCCGAGGCCATTACCCTGCTGGGTCGCGCCATCGCGCCCGAACCTGCTGCACTGGTGCGCGACGGTGGCGTGATCGCCAACGGCTTTGACGCCGAGCTGGACGAGTTGCGCGCCATCCAGACCAACTGCGATGCCTTTTTGCTGGACCTTGAAGTCCGCGAAAAAGCCCGCACCGGCATTGCGAACCTGCGGGTGCAGTTCAACAAGGTGCACGGCTTCTACATCGAAGTCACCACCGGCCAGGTGGACAAAGTGCCCGAGGACTACCGCCGCCGCCAGACCCTGAAGAATGCAGAGCGCTTCATCACCCCTGAGCTCAAAGCCTTTGAAGACAAAGCCCTGAGCGCCCAAGAGCGGGCCCTGGCCCGCGAGAAATGGTTGTTCGAGCAGGTGCTGGACCAGTTACAAGCACACATTCCCGACCTCACCGCCGTAGCCCAGTCGCTCGCCGCGCTGGACACCCTGTGCGCCTTGACCGAACGCTCGCTCACACTGGACTGGAATGCCCCGCAGTTTGTGACCGAGCCCTGCATCGACATCACCCAAGGCCGGCACCCCGTGGTGCAAGCGCGCTTGGCAGAACTCAGCAGCGGTAACTTCATCGCGAATGACACGCGCCTCGGTGTCAAGCAGCGCATGCAAGTCATCACCGGGCCCAACATGGGCGGTAAATCGACCTACATGCGCCAGGTCGCGCTGATCGTGCTGCTGGCCAGCATCGGCAGCTACGTGCCCGCGCAGGCTTGCCGGCTGGGGCCAATTGACGCCATACACACCCGCATAGGCGCAGCGGACGACTTGGCCAACGCCCAGTCCACCTTCATGCTGGAAATGACCGAGGCTGCGCAAATTTTGCACAGCGCCACGCCGCACAGCCTGGTGCTCATGGATGAAATCGGCCGGGGAACGAGCACCTTCGACGGACTGGCACTGGCCAGCGCGATTGCCACGCAGCTGCACGACAAAACGCAGGCCTTCACCCTGTTTGCCACCCACTATTTCGAGCTCACCGAGTTCCCTGCCACTCACCATGCGGCGCTGAACGTGCACGTGAGCGCCGCCGAAGCGGGCCGCGACATCGTGTTCCTGCACGCCATCGAACCCGGCCCGGCCAGCAAAAGCTACGGTGTGCAAGTGGCGCGCCTGGCCGGCATGCCCGCCGCCGTGCTGAACCACGCCCGCCACACCCTGGACGCGCTGGAAGCCCAAGCCAGTGAATCGCAAGCCCAGGTGGACCTGTTCGCTGCGCCCCCTGCTACAGAAATAGTAGCTGCCAGCGCCGTAGAGACGGCGCTCTCAGCGATTAACCCTGATGCGATGAGCCCCAGAGAAGCGATGGACGCGCTTTATCAATTGAAAGCATTGGCTAGCAAGGCTTAGCTCTTTCGCTCCGGTAGGGCGGGGAGGTGGTGTGCGGGATGGGGGCGATTTCAAAAACCGAAGGTTCATGAGCCCCCGGCCCGCACACCGCCTCCCCGCCCGGCAAGGACTGCCCCGCAAAGTCCACCCGCCCCACCCCGATACACTCTAGGTTTTGCCCCAAACCACAAGAAAAATGACCTACTGCGTCGCCATAAAACTCAACGCCGGCCTGGTGTTCCTCTCCGACTCCCGCACCAACGCCGGGCTCGACCAGATCAGCACCTTCCGCAAAATGATCGTGTACGAGAAGCCCAATGACCGCTTTATGGTCCTGCTCTCGGCCGGCAACCTCAGCATCTCCCAATCAGTCCGCGAGATCTTGCAGATCGAAAAGCTCAAGGACCACGAGGACGACGAAGGCATCACCATCTGGAACGCCAAGAGCATGTTCGACGCTGCCCGCGTGCTGGGCTCGGCCATCCGCAAGGTGCAGGAACGCGACGGTGCGGCCCTCAAGAATGCGGGCGTGGACTTCAACGTGTCGCTGATCTTCGGTGGTCAGATTCAGGGCGAAGGCATGCGCCTGTTCCAGGTCTACTCGGCCGGCAACTTCATAGAAGCCACCCCCGAGACGCCCTACTTCCAGGTGGGCGAATCCAAATACGGCAAACCGGTGCTGGACCGCGTGATCACCCCCAATACTCCGCTGGACGAAGCCGCCAAATGCGCATTGGTGTCCATGGACTCCACCCTCAAGTCCAACCTGTCGGTAGGCCTGCCGCTGGACATGGTGGTGTACGAAGCCAATAGCTTCCAGACCGACAAAGTGGTGTGCATCGACGAAAACAACCCCTACTTCAAGATGCTCCACAACAACTGGGGCCAAAAGCTGCGTGAGGTGTTCGACAGCATTGAAGACCCGATGTGGAACGGCGGCCAGACCGAGGTGCCGCTGTTGATACCCAGCACCCGCAGCCTGCCTTTGAAGAAGATCACCACTCCCGACGAGAAATTGATTTAGTCTCGCCTGCATGTCGACCATCGTTTTTTCTCACGCCAACAGCTTCCCCGCCGCCACCTACAAGGTGCTTTTCAAAAGCTTGCGGGCCCGCGGCTACAGCGTCAAAGCCATAGAAAAGTACGGACACGATGCACGCTACCCGGTCAGTGACAACTGGCCGCATATCGTGCAGCAATTGGTGGACTTTGCCTCCAAAGTGGTCGACAAGGCGGGCGAGCCCGTCTGGCTGGTGGGCCACTCTTTGGGCGGCTTTTTAAGCCTCATGGCCGCAGCCCAGCAACCTGGACTGGCCAAAGGTGTGGTGCTGATTGACTCCCCCCTGGTGGGTGGCTGGCGTTCACGCATGGTGGGCCTGGCCAAAACCACCCAGCTGGTGGGGTCCATCTCCCCCGGCGCAGTAAGCCGCAAACGCCGCCATAGCTGGCCTGATGCCGAGGCTGCGCTCGAACACTTCAGGCACAAAAAGGCTTTTGCCCGCTGGGACCCGCAGGTGCTACAGGACTATGTAGATGATTTCCCTGAGGACGCCGACGGCAAACGGGTGTTAGCCTTCGATCGCGATGTGGAAACCGCTTTCTACAACACCCTGCCCGACAACCTGGACCGCCTGCTGGCGCGCCACCCCTTGAAGTGCCCGGTGACGTTTATCGGCGGCGACCAGTCTGCCGAAATGAAGCAAGTCGGCATGGACCTGACCAACAAGATCACCAAAGGGCGCAACATGATGCTGGATGGCACCCACCTTTTCCCGATGGAAAAACCGTTGGCAACAGCAGCCGCATTGGAAGCGGCCCTGCGCAATATGGGCCACTGAGCAGCCATGACCAAGCCTGAACCCGACCTGCTTGCCTCACTGCAAACACAGATCCGGGAGTTGCAGGCTGACAACGAAACGCTGCGCTCGCTGCTGAACCAACAGCAAATCCAGGCCCGCCAGTGGCTGCTACGACGCACCACTGAACTGCAACACGACGCCGAGGAACAGCGACGCGCCGAAGCCATGCAGCGGGTGTTTTACCGCATTGCCGAGCGCGCGACGGCCGGCTTGTCGTTTTATGACTTTTTGCGGGTCGTGCACCAGTTGCTGCGTGAGTTGATGTTCGCCGACAACTTCTACGTCGCCTTGCACGACCACGACAGGGGGTTGATGGACTACCCCTATTACGTCGACGAAAAAGACGGCGACATCATGCAACGGGAAGGTGTCCCCTACAAGCGGGGCATGACCGAATTTGTGCTGGAGAGCGGCAAACCGCAGTTGATGGATACGCACCGCTTCCTGGAGTTGCGCAAAAGCGGATTTATGGCCGAGGCGACCGGCGATTTGACATTCAGCTCCTGGCTGGGCGTACCCATGCAGATCCGCGGCCGCATGGGGGGTGTACTGGTAGTGCAGGGCTACACACCGGATGTGATTTACGACGAGGATGACGTGAACATCCTCGGCTTTTTTGCCAACCACGTGAGCGCAGCCATTGAGCGCTACCAGGCCATTGAAGAACTGCGCAAGTCCGAAGCCCGCTACCGCTCGGTGATTGAAAACGTGGGCGTGGGCGTGGTGGTCGTGCAAGACGGACGCATGGTGTTTGTGAACCCCAGCATGGAGCGCATCGTGGGGCACTCCACCCAAGCCCTGATGGCCATGCCTTTCACGGGCGCCATCCACCCGGACGATGTACCGGCTGTGGTGGAGCGGCACCAGCGGCGATTGCGCGGAGAGCCGGTGGAAGAGACCTACAGCTTCCGGATCATCACGGACAAAGGCGAAATCCGCACGCTCGACCTGTCTGCCGTGCTGCTGCAATGGGGTCATAGAGACGCCACCCTCCTGTTCGTTGTGGACGCAACGGCCCGGGTGGAGGCGGAGCAAAACCAGAAGCGCGCCTTGCAACAACAGATTGAGCTCAACGACCTCAAGAGCCGTTTCATCACCATGGCGTCGCATGAGTTCCGCACGCCGCTGGCCACCATCCACGGCTCCGTCGACCTGCTTATGCACTATGACGACCGCATGCCCGTGGACAAGAAGCGCCTGACTCTTTTGAAGATTGACGATGCGGTAGAGCGCATGACCCACATGCTGGAAAACGTGCTGGTCATCGGTCGCTCGGACGCAGGCCGCCTGCAGTTCAAGCCCCAACCCTCGCAGGTCGCCGTGTTCTGCAAAAGCCTGGTCGACGAGCTGCGCAGCGCCATGGCGGAACCCTTCCGCCGCATTCAGATGGCGATGGATCTGCCACGGGATACGGACGCCTACCTCGTTGATGAAGTCTTGATCCGCAACATCGTAGGCAACCTGCTGTCCAACGCCATCAAATACTCGCCCCATGGCGGGCAGGTCACTTTACGGGTAAGGCCCCGTCCGGGCGAACTGGTGATCACCGTGTCAGACCAGGGCATTGGCATTCCCCTTGCGGATCAGCCGCAGCTGTTCGAGAGTTTTCACCGTGCCAGCAATGTGGGCAATATCTCGGGCACGGGCCTCGGTCTGGCCATCGTGCGGGATGCCGTGCAGTGCCATGGCGGCAGCATTTCCCTGCAGAGCACGCCTGATGAGGGAAGCACTTTCACCGTCGTATTGACCGCCCCCGCAGCACCCAAGGAGAGTGCCCCGTGAAGATCCTGATCGCCGAAGACGAGCCCTCCCTGCGCGAAAACCTGCAATGGATGCTGGAGCTCGAAGGCTTTGAGGTGCTGGCCGCCTGCGACGGGCTGGAAGCCTTGGCGATGGCGCAAACCCACAAGCCGGACCTGGTGCTCACGGATGTGATGATGCCCGGGCTCGATGGATTCGGCCTGGTCAAGGCGCTGCGCGAGAACCCCGGCAGCTCGACTCTGCCCATCATCATGCTGACCGCGCGGGCGGACCGGACCGACACCCGCACCGGCATGAACTTGGGTGCGGACGACTACCTCACCAAACCCTGCCGGCGCGAAGAGCTTTTGGAGGCGGTGCACGCCCGGCTGGAGCGCAGCCGCATCCAGCAATTGGCCGCACAGCGCATGCAAATGGAAGTGCGCCAGGCCATGCAAATCGATACGCTCACCGCCTTGCCGGGCCGTGACCTGTTCGAGCAGCAACTGGACAACGCGCTCAACGCCTGTCCCACCGTGTCTTTGCTGTGCCTCGGGCTGGATGGTTTTTCCAAGATCAACGAATCCCTGGGTACGGGGGTGGGCGACCTGGTGTTGCGCGAGGTGGGCAAGCGCCTGCAGCAGTGCACCCTGCAAAGCGATCGCACACGGCCTTATGACGCGGTAGGCCGCTTGGGTGGCGACCAGTTTGCGGTGTGCCTGGCGGACCTGCCCGATTCGGCAGCCCTGGCCGCCCACGCAGGCAACCTGTTGCGCGCCTTATCCCAGCCTTACAACGTGTCCGGACACACCCTGTTTTTGACGGCCAGCATTGGCGGTAGCGCTTACCCCGAGCAGGCCGACAGCGTGCACGCGCTGCTGCTCAATGCAGAGTCAGCCCTGCACCATGCCAAGCCCGACGGACCGGGCACCTATGTGTACTTCGATGCGGCCATGAACCGCCGCGTGGCCCGCTCACTCCTCATTCACAATGAGTTGCACCGCGCGCTGGAGAACGGCGATTTGCAGCTGTTCTACCAGCCCCAAGTGCGCATCAGCACCGGCGAGGTGGTGGGCTTTGAAGCCCTGCTGCGCTGGCAGCACGCCACCATGGGCTGGATCTCGCCCGCCGAGTTCATTCCGGTGGCGGAGCAAAGCGGCATCATTGTGCAGATCGGCGAATGGGTGATGCACACCGCAGCCCGTCAGGCAGCGCAGTGGCTTGCGCGCGGGCACCGCAACTTCCGCATCGCAGTCAATATTTCGGTGCGCCAATTCGTGGGGCAGGACCTGCCGCAGCTGGTGGACACCGTGCTCAAAGAAACCGGTTTGCCCCCCCACATGCTGGAGTTGGAAGTGACCGAAAGCTTGGCCTTGCACAGCGTAGCCACCACCCTGGCCATCCTGCACGACTGCAAGTCGCTGGGCGTTAAGCTGGCGATGGACGATTTCGGCACCGGCTACTCCAGCCTGTCCTACCTCAAGCGTTACCCGCTGGATGCGCTGAAGATCGACCAGGCCTTTGTGCGCAACATCCCACAAGACCAGGGTGACATGGCCATCACGCGCGCCATCGTCGCCATGGCCCACAGCTTCGGCATGTCCGTGATCGCCGAAGGGGTGGAAACCATCGCACAGCTGGAATTCCTGCGCGCCCTCGGTTGCGAGGACGTGCAGGGCTATCTGTTCAGCAAACCGGTGCCCGCCGATCAGGCTGCCACTGCATTTGCCGGGTTTGCGACCTACCCGGCTGTCAGCGACCCCGTGATCTGAGGCTTATTCCGCCCAGACTACCAGCCCGGTCCACGCGGTAACCAGCACCACGCACCCGAACACGATGCGGTAGTACGCAAAGCCCACAAAGCTGTGGGTGGAGATGAACTTGAGCAACCAGCGCACGCACAGCCACGCACTGATAAACGAAAACACCAACCCCACAAGGAACATGGGCGCATCTGCCATCGACAGCAGTGCGCGCTCTTTGTAGAGGCTGTAGGCACCCGCGCCTATCAGGGTGGGAATCGCCAGAAAGAACGAAAAATCGGTCGCCGCCTTGCGGGACAGGCCCAGCAACATGCCCCCGATGATGGTGGAGCCACTGCGGCTGGTGCCCGGAATCATGGCCAGGCACTGCACCAGACCGACCTTGAGGGCGTCCAAGGCCGTCATGTCGTCCACGCTGTGCACCCGCACGGCGTTGCCACCCGCGCTCTGGCGGCGTTCCGCCCACAGAATGATGAAGCCGCCCACGATGAAGGTGGTGGCCACCACGGCCGGGGTAAACAGGTGCGCCTTGATGGCCTTGCCGAACAGCAGGCCCAGAATGACAGCGGGGAAGAATCCGATCAGCACATTCAGCGCAAACCGCTGGGCGGCCTTGTCGGTGGGCAGGGCCACCAGCGTGTCACGGATCTTTTGCCAGTACACCAGAATCACGGCAAAGATGGCGCCGGTCTGGATGGCAATGTCAAACACCTTGGCCTTCTCGTCGTCAAAACCCAGGAGCGAGCCCGCCAGAATCAGGTGGCCGGTACTGGAAATCGGCAAAAACTCGGTCAGCCCTTCCACCACACCCATGATGGCGGCCTTGATCAACAACACAATATCCAAAACAACTCTCCCTGAAATACAAGCCGAATCGGCCGCTAGCGCTCATCGAATATGCGCGAGCAGCTCACCTTTTGATAGCAATTATTCGTAGCGCAGCGCCTGGATAGGCAGCAGCGCCGCCGCACGCCGCGCCGGGTAGTAGCCGAAAAACACGCCCACCGCCGCCGAGAAGCCCACGGCCAGCAGCACCGAGCCGGCGCTCAACGTCACTTGCCAACCCGCGAAGTGTCCCACACCCCAAGTGGCAAGCGCCCCGAACGCGACCCCGATGGCACCACCCAAAAGGCTCAAAGTCACGGCTTCAATCAAAAACTGGGCCAGGATGTCGCGCCCCCGCGCACCCACCGCCATGCGCAGCCCGATCTCGCGGGTGCGCTCGGTCACGCTGACCAGCATGATGTTCATGATGCCGATGCCACCAATCACCAGGCTGATGCCCGCCACTGCCGCCAGCAACAAAGTCATGACGCGGCTGCTCTCCTCCTGCGCCTGCAAGATCTCGGTGAGGTTGCGCACCACGAAGGGATCGTCCGTGCCTTCCTGCACCTTGAAGCGCTGGCGCAGCAAGTCCTTGATGCTGTCTTCCACCGCCCGCATGTCCTGACCTTCGCGCACCTTCACGCTGATGCTGCCCACGCGCTTGAGCCGGCTGGTGGCGTCGCCGCCCCAGATACGGTTGCGCAGCGTCCCCAGCGGCACCATGACCACGTCGTCCTGATCCTGTCCCATGGAGTTCTGGCCCTTGGGCGCCAACACGCCGATCACCGTCATCGGGATGTTGCGCACCCGGATGACCTGTTCCACCGGATCCTGGTCGCCGAACAGCTCGCGCGCCACCGTGCTGCCTATCCAGGCCACCTTGGCAGAGCCGGCCAGCTCGCCTGCATCGAACATGCGGCCGGTGGCCAGCGGCCAGTCGCGCGCTTCCAGATAGTCGTTGTTCACCCCGAAGATGGTGGAGCTCCAATTGGTGTTGCCGAACACCAACTGCCCGCTGGTGCGCGACGTGGGTGCTGCCACCTGCACCTCGGGAATTTCGAGTCCGATAGCGGTGGCGTCTTCTTCGGTCAGTCGCTGGCGGGTCTGTGCTCCCAGGCGCACACCAGCTTGTGACACACCACCGGGCAGCACCAGCATGATGTTGGAGCCCAGCCCCTTCATCTGCTCCTGCACCCGGTCAGTCGCACCCCGGCCGACCGCAATCATGGTGATCACCGCCGCCACCCCGATGATGATGCCCAGCATGGTCAAAAAGCTGCGCAGGGTGTTGGCCGCGAGGGACCGCCAGGCGCTACGCAATGCGGCAAAAAAATTCATTTCGGAGCCCCCGCCTGCACCCTGTCTTCCACCATGCGGCCGTCCTTGAAGACCAGCTTGCGGCGGGCCCAGGCGGCGATGTCGGGTTCGTGGGTCACCAGCACCACGGTCATGCCCTGGCGGTTGAGGTCGGTCAGCAGCTGCATGATGTCTTCGCTGGTCTCAGAGTCCAGCGCGCCGGTGGGCTCATCGGCCAGGATGAGCTGCGGTCGGTTCACCAGCGCACGCGCAATCGCCACGCGCTGCTGCTGTCCACCCGACAGCTCGGCAGGTGTGTGATGCGCGCGCTCGCTTAAGGCCACGCGCTGTAGCGCTTCCAAAGCGCGGGCATGACGCTCAGGCGCCTTGACGCCGGCGTACACCATGGGCAGCTCCACGTTCTCTAGCGCGCTGGTACGGGCCAGCAGGTTGAACTGCTGAAACACAAAGCCGATGCGCCGGTTGCGGATGGAGGCCAGCGCATCCGGCGCCATGTCCTGCACGGCTTCGCCGGCCAACAGGTAGCTGCCGCTGCCGGGCTGGTCCAGACAGCCCAGAATGTTCATCAAGGTCGATTTGCCCGAGCCCGAGGTGCCCATGATGGCCACCATTTCGCCCTCGGCAATGTCCAGCGACACTCCGCGCAAGGCGTGCACCGTCTGGTCGCCCATGGCGTAGGTTTTGGTCAGCTCGCGGGCCGAAATCAGCATGCTTTTCGCCTCAGAACGGCGGACGCGGGCTACTACCACCGGCCTTGGCCGTCGCCGCGGTCTTAATGCCGGTGATCACCTCGGTGCCCTCTGCCAATGCCGAGCCACCTTCACCGCCCTCCAACACTTCGGTGCTGCTGCCATCCGACACGCCAATGCGCACGGCCACGGCCTGGGGCTTGCCATCCGCACCCAGGGTGTAGACCCGGCCCTTGCCTTGCCCACGCGCGCCTGCCGGGGCGTCCACGCCCTCAATGCGCATGCGCAGAGCAGCATTGGGCACCTTGAGTGCTTTGTCGCGCTGGTCGGTAATCACACGCACATTGGCCGTCATGCCGGGCAGCAGCTTGCCGCCTTCGTTCTTGAAACCGACGATGGCCACATAGGTCACCACATTCGCCACATTGGTGGCCGCCTTGCGCACCTGGCGGATGCTGCCCTCAAAGGTCTGACCCGGGAAGGCATCCACGGTAAAGCTCGCCTTCTGGCCGGTTTGCAGGCGACCCACATCGCTCTCGTCAATCGCAGCTTCCACCTGCATGTCCGAGAGGTTCTGGGCAATCACAAACAGCTCAGGCGCCTGCAGGCTGCTGGCTACCGTCTGGCCGCGCTCGATGGTGCGCTTGATCACAATGCCGTTCACGGGGGACGTAATGCGGGTGCGGGCCAGGTCAATGCGTGCCTGCGCCAAAGCGGCCTCTCGCTGGGCCACATTGGCCTGCGCAGTCTTGACCTGCGCCTGCGCCACGCCTACCTGCGCCTGAACGCTCTTCATGGCTTCCAGGCTGGTGTTCACCAAAGCGCGGGCTTTGTCGGCCTCGCTGGTGGCGATGAACTGCTTGTCGGCCAGGCTTTGCTTGCGGTCGGAGTCGCGGCGGGCTTCGTCCAGATCCACCTGCGCGCGCGACACTTGGGTTTGCGCGGCCAGCGCGTTGGCCTGCGCGGTCAGCACGGCGGCGCGGGCGGCATCGACATCGGCCTGGGCGCTGCGCACACGGTATTCAAAGGTCTCGGGGTCGATCTGGGCGATCAGCTGGCCGGCTTTGACTTCGCTATTGAAATCCACCAACACATCGCGGATCTGCCCGCTCACCTGGGTGCCCACACTCACCTGCGCCACAGGGCTGACGGCACCACTGGCGGCCACGGTGGCCTGCAGATTACCGCGCGTGACGGCAGCGGTGCGGTATTCGACCCGGCCCGTGCCGGACTGCTGGGTCCACCACCAAGCGCCGGCGGCCAGCAGAGCCACCAGGACAGCGGCGGCTCCTATGCGTTGTTTATTCATGCCCCGATTCTAGAAAGCCCCTGTGGCACGCACGTGGCACGCCGGCAGAACCCCCTTTTTCCGGCTGCCATTCACGCCGCGCGGCTGCATTTCGCTCCTCCCGCTCTGCGTTCCGTCGCAAACCGGTGTGCAGGGCGAAGTGCTGCCGGCACAGTCATGCCACCAGACCACGAAAGCCCCGCCATGCAACTCACCCCCGTTATCGCCATCCACATGACTGCCGCGCTGGCCGCACTGGCCATCGGCCCCGTTGCCCTCTGGGCCCGCAAAGGCCGCGTGCAGCGCACTCATCTGCACCGTGCCGCTGGCTATGCCTGGGTGACCTTGATGCTGGCGACCGCGCTCAGCGCCCTGTTCATCCGCGATTACCTGCAGTTCAACATCGCGGGCTACACCTGGATTCACCTGTTCGTGCCGCTCACGCTGGCAGGCCTGTTCGGGGCTTTCCGCGCGCTGTACCTGAAAGATATCAGCCGCCACCAAAAGATCATGCAAGGCCTGTACTTCGGGGCCTGCATAGGCGCAGGGGCGGGCGCCTTACTGCCCGGCCGCTACCTGGGCCAACTGGTCTGGGGCCAGTGGCTCGGTCTCCTGTAACCCACCGCATCTCTCAAGGAGCACACCATGAACGCACTCACCCACCTCTCCCCCGCTGAACTCGACCGTCTGGCCCGCAAACGCGCCGGCGCCAAAATGGGCTGGTACATCCATGCCCTGGTGTTCGTGCTGGTCAATGCCGGACTGGCGGCCTTGTCGGCCCTGCAAGGCCAGCACTGGGCGGTGTTCCCCGCCATGGGTTGGGGCCTGGGTCTGGCGGTGCACGGTGTGGTGGTGTATCTGAGCCTGCAAAACTTCAGCCTCTTTCACACCCTGCTGCAGCGCGAACGCCAGCGCCTCGAAACCCTGCGCGACCCCTGGTAAGCGCGGCATACTGCGGGCTCTATGCCTTCCTTTTTTTCCCACGCGATGGTCCTGCGCGGCCTGAAAGTCCTGGCGCTCAACACCGTGATCGCTATTGCCATCACGCTGTTTGACAACCATTCATTCGGCCTGAACCTGGTGTATTCGCACTGCATCGGCATCAGCATCTGGGCCTTCATCGAAGGAGCGATCCATTTTTTTGTGGGCAACTGGCAGATGCATCTGCACCGTCTGCTCTACATCGTGCCGGTGGCGGTGGTGCTGGGCTACTTCAGCGGCCACCTGCTGACCGACCTGATTCTGGGCACCACCTCGTTTCAGTATTGGAAACAGACCCCGCGCATGGCCTTTGGCATGTTGTTTGTCAGCCTGGTCGCCGGAGGCACCATTTGTTGGGTATTCGTGAGCCGTGAACAACTGGCTGCCGAGCGCCAGAACCTCGAAGTCGCGCGCCGCCAGGCCAGCGAGGCCCAGCTCAAACTGCTGGAAGCGCAACTGGAACCGCACATGCTGTTCAACACCCTGGCCAACTTGCGCGCCCTGATTGCGGTAGACCCGCAACGGGCCCAGACCATGCTGGACCACATGATTGCCTACTTGCGCGCCACGTTGTCAGCCTCACGCGCACCCACGGGCGGCAACACCCACACCCTGGCCGACGAATTCGCCCGCCTGCAGGATTACCTGGAGCTCATGGCCATCCGCATGGGCCCGCGCCTGCACTTCAGCCTGGACCTGCCAGAGGCCTTGCGCGCCCAACCGGTGCCCCCTTTGCTGCTGCAGCCGCTAGTGGAAAACAGCATTCAGCACGGGCTGGAGCCCAAGGTGGAGGGCGGCAGCATCCGCATTGCCGCCTCTGCGTCCGACGGCGTGCTGAAGCTCGATGTGGAAGACACGGGCTTGGGCGCAGACCCTGCTGAACTGCTGCCTCCGGCCCCGGAGAGCAGCGGCCACGGTTTCGGGCTGCAGCAGGTGCGCGAGCGGCTGGCTACCGCCTTCGGCGAGCGTGGCGCTATGGTTTTAGTAGCTGCTCCCGCAGGTGGCATGAGCGCCAGCATCACTTTTCCCTTGAAAGCGTAAGCACCCTATGCCAACCGCTCTGATCGCAGAAGACGAACCCCTGCTGGCCCAAGCATTGCAAGCCGAGCTGGCCCGTGCGTGGCCGGAACTGCAGGTGCTGCGCACCGTGGGCGACGGAGCCTCCGCCGTGAAGGCCGCGCTGGAGCTGGTGCCGCAGCTGCTGTTTTTTGACATCCGTATGCCGGGCATGAGCGGGCTGGATGCCGCCCTCGAATTGGCCGACCTGTGGCCGCCCGCCCACGCATCGCAACAGCCCTTCCCGGCGCTGGTGTTTGTGACGGCCTATGACCAATATGCCGTGCAAGCCTTTGAGGCTCAGGCAGTGGACTACCTGCTCAAACCCGTGCAGCCTGCGCGCCTGCAAAAAACCGTGTCCAAACTGCAGCTGGCGCTCGCCGAATCTGTGCATGCAGCTCCTGAAACCATAGCAAACCCTTCTCACAACCCGAGCACTGACCCGGCGCTGGAAGCCGCCCTCAGCCAGCTGCGTGGCCTGCTGCAGGCCCACACGGGTATGCCGGCGCAAGCGGCGGACGCGGGCGACACGCCCCCCCTGCTGCAGGTGCTGCAAGTGAGCGCAGGCAGCCAGATCCGCATGGTGCCCATAGACGAAGTGTTGTACTTTGAGGCGGCCGACAAATACGTGCGGGTGCTCACCCGTGACCGCGAGCACCTGCTGCGCACCGCCCTCAAAGACTTGCTGCCCCAACTCGACCCGCTGGTCTTCTGGCAAGTGCACCGGGGCACGGTGGTGCGGGCCACTGCCATCGACACCGTCAGCCGTGACGACGCAGGCCGCCTCACCTTGAGTTTGCGCAACCGGGACGACAAACTCGCCGTCAGCCGCCTCTACGCCCAGCGCTTCAAAGCCATGTGAGGCGCGTAGCCACAGGCAGACACATCGGGTAAACCAGTGGCTGCTGGCATGGGTGTTGCGGGGCATTGGTCCCTACAATGCGCCATCGATTCACCAGGACCCCTTCCATGCAATTGAAACTCTCGCGTCGCCACACCCTGCGTCTGCTCTCCGTGGGCGCTGCCGCCCCTGCCGCTTTGCTGCAAGGCTGCGACTCCACCCCCTCCGTCATCAAGATCGGCGTGGCCCAGCCCCTGAGCGGCAACCTCGCGGCACTGGGGCAGGACTTGCTCAACGGCGTAACGCTGGCGGTGGAAGAGCTCAACAAGGAAGGCTACAAGGTCAAGGGGAAAGCCGTCACATTTGAAATCGTGGCTGTGGACGACAAGGCCGACGAAGCCACTGCCAAGCAAGTGGCGCAGCAACTGGTGGATGCCGGTGTGGTCGCAGTTATCGGGCATTTGAACTCCGGCCAGAGCATTGCCGCTGCCCCGATTTACGCGGACAAGGACATCCCCCAGCTGGCCATTTCCACCAACCCCAAGTTCACCGCTTTGGGTCTGCCCACTACCTTCCGCCTGGTGGCGAACGACACCCTGCAGGCCAAAGCCATCGGCAGCTACTCGTCTTCGCAGTTTCCAGGCACACGCTACGCCCTGCAGGACGACGGCACCGTGTACGGCAAAGACCTGGCTGCCGGTGCCGAAGTGCAGCTCAAGGCTGCAAAGCGCGAAATTCTGGTCAAGCAAAGCTTTGACGACAAGACCGTCGCGTTTGACGACTTCGCCGCCAAGCTCAAGGCCGAGAACGTGCAGGTGCTGGTGACGACCGTGAGCGACTTCCAGATCATCGCGCTCATCGAGGCACTCAAGAAGATCGACTACACCAAGATCACCATCCTTGGGGCCGACACCATCAAAACCACCGACATGCTCAAAGGCACCGGCGTGGTCAAAGGTCTGTACGCCACCTCTCCGGTGTTGGACGCCCGCGAGTTCACCGCAGGTGCCGCCTTCCTGGACAAATACCGCGCCAAGTTCAAAAAAGACCCCGCCTACGCCGGCCACTACACCTACGACGCCATGTACGTGGTGGCTGCTGCCATCCGCCGTGCGGAATCGGCCAAGCCCAAAGACATCGTGGCCATGCTCAAGAAGATCGACGGCTACGCGCCAGTAACCGGCTCCATGAAGTGGGACGACAAGGGCGAGCAGCGCTACGGCGTGATCGGGGTGTACAGTGCCAATGGCGGGCTCTGGGAATCCCAAATGCGGTCCGACAGCTGGTAAGCCGCCCCGGCAAAGACCACTGAGGAGAACAGTATGACTTTGCGCTACACCACCGTGCCCAACACCTTGCCCGAGAGCAAGATGCGCATGTACCCCACCAAGGTGATCAACATCATCGGCGGGCCGGGTAGCGACAAGTCGCTGTTCTCGGCAGCCATCATCCTGTTCCTCAACCTCCACAACAAAACCGTGGAGACCATACCGGACTACGCCAAGTCCCTGGTCTGGCAACAAAACTTCGAGGTGCTGAAGAACCAGTACTTCATCGCCCAGCGCCAGTTCGAGATGCTCAACCTGCTCGACGGGCAGGTGCAGTTCCTGATCACCGAGTGCTCACTGCCCCAGGTGCTCTACTACAACGACCACTACCCCGAGAACATTTGCGATGTGGGCAAGACCCGTGCGCAAATTCTGGAGTGGTACAAGCAGCACAACAACATCAACATCCTGGTCGAGCGCGGCGAGAAAAAATACGTGCACACCGGCCGCTTCCAGGATGAAGAACAGGCCCGCGAGGTCGACCGCGGCCTGCGTGCCACGCTGGTCCGTGAAGGCCTGCACTTCACCTCCCTGGCGCCGGATGTGGACGCCATCAACGCCTTTGCGCGCACCCTGCTCGACTGAGCCTCCCTGCCCGGCACTCCCCGGTTTGCCCGGGGTCAATTTCTAGTGGTTTACACGCACTAGAACTGTGCATTTGTATTCGCCTGGCACCAAATAAAGACTTTCTCCAGAGGGGAAATCCCTGTTTTGGGAGCAATCGAATTCATGGCCCATTAGAGATTTAAATACTAGTAACATATCAGTACAAGCCTGATGCTCACCTTTCAAGACTTGCGCTAATGTTCGCCCCGGTGAGAAATTTATTCACACTTTTTTAATTTGGAGTTTTTATGAAGTTGAAAATTGTTGCAGCCGCAGCCATCGCCTTGTCTACCGGTATGGCCTTCGCACAAAACGCGGTTGTCACTATCGCTCACGTTGGCCCCACCAGTGGCGCTATCGCCCACTTGGGTAAGGACAACGAAAACGGCGCCATCCTTGCCGTGGAAGAACTCAACGCAGCTGGCGTGACCATCGGTGGCAAGAAAGTCACCCTGAAGCTGATGACTGAAGACGACGCAGCTGACCCCAAGCAAGGTACTGCTGTTGCCCAGAAGCTGGCTGACGCCAAAGTTGCTGGCGTGATCGGTCACTTGAACTCCGGCACCACCATCCCTGCTTCCAGCATCTACTCCGATGCAGGCATCCCCCAGATTTCTCCTTCCGCTACCAACCCCAAGTACACACGCCAAGGCTTCAAGACCGCCTTCCGTTTGGTGGCTGACGACGCTCAATTGGGCGGCACACTGGGCCGTTACGCTGTCAAGGAATTGAAGGGCAAGTCCATCGCCGTGATCGACGACCGTACTGCTTACGGCCAAGGCGTTGCTCAAGAATTCACCAAGGCTGTTGAAGCTGCAGGCGGCACCGTGGTTGCCAAGGAATTCACAACCGACAAGGCAACTGACTTCTCCGCTATCCTGACCACCATCAAGGGCAAGAAAGCTGACGTCGTGTTCTTCGGCGGTATGGACGCTGTTGCAGGCCCCATGCTGCGTCAAATGAAGTCCCTGGGCATCAACGCCAAGTTCATGGGCGGCGACGGCATCTGCTCCACCGAATTGGTGAAGTTGGGTGGCGACGCGATTGCTGACAACCAAGTCTACTGCGCGGAAGCCGGTGGCGTGGAAGGCCAGCAAAAGGTCGGCATGGAAGACTTCAAGAAGAAGTTCAAGGCCAAGTTCGGTTCTGAAGTTCAAGTGTACGCACCCTACGTGTACGACGGCGTGAAGGTCATGGTTGCTGCCATGGTCAAGGCCGGCTCTTCCGACCCAGCCAAGTACCTGCCTGTTTTGGCAGCTACCAAGGACTACAAGGGCGTGACAGGCAACATCTCCTTTGACAACAAGGGCGACATCCTGAACGGCGCTTTGACACTGAAGACCGTCAAGGGCGGCAAGCTGTCTGACATCGCTGTGATCCGCTAATCACCGCAGGTCTCTCGGCAACGCAAGTTGCCTTGAAACTAAAAAAGCGCACTGCATGCAGTGCGCTTTTTTTACGTGCGCCGCTTGCATGCGGCATGTAACTCTCAGGCTCGCGGCTGCAACCCTTGCGGCACATAGCGGCTCAAATGTGCCGCTATGGCGCTTTCATGGCGCTGCCACCACACGCCCAGTGCCACCAGGCCCAAGCCCAGCAAGGTGAGCGCAAACGGGAACATAAAGCTCTCGCGAAACACCTCATGCGACAGGTGGCCCAAATACAGCATCACCCCGAAGGCGCCATACACCGTGAACACGCGCCGCCCGATGGCCGCCCCCAGCAGCACCAACACCACATTCAGCGCGCAGTAGCCCAGCTTGGCCAGCTCAGATCCAGAGTCGTTCAGGCTCAAGCCGCACCAGAACATGGTGGTACCAAAAATATAGAGCCAGAAGGCAAAGTCCTGCCGCCACTCCGCCGTCTGGGACAAGCGGGTTCGCACATCCACCCACATGGCTACCGCCACGGTGCCAATACCGAACACCAGCGACATGTCGCGCATGAACTCCCATTCCCAGCGGTGGTCGAACAGCAGCATGTTGGCCACGTCCATGCTCATGTACCAAAGGGTGAGCGCCAGCGGCATCACCATAAAAGGCAAGCGGTAGCGCCACAGCATCACCACACCGGCCAGCAGCGTGGCGAACTCCAGCGTGATCCACCGCCAATCAATGCGCGTGTGGTAGCTGGCCAGCGAGTCCGGCCCGCCCGGTGGCCACCAGCCCATCAGGTGCTGTGCGCCCCACACAATCAGCGGCACCAGAAACACCGCCAGCGTAGCCATCAAACCCGCCGGCACCGGCAGGCTGCGCGCCTTGAAATAGTCCGCCACCTTCAGCGCAGCAAACAGGTACAAAGCTCCCAGCACCATCAGTGCAGTCGGACCCACCTGCTGGAAGCCCAGGGTCATGAACAGCGTCATGGCGCCAATGGCCAGCAGCCCACCAAAGTAATACAGCACATTCACAAAACTGAAGCGCGGGCCTGTGGCCACGGCCGCCAAGGCGGGCTGCGGCGCATTGGGGTCTACAGGCCGAGTGGCCTGCCAATGCTGCCCCTGGCTCCAGCGTTGCCACAGAGCTTGGGCTTGCTGCTCGGTGATCACTCCGTCGCGCGCGGCCTGCTTCAGGTCTTGCAGGCGCAGCTCGAATGTCAAATTGCTGGTGTCGGTGAAGTCCTTGATGTCCATTGCGCATCCCCGCTGTCGTTTGGCTGCATATGTACCACAGGGCCGCTTCTAGAATGAAACCATGCTTACCCCCCGCACTACCACTGGTCTGCCGGCTGCCGAATCGCTGCAAGCGGCCTTAGCCCTTATCGACACCGAAGCCCGCGCCCTGTTCGGCCAAGGCAAGGTGGCGGACTACATACCGGCACTGGCGCAAGTGCAGCCGCGCCAGTTCGGCATGGCCGTGGCGCTGGTGGATGGCAGCACCTACCAAGTGGGCGATGCGCACACCCCGTTCTCGCTGCAAAGCATTACCAAGCTGTTTACCTTCGTGCTGGCTCTCAAGGCCATTGGCGACGACGTGTGGAAGCGCGTGGGCCGCGAGCCCTCAGGCGCAGCGTTTAACTCCATGGTGCAGCTGGAAACCGAGCAGGGCATTCCCCGCAACCCGTTCATCAACGCCGGGGCGCTGGTGATTACCGACATCCTCACCACCCGCTACGCCCACCTGGACTACGCGCTCCTGGGCGCCCTGCGCCGCCTGACCGACGACCCCGAGCTGAGCTGGAATGCGGCTGTGGCCAAGAGCGAGCGCGACACGGCCCACCGCAACATGGCTATGGCCTATTTCATGAAAAGCCACGGCAACTTTGCCAACCCGCCCGAGCTGGTGCTGGACAACTACTGCCGCCAATGCGCCACCGAAATGAACTGCGCCCAGCTCGCCCAGGCCACCATGTTTCTGGCCAATGGCGGGCGCGACCTGGGCCGTGACGGCAGGCCCGATGAACAGTTTTTAAGCGCTGACGACGCCCGCCGCGTCAACGCCTTGCTGCTCACCTGCGGCGCCTATGACGCCGCCGGCGACTTTGCCTACCGCATCGGCCTGCCAGTCAAAACCGGTGTGGGCGGCGGCATTGTCGCCATAGTCCCCGGCGTGGGCACCATTGCCGTGTGGGCGCCTGAGCTGGACGCCAAAGGCAACTCGGAATTGGGCGCCTTTGCGCTGGAGCGACTGGTGCAGCTCACCGGCTGGAACCACACCTGACATGCGCCACCACCCTGCAATCGCCACCCTGTTGCTAGCCACCCTGCTGAGCACAAGCGCAGCCGCACATGGCAATGCTTTGGATGCGGATGGCGTGCAATCCCTGCTGCCCACCCAGCCCGGCGGCAGCGCGCTGGCGCTGGGCAGCAGCAACCCCAACACCGACAAGCGCTTCGGGTTTGACTACAAAGCGGCCGCAACCGCTGCGCAAGAGGGCGGGCTGCGTTTCTGGAATCTGCCTGCCACCCCGCTCGCCTACAGCAGCGGCGGCAAGGGCTACACCGCGCGTCTGCACCTGTTTGCCAGCGGCGGCAAACAGCAATTCAACTGGAAGACCCAGCGTGGCTACCTCAGCAGCCCGCAAGACGTGCGCAACCAGGAGTTCACGGTGTATGTGCGGGTGCATGAGCCGCTCACGCCGCTGAATGCGCAAGTCACCCTCAAGATCCGTGGCGGCCACCACAGCGAGAAAGATGGCGACGCTGCCTCCTGCACCATGATGACCTTCGGCCCCGGCGGGCCCAGCGGCATAACCCGCTTTGCCAAAGAGCTTACCCACCCGCTGTACGACTATGTGGTGCTGCGCCCCTTGCAGGACGTGGTCTTGCAGCCCGGGCAGTGGTATGGCCTCAAGCTCATCAGCTACAGCCGTCCCGGCGTGCCCGGCGAGGTGCTGAACCAGCTCTACCTCGACACTGCACCTTTTGACTCCGCAGGCCGCCCCGCCAATGGCTGGCAGCTGCTCAGCGAATACACCGATGTGCAAGGCAAACGCACCGGCCGCCACTACGACACCCTGGCCGACTGGGGCGGTTGGCAAACCACACTGCGCATGGATGGCTACCGCAGCATTGACTTTGCACTGCCCTCCGTGCGTGAGATTGCTCCACCCGCACCCTGAGCGGCAGGGCGATAGGCCTCGCTCAGGCCCACATCAGCCGGTCACGGCCTGCGCCCTTGGCGGCGTAGAGAGCGCGGTCGGCGTTGCGCATGTTTTCAATGGCGCTCAGAGCCGGGTCCAGCATCACCAAGCCGGCAGAGCATGTGTGGTGAAAGCGCGGCACCTCCGGCAAGGGGGACGACTCCCGCACCAGCTCCAGAATGCCTTGCACCTTGGCCTCCATCTCAGCCGCAGTCACCATGGGGAATAGCAGCAAAAACTCTTCGCCCCCGATGCGGCCGAAGCCATCGTTGCGGCCCAGCGTGCCCACCACCAGGCGCGAGAAGCGTTGCAGCACCTCGTCGCCTGCGGTGTGGCCGTAGGTGTCGTTGATCTTCTTGAAATAGTCCAAGTCCAGCAGCACCAGCCCGCAAGGTTGCTGGGTGCTGCGCAGCTGGTTCAGGCGCAAATCCAGCTGCTCCAGCACGTGGGCGCGGCTGCTCACCCCGGTGAGCGTGTCCACCTGCGCGGCGCGCAAAGCGCCATCGCGCGCCTGGCGCAAAGACCGGTCGTTGGCGCGCAGGGCGGTAATGTCAAAGCCCACGCTCAGCATCCAGCCCTGGTCGTCCATGGTCTCGGTGATGTACATCCAGCGGCCGTTGCGCAGGTCCGTTTCAAAAGTGCGAAAAGGCAGCTTGCCTCGGCGCGCCTTGGCAGACACCAGCCAGGCCTCAAGGTCGTGGGTGTTGATGGCGGCGCCCACCTGGTTCTGGTAGCTGTGGCGCATCATGTCGGTCCACGACATCACCGCATCCCGCGCCATGCCGAAATCGGTGCAATGCGCGGGGTTGGCATAGCGCACCATGTCTTGCGGGTCGTACAGCACCACATGCAAGGGGGAATGCTCATACAAGCTTGCGAAATGCGCCACCAGCGAAACGCTGTCCGCGATACCCGAGATGTGTGCCATACGTTGCGCCCCTTGTGAGGGCAGAAATCATTGTTGTGGCGCCGATTTTAGACATCCACCCCGACACTGCACACCCCTGCCGCACGGCGGAACCCGGGCGGCGCAGATGCGGCGTCTAAAATCACCGAATGAGCACCCCCACCCCCGCGAACACAGCTACTGATTCCGTCAAGCCCAGCAACTTTTTGCGCCAGATCATCGAATCTGACCTCGAAAAAGGCACCTACGCCCAACGCCGCTGGGCCGGCACCCCCGGCGACGCCGCGCACCACGCTGCCGGCGAACCAGACCCTGCCAAAATCCGCACCCGTTTTCCGCCCGAGCCCAATGGCTACCTGCACGTAGGCCACGCCAAGAGCATCTGCATTAACTTTGGTTTGGCGCGCGACTACGGTGGCGTGTGCCACCTGCGCTTTGACGACACCAACCCCGAAAAAGAAGACACCGAATACGTCAACAGCATCATCGACGCGGTGAAGTGGCTCGGCTTTGACTGGAACGGAAGCCAGGGCGACTACAGCGTGGCCCCCTACCAGGCCAGCGACTACTTTGACTTTATGTACCGCGCCGCCGAGGCGCTGATTGAAGCCGGCCACGCCTATGTGGACGAGCAAACGCCCGAGCAAATGCGCGTAAACCGTGGCGACTTTGGCAAGCCCGGTGTGGACAGCCCTTTCCGCACCCGCACACCTGCTGAAAACCTGGCCCGCTTCCGCGAAATGCGCGACGGCAAGCATGAGGATGGATCGATGGTGCTGCGCGCCAAGATCGACATGGCCAGCCCCAACATCAACATGCGCGACCCGGCCATCTACCGCATCCGCCGCGCCACCCACCACAACACGGGTGACACCTGGTGCATCTACCCCATGTACACCTTTGCGCACCCGATTGAGGACGCACTGGAGCAAATCACCCACAGCATCTGCACGCTGGAATTTGAAGACCAGCGCCCGTTTTACGACTGGCTGATGGACCGCTTGTGCGAGAGCGGCCTGCTGGCAGCCCCCGCGCCCAAGCAATATGAATTTGCCCGCCTGAACCTCACCTATGTGATTACCAGCAAACGCAAACTGGCCGCGCTGGTGAACGAAGGCAAGGTCAGCGGCTGGGACGACCCACGCATGCCCACCATCGTCGGCCTGCGCCGCCGTGGCTACACCCCCGCCGCCATCCAACTGTTTGCCGAGCGCATTGGCGTGACCAAGAGCGACAGCTGGATCGACTACAGCACCCTGGAAGGCTGCCTGCGCGAAGACCTGGAAAACACCGCCCACCGCGGCATGGCCGTGCTGAACCCCGTGAAGCTGGTGCTGACCAACTGGGGCGAAGTGTTTGCCGCCCAGGGTGGCGACGCCTATCTGGACGCGTGCAGCATGCCCGCCCTGCCCCACCCGCCCGAAGGCACCGAATCACCGGTGCGCCACTTCACCATTGGTAAAGAGGTGTGGATCGAGCGCGAAGACTTTGAAGAAGTTCCCCCCAAGGGCTACAAGCGCCTGTTCCCCGGCAACAAGGTGCGCCTGAAGGGCGGCCACGTGATCGAGTGCACCGGCTGCACCAAAGACGCCAATGGCGTCATCACCGAAGTGCTGGCCACCGTGGTGCCAGACACCAAAAGCGGCACCCCCGGCGCCGACCTGGTGAAGGTGAAAGCCGCCATCACCTGGGTGGGCGTGGCCGACGGCGTGCGCGCAGAAGTGCGCATGTACGACCGCCTGTTCAGCGACGCCCAGCCCGACGCGGGCGGCAAAGACTTCCTGGAAAGCCTGAACCCTAACAGCCTGAAGGTCGTGACGGCCATTGTGGAGCCATCACTGGCCAACGCGCAGCCCGACCAGAAGTTCCAGTTTGAACGCCACGGCTACTTTGTGGCCGACCGCGTGGACCACAAGGCAGACAAGCCGGTGTTTAACTTGGCGGTGGGGTTGAAGGATTCTTGGGGGAAGTAATTACGCCCAATAGAAACTCACCTCGAAACCTTGGACATCACCCCGAGTAGTTCCGACAAACTTCATTAATCCAACGCGAGAATTCGATGAGTGCTGAATATAACGATCTGGATCTATTTAGTGACGATGTAGAGAACGAGGGTGACTTACAAGAACAACCTCAAAATCTATTTCAAGGGGTGGTTGTCAACGACAGTGATTGGACAACTGAAACAATCATCAGCCAATTGAGCAAGGGAAATATCACCTTGAATCCACGCTTCCAGCGACGTGACGCGTGGACTGATGACAGAAAAAGTCGTTTCATAGAATCACTGCTGCTTGGTGTACCAATACCGCAGCTCGTGCTGGCCGAATATCCGAATGCCAAAGGTAAGTATTTCGTAATCGATGGCAAGCAGCGGCTATTGACCCTGATGCGGTTTGCAGGTGAATCAACTACAAAATTGAAGTTGAAAGAACTTGCTGTACGCACCGATCTAAACGGCCTTTCATGGGAAGACATGAAACGAGGGCTGGGTAAGTCAGACGATGCCAGCGCTTTTGAGAATTCCACTATTCGAACTACTTTCATTCGTGGCTATAAAAATGAAAGTGTTCTGTTCCTGATTTTTCACAGACTGAACTCGGGCAGTGTCCCCTTGTCGCCACAGGAACTACGGCATGTGTTGCACCCCGGCGACTTCATCGACTTTGCGTTCGACTTTACTGAAACCAGTGAAACATTGATTGCGCTTTTTGGAAAAGATGGGAAGCCTGATTTTCGAATGCGAGACGTTGAAATGCTGATTCGTTTTTTTGCGTTCAGATTGTTCATGTACAAATACTCTGGCGATTTAAAACACTTTCTCGATGAAACTGTCATGGAGCTAAATGCTCGTTGGAAGATTGAAAATTCAGCCCTAAAAGCCCTTGCTATTGAGTGTGAAAACGCTATTCAATTTACAAAGGGAATTTTTGGGGATGATGCATTTACAAAATATTCTCCTAAGGGGTTTGAACGTCGCTTCAATCGAGCGGTTTTTGACATCATGTCCATTTCATTCTCATATCCTGAGGTCCGCTTGGCTGCGAAGAATCGCGAATCACAGATTGTTGAAGAATTCAAACGTCTTTGCAAAAGTGACCTTTTCCTGCGATCACTTGAGACGACTACAAAAAGCACAGAAGCGACTCATATACGTATCACTGAATGGGGCAATGCCATCGAGAGGATTCTTGGAGTAAAGCCACCGGCAATGACACTCCTCTAGGCAGCGAAGTAATTTGCTGAGCCAACGAGATGATGTCAGAACCTTTTCGCGAATTCAGTCGACGCGTGCGGATACTCATGAAAAGGTATCTCCCGCCGATCTCCGTAAGCGGTACTTACACATCCGCGCAACAGGATCAAATGCGTGCGCTGCGCATGTTGTTTCACGCCGAAGTAGAGCATCTGCTTGAACATCTTTGCAACCTACTAATTGGGGATCTTGAGAGGGAACTCAGCACGCTTCAAGCCGGCAGTAGCGTCCAACGCGAGTGGGCAACTAAGGCTGTCAAAAACGCCAGAAAGTCGGTCATTGACAACAATGGCGTTAAAGAAAAAAACATCATCCAAATGTTTGGAGAACTAGGTTTCGCAGCAGATGCCTTCAACGAAGTGTCACCGCTGTTCCTAGACCGGATGAGTGACCTAGGTTCACAGCGTGGCGATGTGGCACACAAAAGCGCAATCAAGGCGACCTATTCACTCAACAGAACCCGAGAGGAAAAGTTTTTAAATGAAATCATTAAATACCTACATGACTTTGATTCGCTAATTGCACGCCGCCGACTACGAAACGTGCTGACTTAAAAATTCAAACCAATCACCAATAGTGGACGGATACACACACATCGGTCTGCAATTGATCCTCAATGCACCCCCAATCCATCCTCCACTTCTGGTTCACCGAGCTAACCCCCAAGCAGCACTTCGCCAAAGACGCTGCCTTGGACGAAGCCATCCGCACCCGCTTCGGCACCACGCTGGAGGCTGCGGCGCGGTGTGAGCTGTTTGCCTGGCGCGCCACGCCCGAAGGGCGGCTGGCGGAGGTGTTGGTGCTGGACCAGTTCTCGCGCAATGTGTACCGCGACACCGCCCGCGCCTTTGCGCAGGACGCGCTGGCCCTGGTGCTGGCGCAAGAGCTGGTGGCCAGTGGGCAGGACCGCAGCCTGCCCCTGGCGCAGCGCAGCTTTGCCTACATGCCCTACATGCACAGCGAGTCCGCGCTGGTGCACGCGCAAGCCGTGACCCTGTTTTCGCAGCTGGGCATGGAAGACACCCTGCGCTTTGAGCTGCGCCACAAAGAGATCATCGACCGCTTCGGCCGCTACCCCCACCGCAACGCCATCCTGGGCCGCACCTCCACGCCCGAGGAGCTGGCTTTCCTGAGCGAACCGGGGTCTTCGTTCTAGGTCTGCGGCAGCCGGCTTGCTACGCTTTTGGTAGCTGCTCGCGCATGTTCTACGAGCGCTAGAGGCCTATTTTCCCAAAATTGCACAAGACACAGAAACTTCAATTGCATGAACTCAAAATCGAAACGCTCGCCCCTAGACAGAAACAAACCATTGCGGGCCGCGGGTCAGTCCCTGACTGAGCAGATCCAAAACGAGGCCTACGACCACATATTGGGCCCCGCTTTGCTAGCCCTGATGTTGGTCCTGATGGCAGGGCTAGAGTGGTTCAGGTATCTGACCTCTGCCAAGCCCAATCCAGTCATTTACACAGTCTTTGCTGCACTAGCAGTGGTCTATGCAGTCTTCAAAGTTACCAGAGCACACAAGCGTCTCACACAAATCAAACTGGGTCGCGATGGGGAGCGCGCAGTAGCTGAGCACTTGGAGTGGCTGAGGAGAAAAGACTTTGTTGTTTTCCATGACGTACCAAGTGGTGATGCCAATGTGGACCATGTATTGATTGGCCCTCAAGGTGTGTTCACAATCGAGACTAAAACCCACTCCAAACCACTGCGCGGTGAATGCAAGATCACCGTATCGGCGGGTGAAGTTTTTGCGAATGGACAGCGAATTGACCGCAATCCGGTGATTCAAGCCAAGGCCCAAGCACGTTGGTTAGGTAACTTTTTGCGGGAAAGCCAATTTCAACCCTTTGTCTGGCCGGCAGTTGTTTTCCCGGGCTGGTATGTCGAGTCCTTTGACAATATTGCCGAGGGCGTATGGGTACTCGAAACAAAAGCACTGACTAAGTTCATCGAGAACGAACCCGTACGGCATTCGCTGGATGAGGTGAAGGCCATGGCATCGGCTTTGCGAAGCTACGTGCGAGCTCAAGATTGACGATCAGTTTGCTACGCTTTTAGTAGCTGCTCGCGCATACTCCACGTGCGCTAGAGGCCTATTTTGCTTAAATTCCGCAGTCGTGCGCTCTATACTGCCGCATGCCCCAAGCCCACCCCACCCTCACCCCAGAGTTGTTGCGCCAGCTGACGCTGAACCCCGCTGACCACCCCCGTGGTGTGGCGCACTTGAGTGCGGCCAGCGGCCTGGTGCGCGTGGGCGAGCGCCTGTATGTGGTGGCGGACGACGAGGTGCACCTGGGCGTGTTTGACAGCAGCGCCATGCACGCACCCGGCGCGCTGCTGCGCTTGCTGGAGGGCGACTTGCCGTACGACAAGGGCGCGCGCAAAAAAGCCAAACCCGACCTCGAAACCCTGGCCCAACTGCCGCCCCTGCCCGGCCACGCCCACGGGGCCTTGCTGGCCTTGGGGTCCGGCTCCAAGCCGCAGCGCGAAACCGGTGTGCTACTGCCGCTGGATGCGCAGGGCGCTCCGCTTGGGCAAGTGGGCACCGTCGATCTGGCGCCGCTGTATGCGCCGTTGCGCGAGCGCTTTGCAGATCTGAACATCGAGGGCGCGTTTGTACTGGGCAACGAGTTGCTCTTGCTGCAGCGGGGCAACAAGGGCAACGCCTTGAGCGCCTGCATGCGCTACGAGTGGAACCACATTGCCCCTTGGCTGGCAGGCCTGCAGCCCCAGCCGCTCGGCCCCCACGACGTGCAGACCATGGACTTGGGCGAGGTGGAAGGCGTGCCCCTGAGCCTGACCGATGGCACGCCCCTGCACGGCGGTGCCTGGGCCTTTTGCGCCGTGGCCGAAAGCACCGACGACAGCTACCACGACGGCGCCTGCGTGGGCTCCGCCATTGGCATCGTCACGCCCGACGGACAAGTGAAACTGCAGCTGCTGGCCGGCGCCCCCAAGGTGGAGGGCATTGCCGCCCAGCCCGCAGACGGTGGCTGGCAGATCACCCTCGTGACCGACCCCGACGAGCCCCGCACCCCCGCGCAGATGCTGCAAACGCACTGGGTGCTGTAACCGCGCTTAGACAAATCGCCCCATGGCCCGCCGTAAACACCACCATGTGTATGTGATTGAGCTGCACAAAGACGTGCTGCTGGAGCCCCGCTTTCGCAAAAACAACCCGGACTATGTGGACGGCAAGCCCTGCGTGTACGTAGGCATGACCGGGCTGGACCCGGATGTGCGCTTCGACAAACACAAAGCCGGCATCCAGGCCAACCGCTTCGCCCAGCAATACGGCCTGCGCCTGCTGCCCGACCTGTTTGAAGGCTTTAACCCCATGAGCCACGACGATGCCGTAGACAAAGAAATAGAAGTAGCCATAGACCTGCAATCCGCCGGGTTCGGGGTTTGGCAGGCTTAGGTCCCTCCAGTAAACTCCCACCCATGCACCCCGCTATTGCTCAACACCGTACCGGCATCACCGTCATTTGCCAGCGCTATCAGATTCAGCGCCTGGAGGTGTTTGGATCGGCAGCGCGTGAGGTGGACTTTGACCCCTCAAGCAGCGATGCAGATTTTTTGGTCGAGTTCGCACCGGGTGTGCAGCCAGGGCTTCGGGCGCTTTACGGTGCTAAGGCAGACCTGGAAGCCTTGCTGGGGCGCGGGGTGGACTTGGTAGAACCTAGCGCCATCCGCAACCCCTACGTGCTGGCCAGCATCAACGGAAATCGCGAAGCTATTTATGCAGCGTGACCCGCGCGCCTTCTTGTGGGACGTCCGCGAAGCTGCCTTGGCTATCCAGTCATTCACTGCCGGGTTGGATGTTGTCGCCTACGTGGGCAACGCAATGGCACAGGCTGCGGTGGAGCGCAAGTTTGAAATCATTGGCGAAGCGCTGAATCAGTTGTCCAAACTTGATGCAGCCTTGGCTTCACGCATTCCCGATCTGCCCCAAATCGTAGCCTTCCGCAACCAGCTGATCCATGGCTATGCCACGGTCAGCGTGAGCACCGTGTGGAACATTTCCCACCACGCTCTGCCTCCACTACTTGCATCAGTGCAAAAACTGCTGGACGAACTCCAGTAGCCGGCGCTACGCTTTTTGTAGCTATTTGCGCATATTCCACGAGCGCTAGCAATGCTTTTATCCATAGCGAACACCAGGGCATGTCCATAACCCCGAAGTACATTCACCTGCCTGACGGCCCCGTCGTCGGCCCTTTGCAGCTGCTGCCCGTCAACGCCGAGGTACTGGCCGTGCACACTGCCGATGGCGCGCATGTAGGGTCGCTCAAGAAGATTGGCGCGGTCTGGAAGTTCAAGGCCATGGGCTACGACGCAGCCGGCGGCATGGAGCCCGGAGGGGGCCCGCTCACTGACCAGCACAACATGCAGTTCAGCACGCCCGATGCCGCCGAGGTAAGCGCGCGACTACTTGCAGTGGGCCCATAGGCCCCGCTCGTAAAATAGCGCGCTTTGTCGTCACGGAACCGGAACACCCCATGCCTAAAACCAATAACAAACCTTTCGTGATCGGCGTTGCCGGGGGCAGTGGCAGTGGCAAGTCCACCGTCACACGCCAGGTGCTGGCGTCCATCGGCCCCGAGATGGCCTCGGTGGTGTACCAGGACGACTACTACTGCGACCAGACGCACCTTTCACCCGAGGAGCGCGTCAAAACCAATTACGACCACCCCGACGCTTTCGACTGGCCCCTGATGGTGCAGCACATGCAGGCCCTGCGCCGCGGCGAAGCCATTGACATGCCCACCTACGATTTCGTGAAGCACAACCGCGCCCCCACCACCGTGGTGGTGAACCCGGCGCCGGTGATCGTGATTGAAGGCCTGTTTGCGCTGTTTGACCCCGACTTGCGCAAGATGATGTCGCTGAAGATCTTTGTGGATACGGCGGCCGACGTGCGCTTTATCCGCCGCCTGCAGCGCGACATTACCGAGCGCGGCCGCAGCACCGAAAGCGTGATTGCCCAGTACCTGGAAACCGTGCGCCCCATGCACAAGCAGTTCATCGAGCCCACCAAGCGGCACGCCCACGTCATCCTGCCCCACGGCGCCAACGACCCCGCGGTGGACATCATCACCACCAAGGTGAAGACGCTGATTCAGGACCTGGAGCGCGGCTAAGCGCCCTGCGCGGCATCCAGCCGCTTCAGCCGGCCGGCCACGGCTTGTGCCCAGCGGGCTTTGGATTCGGGGTAGATGAGCGTTTCTTCCAGCGCGATGTGGCCTTCCATCAGGGCCACAAAGACTTCGGCGTAGTTCAAAAACTCGGTCTCATCGATCCAGCCCTGGCCTGAGGCCATGGCCCGCAAGCGTGGGGCCAGCTCCAGCCAGTTTTCTTCGATCCAGCCATGGTCTTGCTGCAAAGTGCGCACGGCCGTGGCCAGCTCGGGGTTGTCGCTGGCCAGCAGCGCAGGGAAGACTTTGGCCTCTTCTTCAGCATGGTGCTCGCGCGAGGTGCTGGAGAAGAACGCCTCAATGGCCCCGGCTTGGGCGCGCACCACATCGTCCACCCCATGCGTAGCCAATCGCGCAGACAGGCCTTTCAGGGCCAACACATGCTCCTGAATCTGCCGGTGGCAAACGTCCAGAGCGTCAAAAGCGGGCTGTTCGGCGGTGCGGGTCATGAATGCCTCCAAGGTGGTTAGAAGCATTGTTGGCCGCGCACGTCCGCGCCGGTTTAATCGAGATCAATCAGCGGTGTATTCCTAGCGCTGGTACTTACCGCTTGTCTTGAATCACAAAGTCCAAAGCGGCACACACCGCTGCCACTTGCGCAGCAATGCATTGCTCGGGCGTGGCGCGGGGGCTGTCGGGGTAGACCTCGGTGGTGCTGGTGTAGCGCGCGCCGGTGATGCCGGCGCACAGGCCTAGGCCGCGCATGTCGTACTCGATCACACCACGCGCCACCAAAGGTGTGCCGATGATGCCGCCCTCCCCGTCGGTGGGCGCGATGTGTGTGACCCGCTCTACCGCCTGCAGGATGGCTTCCTGGAATGCGGGCTGGGGGTTGCCGGTGTCGTCCACCAGATAGAAGCCATCGGGGATGGTGGCGGGCTCAAACGGCTTGCCATCGCGCGCGGCTACGGCAGGGCGGTATTCGCTCTCGTCGGTGTCGGTGGTTTCGTGCAGGTCGATGTGCGCAGCAAACTGGCCCAGCAGGGGTGCCACCAGACGCATGAGGGCCGCACTCTCTTGGGCGGGGCTGTCGGCGCGGAAGCTGCGGTTGGGGTCCAGCGCGTCAAAGTTCCAGCGCTGAATGCGCTCGTAGGCCCAGGGGCTCACACACGGCGCCACCAGCAGGTTCACGCGGCCGGCGTAGGCGGCAGCGTGCTCGGCCGCAAAGCGCAACGCGCCATGCACGCCACTGGTCTCGTACCCATGCACTCCGCCAGTGACCAGCACCGTGGGCAAAGCACTGCTCCAACTGCGGCTGCGCAAGGCCATGAGCGGAAAGCGCTCTTCGCTGTGCACGGAATCCGCATAAATGACTTCGCCATAGCTTTCCACATCCCATTGCGCACGCAGCTGCTCCACCGCAGAGAGCACGTCGTCGGCATAGCTGCGCTGACGCACTTGGCGGGCGCGCCACTGCTGAACTTCGGCGGGGCCCCAGGCTTGGCCGGGGGTGCCGAGAGGATAGAAACGGGGGATAGTCATGAAGGTAGCTTTTTCGCCTGATCTGTTTGCTACGATTTTAGTAGCTGCTCGCGCACATTATTCGGGCGCCAGAGGGCTTTTTTATGCATGGTCCATGCGCAGAGGTCCGCCTGCATAGAATGCGCTACGTCCTGCACACCCGACGTGCGGTCCCGAAACATCAGCCTACAAGGAAGACACCATGCCCCAATTGAAACTCAGCTACTTTGACATGCACGGCGGCCGCGCGGAACCCGTTCGCCTGGCCCTGCACCTGGGCGGTGTGGCGTTTGATGACCACCGCTTTACCTTCCCTCAGTTTGCAGAAATCCGCAAATCCACTCCGTTCGGCCAAGTGCCCACTTTGGATGTGGATGGCACCCAGTTCACCCAGAGCGATGCGCTCTTGCGCTTTGCGGGCAAGCTGGCCGGCCTGTACCCCACCGACCCCTTGCAAGCCTTGTACTGCGATGAAGTCACCTATGTGGTGGAAGACGCAGGCGTCAAGATGGGCCCCACATTCCGCATGAGCGGCGAAGAGCAAAAGGCAGCGCGATTGGCGCTGGTGAATGGCTCCATGCCCGTGTACCTGGCCTGGCTGCAGCAGCGATTGCAAGCACAAGGCGGCGAGTTTTTTGCCGACGGCCGACTCACCGTGGCAGACCTGAAAGTGTTTATCGATGTGCGTGCCTTGAACTCCGGCCGCTTCGACCATGTGCCCACCGACCTGGTAGAGCGCGTGGCCCCTGCGCTGAACGCGCACATGCAGCGTATTGCCGAGACACCGGCCATCAAGGCCTACTACGCCCAATTCGCGACCGAGTAAGCAAGCGCATGGAGTTGATGGAGCGGCTGATGCCGCAGTACCAGTTCAGCGAAAAGCACCAGTTGCTGACGCCGGCCCAGCCCGGCGCCTTGCTGAACGCGGTGCTGCAGCCGGGCGTAAGCGAAGACCCATGGGCGCGCCGCTTCATCCAGCTGCGTGAGTTGCCGGACCGGCTGCGGGGTGCCCTGGGTGGCCGCAGCCGCCTGGCGACCCAGGCGCCCTTTGGCATCGACAATTTCACCCTGCTGGGCCGCGATGCCGACCGTGAAATCGCGCTCGGGCTGGTGGGCAAGTTCTGGCAGGCGGACTATGGCCAGGTGCGTATGGCCGGCCCGGACCAGTTTGCCAATTTCAATGAGCCGGGCTTTGCCAAGCTGGTGCTCAACTTCAGCACCCGCCCCGCCGCAGAGGGTGGCACCTGGTTGCACACCGAGACGCGGGTGTTTTGCAACGACCACGCTTCGTTGCGCCGCTTCACGCCCTATTGGTGGCTGATACGCCCGGTGAGCGGGTTGATCCGGCAGCGACTGCTGGCCCGCGTGCGCAATGCGGCGCTGGCTGCGTACTAAGGGCCAGGCAGCCTTACATCTCCATACAAACCAAACAGGCTTTTGACAATTTCCAAGGCGTAAAGCGAACGGTCGTTCGTAGAATTTTCGGGGCTGTATGTAGGCCTGTTTAATCTTTGTATTTCCATGCTCCCTGTGCTGCGTCGCTATTGCTTCCTTTTTGTTGGGGTTTTGCTGGCTGCCGGCGGTTGCGGTGGGGGCGATGGAGGCGGTGGCGGGGACGGTGGCAGCAGCACGGCATCGTCCGGCTCGGGGGGCTCTGGCTCGGCATCTACGGGTGGAGTGACTGCAAACCCCTCCACAGGCGCTACGTCCGGGGGATCGACCAGTTCAAGTTCAGGCTCCACCTCAGGTGCAGTGGCCAGCAGTTCGGGCGGCTTTGCCACCACATCCGGCGGCAATGTGACAGGCGCCCTGGTGCGAAGTGCGGCCACCCTGCAAGACATGATCAACGAGGTGGCAGCGGCCAAGGCCGCCGGGAAGCCCCTGATACTGACTTACACAGGCAACGAAGACACATTGATTGCCCAAATCATCAGTGACCACACGGTCGATGCCAATCACAACTGCCCCAACCCGCACTGGAACGACCCTTACCGCGAGTTGCAGATCAAAGACTTCAACTTCGGGCTGACCATCCAGGGAGCCAACGGCTCGTCAGCCAACTTCGGCATTACCTTGATCCGCAGCAACAACGTGGTGGTGCGGAACATGAAGATCGGTGCGCTGGCCGGCGCTGCCAACGACGCGGACATGTTGCGCATCGACACCTCCTCCAATGTCTGGATAGACCATAACGAGCTGTTTGCAGTGAACAACGAATGCAATGGCTCACCGGACGGCGACCTGACGTTTGAAAGTGCCATCGATATCAAGAAGGACTCTCACAACATCACGGTCTCGTACAACTACATCCACGACAACAAGAAGGTGGGGCTGGACGGGTCTTCCAGCACGGACATCGCCGGTGGCCGCGAGATCACTTACCACCACAACATCTACAGCAACGTGAACGCCCGCTTGCCGCTACAGCGTGGTGGCTGGACGCACATGTACAACAACCTGTACACCGGCATCACCGACTCCGGCATCAACGTGCGGCAAGCCGGATACACATTGATTGAAAAAAACTGGTTCGAAAACGCCAAGAACCCCGTGACCTGCCGCTACGACTCCAGCAACTGCGGCTGGTGGGAGCTGCGTGGTAACAACACCCAAAGTGCGGCGGACAACGCCACCTACAACATCACGTGGACCACAGGCTCCGGCTACATCAACGCAGACAGCTGGACGAGCACCAAAGCATTTCCGCTGACTTTGCCTTACACCTATACGGCGCAAACACCGGCGTGCGTCAAAGCCAACCTGGCAGCGGTGGTTGGTGTGGGCAAGAACCTGGCAACACTGAGCTGCAGCTGATCGACTGTGCCGCTGGCCTAACCCAAAACCGAGTAACCCCACCACACCGGGCTTATTGGCCCGGTGCCACACTCGCGCCCCTTGTTGTTACGTTTACAGGTTTTGAACATGCTTTTCACCCCCCTCCAAGTCGGCGCGCTGACTCTGCCTAACCGTTTCATCCTCGCGCCACTGACCCGCACCCGCGCGGGCATGGAGCACCTGCCCAATGACTTGATGGCCGAGTACTACGCCCAGCGCGCAAGCGGCGGCCTGCTGATCACCGAGTGCACCATGGTGCAGGAAGGTACCTCTGCCTTCGTGGCTGAGCCCGGCGTCTACTCCGAAGCGCAAATTGCCGGCTGGAAGAAAACCACCGATGCCGTGCACGCCAAGGGCGGGCGCATCTTCATGCAGATCTGGCACGCAGGCCGTGCAGCCCACCCCGGCATCAATGGCGGTGTGCGCACCGTGTCCAGCAGCGCGCTGGCCATTGAAGGCGAGATCCACACCCCCGCGGGCAAAGTGCCGCACGTGGTGCCGCACGCACTCAGTGTGGAAGAGATCAAGGACATCGTGGCTGCCTTTGCCCAGGGCGCCAAAAACGCCATCGCCGCAGGCTTTGACGGCGTGGAAGTGCATGGCGCCAATGGCTATTTGATTGACCAGTTCCTGCGTGACGGCTGCAACAAGCGCACCGATGCCTATGGCGGCTCATTGGAAAACCGCGCGCGCTTCTTGTTTGAAGTGCTGACTGCGGTAAGCGAAGCCATCGGCTCCGACCGCGTGGGTGCGCGCCTGTCGCCCCTGAACAGCTTTAACAGCATGGTCGACAGCGATCCCGTGGGCCTGACCGCTTTCCTGGCCGAAAAGCTCAACGACTTCAAACTGGCCTACCTGCACCTGATGCGTGCGGACTTTTTCGGCGTGCAAAAGGCCGACGTGGTGACCGTGGCACGTACGAACTACAAGGGTGTATTGATCGGCAACATGGGCTACAGCGCTGAAGAGGCTGAGCAAGCGATCAAGGACGGAAAACTGGATGCTGTGGCGTTCGGCAACGCATACATTGCCAATCCGGACCTGCCGGAACGCGTGAAAGCCGGTGCGGCGTTGAACACGCCTGACAGCAGCACCTACTACACACCGGGTGCACAGGGCTACACCGACTACCCGACGATGTAATCGTCAGGCGGGCACCACCCGGTCAGCACGGCCGGGGGGTGCCTTGGTAGGCCGGGTTTACAGACCTTCGTGACGGTCAGCGGCTGCAAACAGCTCCAGCGCGAACGAAGGGTCCGACTTCTGGATGCTGGCAGCAAAGGTACGCAGCTCTTCCGCCTCTGCAAAGCGGGTCGTGGCTTGCGACTGGCCCGTGCCGAAGGAAACTTGCCACAGTGCTACCGCCAGATTCTTGCCGGCCACCCACAGCGCCTGCAAGGAAGCGCCCACGGTAGGTTGTGCGTTCTGGGGCAGAGAGATTGCGTTGAGTGTCGTGCTGGTCATGGTGGACTCCTTAAGTAAAACCGTGTGATGTTGCACCGCAGTATAGGGTTAACCCTAGATGCAGTGCAAGGGTTAACCCTAATTCCGGTTGTTTCTTAGGGAGTAAGGCCTAAGTCCTGCCCACCCGTGCCTTGAGAAAACCGCCCATGCCGCCAGCTAAGCGGCATGACTGACGCACTCCACATCGTTTGCCCCCACTGCCACACCACTAACCGCGTGCTTGCCGACCAGCTCGGCAGCGCCCCGGACTGCGGCAGCTGCAAAGGCGCCCTGTTCACCGGCAAACCGCTGGACCTGACCACGGCCACCTTTGACAGACACCTGAACCGCAGCCACATACCGCTGCTGGTGGACTTCTGGGCCCCGTGGTGCGGCCCCTGCCGCTCCATGGCCCCGGCCTATGCGGCGGCTACGGCGCAGCTGGAGCCGCACATCCGCGTGGCCAAGGTAGACACCGAGGCCCAGCAGGCGCTGGGCGCGCGCTTCCAGATCCGCAGCATTCCGACGCTGGCTTTGTTTGTGGGTGGACGCGAGGTCGCCCGCCAGCCCGGCGCCATGGGCCAGGCCGACATCCTGCGCTGGGTCAAGATGCACATGCCGGTGCAAAAATAATTGAAAAAAACTTACCCCAAGCGCCTGTGGGCTGTTGTGTGGATAAGCGTGTTTACAAGCGGCGAAATCCGCGCCGGCATTGGGTTTGACAAGCGCGCCTAAAAAACAGGCAGTGCAAAAGTACTCGCTTGCAGGCACAAAAACCTGTGGTAAGGGGTATTCGCAAAGTGGCAAATTGGCTTGCTTCACCCAAGTCGGTTAACCTCGCCGCCTCACACAATGAACCCCCATAGGACTTTTCCATGAAAAAACTCAACGTCACCATCAAGCTGGAAATGTCGGTACCGGACGACTGGTCGCTGGTCGAAACCTCGGAAGGCACCCCGGTGCTGAGCCTGCCCAATGGCCAGTTTCTGGACATCGCCATCGAACCCCTGTTTGCCGCTGACCCTGAAGACACCTGGAGCAGCACCGAAAGCGAAGACGAGCTGAACGATATTCTCGATATGGTCGAGAGCGAAGAAGTCAGCTACGAATTCGTCACGCACTAAGCCCACACCCACCGCTGCAAGCGCCATGGCTCAACCGGACCACAGCCCCTCTGCCGAACGCAACAAGCAACCTATTCTGGAGGTGCTGCAATCCCTACTGCCCCCCAGCGGGCGGGCGCTGGAGATTGCATCGGGCACCGGGCAACACGTGGTCTGGTTCGCCCGGCACTTGCCGCAGTGGATCTGGCAGCCTACTGAGGTGCACCGCGGCGCGCTCTACAACATTGAAGTGCGTGCCAGCGAGGCAGATCTCAGCAATATTGAAATCGCGCAGCAGCTGGATGTATGCCAGGAGCCCTGGTTTGACACCGATTCCGAACTGGCCGGTCCCTATGACCTGATGCTGTGCATCAACATGCTGCACATCGCGCCATGGGCCTCTTGCGGTGCACTCATGCGGGGCGCAGCGCAGCATCTTGCCGGCGAAGGCGTGTTAGTCACGTACGGGCCTTACTTTGAGACCGGGGTCGCTCCGACCACCAGCAACCTCGAGTTTGATGCCAGCCTGCGGGCCCATGACCCGAGCTTCGGTATCCGCGAGCTGAGCGACATTGAGGCCGAGGCTGCAAAAGCCGGCCTGCGGCTGCAGGCACGCCACGAGATGCCGGCCAACAACCTGCTGCTGGTGTGGGGCCTCACAGACCCAACGCGTCGTACACCCGGATAGCGGCATACGCGTCATTGGCGGCGTAGACCAGCTGCGCCTCTGTCAGGCGCGGTGCAGCCCAGTTGCTAGTTGCGGCCTTCTTGCTCTTGATGAACCGCTGGTTGAACAAGACCGCCACGGCGCCTTTGACGCCCATGTCCTTGCGGTAGCCCCGCTCGCGGAAAACGTGGTTCAACTCCAGCACACCAACCGGCTCTACCCCCAGTTTGTGCAGGATGCGTTTGCGGTCATCCCCCAAGCCAAAACCTGCTTTCACCACCCCGGGCAAGGCCATCAACTGCGCAGCCACCGCCCTGCATTCGGGGTCATGCAACTGGAACACCCAGGCCCGCTGTGGCGTGGACAACTGCAGCACATGGGGGCCATCAGACATTTCACCCACCTTGAAGGTGGGTTTGGACTCGGTGTCGAAGCCCCAGGCGCGGGCAGAGCGCAGCTCTTCTAGCGCTGCCAGTGCCTGCGGACCTGTGCTGACCAGTGTGATGCGGTCCAGACCCAAGCGTCCAAATTCGGGCAGCAGGGCAATGGCGTCTTTGTCGGGCGTGGGGTGCTGTTCGCGAGGGTGATGTTGCATGGGGCGTATCATCGCCCACCTGCCACCCTTTGGCCTCAACGACCTGCCGGCTGCATTTCAGCGGCCGCACGCTCCAGGATTTCCCCATGAAAAAAACATTCCCCCTTCACCTTGAAGGCAAGCACCCCGACCGCCTGCTAGATGCCACCAAGCACGAAATCCGCAAATACATGAAGCGCGAACGCAACCGCGCCTTACCCGAAGGCGTGGATTTCTGGGACTTTGACTGCCGCTTCGGTGCGACCGAACAGGACGCTGTGGTGGCCCACTCTGCCGAGCTGATCGGCCTGGTCGACGCCATTGCCAAAGAAGGCGGCAAGCAGTTCTATATCGAGATTCTGGCCAAACACGGTGTGCGCAAGCCGCGGGATCCGGCAGCCGGGTCGACGATTGCCAACTTCCTGGAAGAGTGATTTCGGTTTAGCACAAACCAGCCATGGCTTGAGCGCGCGCGGGGCAAAAAAAGTTGAAAAAAACTTACCCCACTCGCATGTGGACTGCATTGTGGATAAGCGTGTTCACAAGGCCTGAAACCCGCGCCTGCATTGGCTTTGGACGCGGTGCTCAAGAAACAGGCAACCCAAACAACTCTGTTTTTGTAGCCGTTTTTCTGTGCTAGCAGGCATCAACCCGACGCCAGAACTGCACGCCCCTTGCCACCCGCTTTGGCGGCGTACAGCGCCCGGTCTGCAGCGAGCATGAGAGTCTTCATTTCGGTACCATGGCGCGCGAACATCGCCACCCCGATGCTCACCCCAAGCGGCAGCCCGACCCCGGGGTATGGCTCTGACAGCACTTCCACCAAGCGCTCAGCACTTTGCATGGCCGTCTCGGCAGATACCTCGGACAGCAGGATGATGAATTCATCCCCCCCGATGCGGGCCGCCACATCCGAGCCACGAATGGTTTGAGCGATCCGCAGGGCGACGGTCTTGAGGACCTCGTCGCCCATGGAATGGCCCAAGCTGTCGTTGACGGCCTTGAATCCGTCCAAGTCCAGCGCCAGCAAGGCAAGTTCGCTGTCACGGCGCAGGGCCATGGACATGCTGCGCTGTGCCAGCTCATCAAACAGCAGGCGGTTGGGCAGCTCGGTCAGCGCGTCGTGCTGGGCAAAGAACTTCACCTTGCGCATGGCGTCAGCCGCCTGCAGCATCGCCGTGCCCACGGCTTGGGCTTCTTGCAGTTCCAGTGTCGGCAGGGTGATGTCATCGCCACGGCCCAACGCCAAAGCTGCATCATTCAGTTCACCGACGGAAGAAAGCACTTTCAGACCGGCGCGGCGGGCCAACCAGAGCCCCAGCATCAGCGCAGCCAACAGGCCCGCCATCACCTGGGCGAGCTGAATGAGCAATTCGCGGTGCAACTCTGCTTTGGGCGCACCGCTCACCACTGTCCAGCCCCACAAAGGTGAGGTGCTGAAAGCGGTAAACACCGGTATGTTCTCTTTGGTGACGGACTCCATGAAACCGGAGTCGCGCTGCGCGAGCATGTTGACCAACTCCGGCACCGCCTTTTGGCCCACAAAGCGCTCCGGCTCGCGGGAGCGCCCCACGATCGTGCGGCTGCTGTCCAGCACCGCCACCAGCCACCCCTCAGGTATGGGGTGGCGGGCAATGATTTTGTTGATACGGTCGGGTGTGAGTCCGATATTGAGGCTGTAAATCACCTTGCCGCCTGACACCACCGGCACTCCCATGGCGATGATGTACGCCTTGGTAGTCACCCCCGTGAACATGTCGGTCAGCACAGTGGTCTGTGAATCGAACACTTTGCCCAGTTGGGCTGGTGTACCGCGGGTGGGCAAGGCGGTTCCGAACGGAAGCAAGGTGTTAAGAACCTGCCGGCCTTCACGGTCCGTCAGGATGTAGTTCAGGACCGATCCTGAACCCAGCGCCTGGGTGGCCCGCTGGTAAAAGCCCGGCAGATTGCCATTCCCCAACTCCGGGGCGGTAGCCAGTGTTTTGAGTGCCGATTCGATGGCCGCCATCTCCCGCTCGAGGTCTGACTGGATGGCCCTGACGACCAACACCGTTTGCTGCTCCACGCTTTCGCGTTGCAGCCGGTAGTTGGCGTACGCCAGCAACATGCCCACGATGGCCGTGGGCAGCACACTGAACACCACAAGCATTCGCAAGGCACGCCGCAGCGACACACTGCGACGGACCCGTAACCGGTTTGGCATGTTGTACCTGCCTCTGTAGTTTTTGAACCTTCCCCGATGCCACTATGGCAGAAGGACCGATTCGTAACAACCAGAGGCCAAAAAACTTACCCCATTCCCGTGTGGGCCACGCTGTGGATAACACAAGGTACAAGCCGCGAAATCCGCGCCAGTATTGGGCTGCGACACGATGCCTAAAATTTAGGCAAATTCACGTCTCTCCAAAATGAAAAATCTGTCATTTGTCAATGAGGGAAAGTTTTGTGTTAGCACTTTTTGAAATTCGGTGTAGCTGAAGAAAACGACTTCAGACTGCACCGCATTACCCCCGAAAACTGTGCGCCACTTTGTGGATAACTATGTTTACAAGCCCCAAAACCCGCACCAACAGGGGCTTTGCAGAGGGTGCCTGTAAAGTAGCCACTGTGGGAACCATTGCCGCTTTCACCGACTCTACCCCCGCTGACACTTTTACAACCTGCAACACCTATGTCCATGACGTCTTTGCCTATCGCCCACCCGGCTTCTCCTGATCGCAACCGCCTTCGCCTGTTGGCCCTGCCCATGGCATTGGCGCTGGGCAGTTTGGTCGCTTGCGGCAAACAAGAAGAAGCCGGCGCCAAGCCTGCGGAGAAAGCCTCGGCCCTGGCACCTGCACAGGCTTACGAAAAGATCGCCGCTGAGGGCAAAGGCTTCACCGTGGGTGCCATGATGGCTGCCAACCCGGTGTATGTGTTGTTTGATCCCCAGTGCCCGCATTGCGGCCACCTGTGGCAATCGTCCCAGGCCTTGTTGCCCAAGGCAAAGTTTGTGTGGATCCCCGTGTCCTTCATCAACGGAAAGAGCGCACCTCAGGGCGCGGCCATCCTGAGTGCGTCCAACCCGGCTGAATTCATGGCAGCCCATGAAACCTCCATCCTCGCCGGCACAGGCGGCACACCTCTGCCGGCCTCTGTAGCGCCAGAGGTAGAAGCCATCATCAAGGCCAACACCGAGTTGTTCAACAAGCTGGCGGTGGAGTCCGTGCCCTATGTGGTGGCCAAGAACATCAAATCCGGCCAGGTAGTCACCAACGCAGGTGCCATGGAGACCGCGGCACTTGCCGAGTTTCTGGGTGTGAACTGAAGGCGTTAGAGGACTGCGTAGCGGCCGGGGCGGTGGTTGACAGCAATGAACAGGTTCATCACCACCGCCGCCAACACCGAGTACGCCACCCGCACCGGGTCGACCACGGTCAGCGCCAGCAGCACGATGGTGCAGTCCATGCCCATTTGCACCATGCCGGCGCGCCAACCACGCGCGCGCTGCAGGTACAGCGACACGATGGTGGCACCACCCAGACTGGCACGGTGCCGCGCCAGAAACAAGCACCCCGAGCCCAGCAGCAGGCCGCCCAGCACGGCCGCATAGGCGGGATGCAGCCGCTCAATGGCAAACAGGCGTGGAGACCATTCGGCCATGGCCGACAAAAACGTGATGGCCACGAAGGTCTTGACCGTGAATTCCCGCCCCATGCGCCGCCAGGCAAACCAGTAAAACGGCAGGTTGATCAAAAAGAACAGCTTGCCCAGGCTCACCCCGGTCGCGTAGTGCAGCACAAAAGCCGCACCGGCCGTACCGCCAGTGAGCAAGCCGGCCTGCCCGAACAGGATGAGCGCCAGGCTCACAAACAAGGTGCCGGTAAAGATGGCCTGCGCATCCTCAAACAAAGTGTGCTGCTGCACATCGCCTTGCAAGGCGGCAGGCAGATCAACCGGCCCGCTGGCGGGCTTGTCGGGAGGGGATAGAGGCATGGAAGAAGACATGAACCGGACGGAGCAAGCATTGTGCCGCCCGCCGGGCCACGGCGGTTGACGCGCGCCTTACCAGCTGGCCGGATCCACCTTGTAGTAGCCCTGCAGCTCGCGGTACAGCGCCGCGTCATAGCCGCGCAATGCGGCGCCCTGCTCGAAAAACACCTCTGACACAACGGAGAAAAACTCTGCTGGGTCCTGCGCACCGTAATGGTCCAGCAGCACTTGCTGGTGCATAAAGGCTTCGCCCTGCAATCGCTCAAAAGCCGCACTCAACACGGCTTTCCAACGCTGGGGGTTGTAGCTGGCGTCTCCCGCCAACGGCAAAGGTGCCCCCATGGCCTGGCCGTTTTCCTGGTCCAGCTGGTGGGCGAATTCATGAATCACGACATTGCGGCCATCCTGCGGGTCGGCAGCACCCTGCAATACGTCCTGCCACGACAGGATGACCTGCCCCTGCGACCAGGATTCGCCTGCCAGCGCCTGGCGCTGGGCATGGTGGACTCCGGCAGCATCGGTGTGGCTGCGGTCTACCAGAAACGCCGCCGGGTACAGCAGGATTTGACGAACCCCGGCAAAGTAGTCCGCTGGGACGCCCCGGGTGCGATTGAGCAGAAGCAGGCAGGCATGGGCGGCCACGACTACCCGCATTTCGTCCGTGACGCGCAGGCCGTCGCATCCGATGAACGCCTTCTCCGCCACAAACACCTGAATGTGCTTTTTGAGTTGCAGCTGCAAGTCAGCCGGCAGGCGCGCAAACAGGGGCACCCGCTTGCGCAAGTGCTTGCGCCAAGCCGCCGGAAAAGGTTGTTCCTGCAGGCGGCTGCGCCGCCACGCCAACCAGCGCGGATACCCCAGGAGGCCGGCCAAGAGCGCAAATGCGGCGATACAAAACAAAGTAAAGGCCACAGGTCTCCCGTTAGCGGCGTTGCATGAACGCTGTAACTGGAGGCCCTGCGGCCTTTTTCAAGCGCCCGCAGGCGCGTGGGGCTTAACGTGCCACCAGCACAGGCACGGGGCTTTGCGCCACCACCTTGGCGGCCACACTGCCCAGCACCAGGCGCGCCACGCCGGAGCGGCCGTGTGAACCGATGACGATGAGATCTGCACCCACGGTCTGCACGCTTTGCACAATGCCGTTGACCGCCGTCGCATCTTCCACGAAGCGGGCTTCGAGCTCCACAGGGGCGCCATTGCGGCACAGGGCATCCACATGCGCGTGCGCCTGGGCTGCCAGTTGTTGACCGGCAGATGCATAGGCCTGCAGACCCGCAGGGTTCATTTCGCCAATGCCGATATAGGGGTAAGGGTCCGCCACATACAGGGCTGTGAGTCTGGCGCCGTGGGTGCGGGCGAGGTTGACCGCAAGTTGGGCTGCGTGCTCTGAAGAAGCCGAGCCGTCTGTGGCCAGCAGAATGTGTTTGAACATGGTGTCCTCCTGTATTGAGATGCCACCACTGTGCGCGCCCGCTGCGCTACATTCCTTGACTTACATCATCAGCTCGACCATGCGACACCGCCTCCTCGCCACACTTTTGATCTGCATCACCCCTGCTGCCTTTGCGGTGCAGGACTGTGAGTTCAACGGCCAATCCATCAACACCAACAATGGCGCAGAAACCGCCGGCAAAACCGGCATGGTGCGCTGCAAAGACCGGGACACAGGCCGCATGGAGCGCGAGTACGAGTTGCGCAACGGCGACTCTTACGGCCTGATGCGCTACTACCGCGACGGCAAGCTGAACAAAGAATTCACCACCACGCCGAATGGCCCCCGTGTAGGCCTTGAGCGCGAATGGGCCGCCAATGGGCAGCTAATCGAAGAGTTCACCAACGTGAACGGCAACGCCCGTGGCCTGCGCCGCAGCTGGTACGACAGTGGCGCACCCAAACGCGTGGAGTTTGTGGCGGATACCGAGCGGGAGGGCGCAGCGGCCCACTTCACGGCCAACAAGCAACTCAGCGAACTGCGCTGTGGCCCCAAGCCCTTGTTGGCGCCCCATGTGGACGATGCTGCCCTGTGCGGCTTTGGTGGAAAAGCATCTACCGTTTCCACGTATGGCAGCGACGGTAGCCTGCGCGGCACCCAGACCCTGCTAGCCGGTGTGGTGCAAAAGTCCACCCGCTTTTATGCCAGCGGCAAGCCGTCGGACGAATTGGAACGCAATGGCACTCAGGTCAAAGAGAGTTTCTACGCCGAAGACGGCATCAAGCGTCGTGAAAAGCTGTGGGACGAAAGCAGTCGCCCCGCTCTCTTGCTGCGTGATGCCGAGTTCCACGCCAGTGGCACGTTGGTGCGCGAGCGGATATACACCGTGGTAGAGAGCAACGGCCGCAAGCGCAGCCGCCTTGTTTTGGATGCTCGCTACTTCCTGAATGGCCAACCCCAGAGCAAAGAGAAGTTCACACTGGAAGGCAGCACCGAAGTGCGCGAGTGGCAGCGCTTTACCGACAGCGGCAAGCTGCGCTTTCAAGGCAGCTTTGTAGCTGATGGTAGATACAGCGAGCGCGCAATAGGCGTGCACCTAAGTTTCTTCGAGAACGGTAAAACTGAACTCGAGAATACCTACGACTCCCAAGGCAACATCAAACGCCAACGCGTGTGGGATGCAGATGGCACCCTGCGCAGTGACGACGAGTTGTTTGAAGACGGCTCACGCAAGGCCATGGGCAAATAGACTTCTTCGCCTTGTCATATCGCAACGCTAAACTTAGTTTCAAATAAACCGAGAGCAGAGATGCTGCGACTCATGAAGAAAAACGCCGTCGTTGGCCTGATTTTGACTGCGCTGCTGCACGTCAGCACGTGGGCAGCACCCATGCAATACATCTATCCGCCGCCCGAAAGCGGAGGCGATGTACGCATGAATTTTTACTGGGACATTCTGCAACTGGCGCTCGACGAGACCCAGAGCAAATGGGGCCCGTATGAACTGCAGCCCAGCCCCAAAGTGATGACACCCGCCCGCGCCGAAATGCAGTTGGGCAACAGCCAGGACATCAGCGTCATGGCTCGCACCACCAGCATGGAACGGGAGAAAAAGTTGCTCCCGATCCGCATACCGCTCGACAAGGGGCTCACCGGCTACCGCCTGTTTTTGATCAAAGGCATCAACCAGGCTGCCTTCAGCGGTATACGCGGCAGCAGCGAGCTCCGGCAATTCAGCATCGGACAGGCCGCAAGCTGGATCGATGTGGACATCCTGCGCTACGCCGGTTTGGACGTGGTGACCGGCCCAACCTACGAGAGCCTGTTCCCCATGTTGGACGCAGGAAGGTTTGACCTGTTCTCGCGCGGAGTGAACGAAATCAGCGCGGAGCTCGCCAGCAACATCTCGGCCTACCCCGACCTGACGGTGGAAAAAAAGCTGGTGCTGTACTACCCGCTACCGCGCTATTTCTTTTTCCCCAGAACCCAGGAAGGTGAAAAGCTGGCCCAGCGTGCTGACGAGGGGATTCGCTTGCTGATGCGCAATGGCAAGTTCCAGAAGCGCTACCTGCAATTCAAGAAGAGCATTCTTGCGGACATCAACCTCTCGGGCCGCAGAGTCATCCGCATTGCCAACCCCACGCTGTCTAAAGAGACGCCTTTGACAGACAAGGAGCTGTGGGACAACCTGGAAGCCGAGCTGCGCTGAACGCGGCTCAGAACAACGACAGGTTCTCCGGCGGCGGTGGGCTGTCGCTGCGGGGCACAGCGCGTGGTGTTTTGGTGGCACGTTCCAAGGGTGCGGGCTCGCCTCGCATCTCTTGCGCAGGAAAGCACCGCATGAACTCCATGGCCTGCTGCGGGCTAGCGTCCAGCCAATCGGCGTAGCGCCCGGGCGGCACGATCACCGGCATGCGCTTCTCATCGCCGGGTCGGTGCATGCGGCCCATAAGGGGGTGGCCATCGGCATTCACCGTCAGCAAGGTGAAGCTGTCGGCCTGCTCGCCGCTGGCCTTGTCGGTCCAGCGTTCCCACAAACCAGCCACCGCAAAAGGCTCACCGTCGGGCATGGACATGCGCCAGCGAACGGCACGGCCACCGTTTGCAGCCGCGTCTTCCCAGCAAGGATCGAAAAAACACTCCATGGGCACCAGCGCCCACTGCCGGGCAGCCCACGCATGGCGGAAGCTGGGTTTGATGGCGGCGGTTTCGCTGCGTGCGTTGTAGGTGCCGCGGGACATCTCCCGGGCATGCTGCGCATCTTTGCTCCAGGGCGGCATGAGCCCGAACTGGGCTACTTGCAGAGCCACACTGCCCTGCCCGCTGCGCACCACGACGGGTGCGGCATAGCCGGGAAAAGTTTCAGCAGGCCAGCTTGCAGCCCCCACAGGCAAAGACGCCACAGGCCCCAGCCGTTGCTCCAGAAAATCGACCCGCGCAGAAGGGATGAAGTTGGTGCACATGGCTTCAACGCTATGAAATCAGGAGCTGTTCGCGCATATTCGACGGGCGCTGGCGGCTACTTTTGCTCTATTCCTCGTCTGAGGGAGCGGGCTTGTCGGCCGCAGCCTCACGGGCATCGCTGTGACGGGGTTGATCAGGGCGCTTCACCTTTTTGAGGCGGATGAGGCGGGCCATCTCAATGGCGTCCTTTTTCATTTGGCGCTCCGCGTCGATTTGCTTGCCCTCGGCCAGCCACTGGGCAAATTGCTCCGGCGTCTCCAGGGTAATGCGGCCCAGCACCGCACTGCGGAAATCGTGGATCACGATCTCTGCAGCCTTGTTCAGGTTGATGCGCCCGCCCGACTGCAAGGCACCGCGCTTGCGGCCTATGGCGTCCAACAGCTGTTCGTCGGTTTGCCCCGCCACACCGGTCAGCTTGTAGCGCGCCTCCAGCGTGCCGGCGTAATGCTGGCGCAGGTAGTCCAGCAGTTCGAGGGCGACTTCTTCTTCGTCGAAGGCATTTTTGCCGATGGCGCCGCTGGCCGCCAGGTTGTAGCCGCTCTTGGCCACGATGATGCGGGGCCACAGCACGCCGGGGGTGTCGTAGAGGTAGAAGTCGTCCGCAATGGTGATGCGCTGCTCGATTTTGGTCACCCCGGCCTCGTCGCCGGTTTTGGCAGCGCGCTTGCCCTTGAGGGTGTTGATCAGCGTGGACTTGCCCACGTTGGGAATGCCGCAAATCAGCACCCGCATGGGCTTGGCCATACCGCCCCGGTTGGGAGCCAGTTCGTGGCAGGCAGCCACCAGCGCTTTGGCGGGGGTGGTCATGCTGGCATCCAGCGGCAGCGCACGCACGCCGGGCATGGCGTTGTAGTGCGCCAGCCAGAGCGCGGTGCGTTCAGGGTCCGCCAAGTCCTGCTTGTTAAGCACTTTGAGTGCGGGCTTGGTCGCCGTTAGCTCAGCCAGCATGGGGTTGGCGCTCGACCCGGGCAGGCGTGCATCGAGCAGCTCAATGACGACATCAATCTCCTTGATGCGCTCTTGAATTGCCTTGCGGGTCAGGTGCATATGCCCCGGGAACCACTGAATTGCCATGCCGTATGTCTTTCTGTCGCTGCGCTAAACCCTGCATTGTCCCGTATGTGGCCCGCATGCACCGCTTAGACAGCCGCCCCTAGGAAAGAGGCCGGATTTAAGGTGTCTTCACTAGGGGGCTTCTTGAGAATCCAGTCATAGACCTATTGATTCATCTTTCCACAGGAGTTTTCCATGAGCACCACCCTCACCAGCGCTACCAATGACCTGATCGCCAGCTACGGCAACACGGCCAAGAACGTTATCAATGCCTACCGCCTGGGCAACGAGCGCGCTGCCGGCTACGTGGAAAAGACCTGGTCTGCCGCCGTGCAAAAAGCCGGCAAGCGCATCAGCAGCGAAGTGCGTACCAACGCCCTGAGCGCTCAGAAGAAAATCACCGGCTACTACGTGCAAGGCGTCACCTTGACCACCGACACTGCTGACACTGCTGTCAACAAAGCCGTTGAGCTGGCCGGCAAGGGCTTGGAACAAGCCGCCGTAAACGCCACCCGCTTTGAGCAAAGCACCGGCCTGAACACCCTGAGCACTGTGGCCAACGCCGCCGTGCCAGCTGTGGTGGCTGTGAACAAAGTGGCTGCCAAGCTGGAAGCCAAGAGCGGCGATCTGGTGGCCCGCATTGCAGGCTCCAAGGTCAAGGCCAAAGTGGCTGGCGCCAAGCGCGCTGTGAAGAAGACAGCCCGCAAGGCTGCCCCCCGCGTGCGCAAGGCTGCAGCCGCTGTTGAAGCAACCGTAGCCGTCTAATAGCTGTTTAGGCAGCCACGGTGCGGCGCCCCGCCACCAAGCGGTGGGGTGCCAGAAACTCCTTGAGGTAGACACCAAAGGGCATGGTGTCTGCCGCCTCAATGGCGCGCTGGGCTTCCCAGGATTGCGCCGATTCCTGCTCAAACTGTGCCTGCACCTCTGCCGCCAAAGGCTGCGCCAACATGGCGTCGCGGGTGCGGTTGCTTTGCGCCAACACAAACTTCGCGAACGAGCCTTGGTGATCTTGCTGCATGGCTTGCAGCACGCGGGCGGATGGCAGTGTGTCCGGCTGCACCAGGCCGATAAGCGCATGGGCCACTGCTGCGGTGTACAGCGTGTTGCCATGGGCAGCATCGAGCGCTTGCGCAAACGGCTGCATCTGGGCCAGAAGCTCGCGCCCCCAGTCCACCAACGAAATTGCTTGTCCGTTACGTTGAATTTGCAAGCCGGGTTGGCGGCCGCGCTCGGCCACGTCCTGCTGGTTGCGCGCCAAGGCGGCGATTTCGGCAGGGGTGTCGTCAGGGCTGGCTGTGGCAAGGCTGTGCAGCAGGAACACATCCAGAAAGCGCATGGTGCTGCTATTGATGCCCACCACCTCGAAGGGGTCCAGGTCCATCAGCCGCACTTCCACATACTCCACACCGCGCTCGCGCAATGCGTGCAGGGGGCGCTCACCCGGGAAGGTGACCCGCTTGGGGCGGATGGTGCCGTAAAACTCGTTTTCGATTTGCAGCAAGCTGGTCGCCAGCTGGCGGTACTCGCCGTCCGGTCCCTGCACACCGATGGCCTCATAGGCCGGGTAGGCCTGGGTCAGCGCGCCCTGCAATGAATGGCCGTAGCCCTCCAGGCTGTTGTAGCTCACCGCGAGCGACGATTGCGCATCGCTCTGGTAGCCCAGCCGGCCCATGCGTAGGGAGGTGGCGTAGGGCAAATACATGGTGCCTTCGCTCAGGGGCTGCAACTGGTGCTGGCGACCTGCCACAAAGGTGGAGCACACCGCCGGTGACGCACCGAACAAATACAGCAGCAAAAACGCATGGCGACGGAAGTTGCGGATCAGCCCAAAGTACGCCTCGCTGGACACATCCGGGAGCGACCAGTTGTAGTGAATGCCCGAGATGGTTTGCATGCGTCGCCCGTAGCGGTGGCCCAGGCCCATGCGGTACACGGTTTTGGAGCGCCCCACGTTGGAGCTGCCGTATTGCCCCAGGGGAATGGCGTCGTCATCCGGCAGGCAACAGGGCATGCTGGACACCCAGAGGCGCTCCTCGCCCATGCTTTGCAGGGTGAAGCGCTGCACATCGGTGAGCTCTTGCAAGCAGTCTTCCGGTTGGGCGTGCACGCCAGTAATCAACTCCACCTGCGACTCGCTGAAATCGGTGGTGATGTGCGGATGCGTCAAGGCCGAGCCCATGCTCAAGGGATGCGGTGTCATGGCCAAACTGCCACCGGGGGTTGCGCGCAAGCTTTCTTTTTCGAGACCACGGCGTATGCCGCGCAGACGCTCGGGGGTCAGGGCACTGAGGGCCTCTTGTGTTCTGTCCATTACCAATGGCCCTTAACTTTTTGACGGGGGCGCAAAGGTACCACAGGCGGATGAAACGTGCAGGACGCCGGCTTTCCCTTCGCATTGGCCCTCATTTGGTGCAAATACAGGGTTTTTCAAGGTTTCAATTTACCGACCAGACATAAATAATGAGCGCATGGTTGCCATGGAAGTCTTCATCTGGTCGTGCATGCTGGGCGGTTTGATCACGCTGGCTTGCGGAGCCCTGAGCGAAATTCTGGTCCACAACTCCATCGCCTCCTGGCGCGGGTTGGCTTATGTGCTGGTCATGGGCAGCAGCTGCGTGCTGATGTCCGGCCTGCCCATGGCCCTGATACCGGGCTTGCAAGCCCATACGCTGTTGCTGCTGCAATCCACCTTCGGGCCCTTGAGCGGCGCACTGGTGCTGCGCTACCTCGGCTTGTGGCTGGGTGTCGCGCTGGTGGACCGCCTGGTGCACAACACCATCATGTGGGGCGCTACCTTGCTGGTGGTGGTGTCGGGCTATTTGGCGATAGTCGGCGCTGGCTGGCTGGAGCTGTCGGGCTTGAACCCGCTGCTGGTATCTGCCTGCGTGAGTGCGCTGGGCGTGTTGCTGGCCTTTCAGGCTTGTGTGCGCGCCAGCATGCTGGGTGACGACCTCGCCCGCTGGATGGTGCTGGCCTGCGCTTTCCTGGGCGTGATGGTGCTGGGCCTGTATGCCTGCGCACTGTGGCCAGACGCCATCAGCCTGCCCGCCAAGGCCTTGATTGCGGTAGGCACCGTGGCGCACTTTTTGGTGGGTATTACCCTCACGGCGCGTCGCAACCGGCACAACCGAAGGCTCAAGATGCTGGCAGGGGACGACAAGGGTTTCGACCGCGCCACCGGCCTGCCCACAGGCTCTGTGCTGCTGGCCAAGGTGGATGACGCCCTCTGGCGCGCTGAACGGGCCCATGGCCAATGCACTGTGGTGGCCCTGCACTTGCGCAACCTCTATTCCATGAGCGAGGCCGCCGGCCACACGGTGGACCAGCAGATTTTGTCGGCCATGGCGGCCCGCTTGCGGCGTGCAGTGGGCTTTCGCTACGTGGTGGGGCTGTACCACCCTCGCTGCTTTGTGGTGGTGATATCGGCGGGCCCCAACCCCAAAGAAGTGGACCGCCTGATCTTCCGCATGCGTGCCCTGCTCAACAAGCCGCTCATGGTGTCTGACCCGCGGGCGGGCATGCACCACTTCCAACCGCAATACGGCGTGGGCATCTCGCGGCTGGTGCCCGGCACCGCCCGCCCGCAGGAAGTGCTGGACGAGACCGAGCAGCGCGCGCTGGCCCACATCAACGGCGAAATGCTGCCTGAGATGGATTCGGCCACGGCATCCACCGCCGCTGCCCCCTTGCGCTAGGGCCAGCGTGATCTATGTTCAGGCCTTGCCGGCCAGGTGAGACAAAGCGCGAGTCACTTCCTGGCTGCCTTGCGCAGCGCCACTCTCCGGCACCATGTCACCCGCGCGGGCAAGCACCTGGCGCAAGTTGGCAGCCAATGTTTCTGGCGCTTGCGCATCCAGCCCGATCCACGTGCCCTGCGTGAGCGTGATGTGCGCGGCCTCCACACTGCCGGCACCGGCACACAGCGTGGTGCGGGTGGGCGCGTCCTCAGACACCAGTACCAACATGGCTGGCACCACGGCTTCGGGCTTGAGGGCTTCCAGCACTTGCGGTGGCATGAGGCCTTCGGTCATGCGGGTCGCAGCCGTAGGGGCCAGGCTGTTGACGTGGATGTTGTTTTTGGCACCTTCCAGTGCCAGGGTTTGCATCAAACCCACCAGCGCCAGCTTGGCAGCGCCGTAGTTGCTCTGGCCGAAGTTGCCATACAGGCCGGAGCTGGAGGTCGTCATCAGAATGCGACCGTACTTTTGCTCGGTCATGTGCGGCCACACAGCTTTGCAGCAATGCACGGCGCCCATGAGGTGCACGTCCACCACCGTGCGGAAGTCGGCAATCTCCATCTTGGCGAAGCTTTTGTCGCGCAGGATGCCGGCGTTGTTCACCAGAATGTCTACTCGGCCCCAGGCATCAATGGCCTGCTGCACCATAGCCTTCACGGCCTCAAAGTCAGTAACCGACGCGCCGTTGGCAATGGCTTCGCCACCGGCCGCGCGGATCTCGGCCACCACGGACTCGGCTGCAGAGAGCGAGCCACCGGAGCCATCGCGCGCGCCACCCAGGTCGTTCACCACCACTTTGGCGCCGCGTGCGGCCAGGGCCAGCGCATGTTGGCGACCCAGGCCGCCACCTGCGCCCGTTACGATGGCCACGCGGCCTTTGAAATCCAGATTCATGACTCGTCTCCTCGGGTTGTGGGTTCCGACCAAGGGCAAGTCCGTAGGCCCCCCGTCAGCTGCAGGTACTTTAATTCAAGCAGTTGCTCACCAAAAAACAAAACAGAAATAACAGTCCCATGCAAGACACCCTCGCCCCCGCCAGCGGCACCCCGCGCGATGCTTCTACCGTCGTGCTGCTGCGCGATGCCCGCCACGGCCTCGAGGTGTTTTTGATGAAGCGCAGCGGCCTCTCTGACACCTTTGGCGAGGCCTATGTGTTCCCCGGTGGCAAGCTGGACGCGCACGACAGCAGCCCCGCCGCCCTGGCAGCTCTGGACGAGCCGGCCACCGCCTTGGCGCAGCGGCTGGGCGAGGCGGACCAAAGCCCGGAGTTAGCTGCCGGCTTGTATGTCGCGGCCCTGCGCGAGCTGTATGAAGAAGCCGGTGTGCTCTTGGCACGTGGCGAGCGGCGCCCGGCCAGCCTGCAAAGTGCCGACTGGCAGGCCTGGGTGGACGCATCTGCCGCTCAGCTGGCAGCCAGCGCGCTAGTGCCCTGGAGCCGCTGGATCACGCCACGCATGGCGGCCCTGAGCAAAAAGCGGTTTGACACTCGCTTCTTCCTGGCACTGGCCCCGAGTGACCAAATCGCCAGCCATGACAACTATGAAACCACCGCCAGCATCTGGCTGCCGCCGGTAGAAGCCCTGCAGCGCTACCACCGCGGCGAGATCGAAATGGCACCGCCCCAGATCATGAGCTTGGGCCACCTAGCCCGTTACACCACGGCGGCAGAGGCATTGGCTGCAGCCCGCGCACAAGTGCCGCCCTGCATCTGCCCTGAAAATTTTGAGGAAGACGGCACCGTCATCCTCAGCTACCCCGGCGACCCGCGCCACTCGGTGCCAACACGCGCCATCCCCGGCCCTACCCGCATGCTGGTGCGCAACAAGCGCTTTGTGCCGGAGGGCCCGCTGGAAAGTTTGTGGAGTTAAGTGCCGCACAGAGCGCTACAAAATCAGTAGCTGCTCGCGCATATTCTACGAACGCTAGAGGCCTATTTTCTTTATAAATAGCTGCTCAGTCACTTCTTTGCCCCACTGTGACCCCGGCTGGCTTTGGGCCACTTCAAAGCCGTGTTTCACATACAAATGCCGCGCGGCCAGCAGCCCTTCAAAGGTCCACAGGTGCACCTGCCGGTAGTCCCGTTGGGCGCAAAACTCCAGCGCCGCCGTCAGCAACTGTGAGCCTACGCCTTGGCCACGTGAAGCGTCTGAGGTGATGAACCAGCGCAGATGCGCACCCTTGCTTTCGTGGTGCGACCCATCGATGGCAATGGAGCCGTGAATCACCCCGTCTTGCTCGGCCAGCCAAAGGCCGTCTCGGCCCTCTTGGTAGTCAATGCAAAACGCCGCCAAACCAGAGGCGACCTTGGCCTCAAAAGAAACACCAAACCCGGCAGTGCGGGCGTAGTAGCCGGCGTGCAACTCGACGATGCGGCCAATACAACCGGGGCGGTAACCGAGATGAATCTTCATGTCTGCGGGACTCTACTGCGTATCCACGCATCCACATCGCTGGGCTTGACCAGCGTGCGCATTTCGTCAAACGCAAGCTGCGCTTCGGGGTAGTGGCGGCGCAGCAGGTTGAGCCACTGCTTCACACGACCGGCCTGCTGCTTTTGCTCCAGGCGCGTGCTGGCCACTTGCCAGAAGGCGTGCATGAGCGGACCCAGGTCTTGCCACGTCCAATCCTCACCCGGCTGGGCAATGCTGTCAGGCGCGGTGCCCATGGCCGCCAGAATGCTGCGGGCCAGCGCAGGGCGGGCCACAATGCCGCGGCCTAGCATCAGCGCGTTGCAGCCGCTTTGCGCCACGGCGGCTTGGGCGTCTTGCACGCTCCAGATTTCGCCATTCACCACCACGGGCACCTGTACCGCACCTCGCACATCGGCCACGCGGTCCCAGTAAGCGGGCGGGCGGTAGCCTTGGGCTTTGGTGCGGGCATGCACCACGATCTCGGCAGCACCGCCGGCCTCCAGCGCACGGGCGCAGTCCAAGGCCAGGCTGTCGTCGTTGTAGCCCAAGCGCATCTTGGCGGTCACGGGAATATGGGCAGGCACCGCCGCACGCACGGCGGCCACGATGGTGTGAAGAATCTCCGGGTCCTGCAGCAGCGTGGCGCCACCGCCATGGCGGTTCACCACCTTGGCCGGGCAGCCGAAGTTCAGGTCAATGCCAGGCGAACCCATCTCAGCCAGGCGCGCTGCGTTCTCGGCCATACAGGGCGCGTCTGAGCCCAGCAACTGCGGCCACACCGGTACACCTGCATAGGTGCGCGCACCGAATTCCAGCTCAGGCACGGTGCGAAGGAGCGCCTTCTCAGACATCAGCGAATGCGTGATGCGGATGAACTCCGACACGCACTTCTCCACCCCGCCCACACGGGTCAGGATGTCGCGCAACACAAAGTCGAGAAGCCCCTCCATGGGGGCGAGGTAGATACGTACGGGCACAGAAATGGGGAAATGCGGCTCTGGGGGAATCAGGGGCGCATTGTCACCGCATTCCGATAACCAGCCGGTGCGTGGCGTTAGTCGTCATTCACGGGTACAGCGCCGTCAATCAGATTCCAATGCGCGGTCACGCTCTTGCCGCAGGCCAGCTGGGTGACCTGCCCCGTGCGCTCTTGAATGACACGAACGCCTACCGCGCTGGGGGGCTTGGCGCCCTGCTCGTATTCGTCAAACAGCTCATAGGTGAAATCGCCCGAGGTGAACCGCAGCTGCGTGCGGTCCGTCTGGGCGCGGAAGTAGTGCGAGTGCACAAACTTGGCGGGCGAGCCCGCCTTGTCTTTGGGAAATTCCAGCTCCACAGCCCCCAGCTTGCCAAAGCGGTAGACCAGATAGCCCTTGCTCGGGCTGACCAGTAACCGCGGCGAAGCACATACCGATACCACCTTGGCGGTGCGCTGCAGTGGGCAGCTGAACACCACCTCTTCGGCGGGTGTGCAATGGGTGGGTGCAGCGATGCTGAAGACCGGCAACAGCAGAACCATTGCGCTTGCACCCAAGCGCGCCACAGGCCAGCTCACTGCTTGGTCAACACGATGTGCGTCGCCTGGGCAGACGCCACATGCTGCATGCAGGTGTAACCCAATGCAGTCAGGTCTACGCCCTCAAACAGCCGCTCGCCATCACCCAACAGCACGGGCGAGATGGCAATGTGCATCTCATCAATCAAGCCTAAGCGCAGGTACTGCTGAATGGTGTTGACGCCACCGCCCACGCGCACGTCTTTACCACCAGCTGCCGCACGGGCGCGCTCCAGCGCAACCACAGGGCCTTCGGTCACGAAATGGAAGGTCGTGCCACCTTCCATGACGAGCGGTGGGCGCGCGTGGTGCGTCAGCACAAACACCGGCACGTGGTACACCGGGTTGTCGCCCCACCACCCGCGCCAACTCTCGTCCGGCCATGGCCCACGCACCGGGCCGAACATGTTGCGCCCCAGAATCCAGGCGCCCACATTCTGAAAACCACGTGCCGCAAAGTCTTCGTCCACCCCGGTCTCACCACTGTCGTTGCCGAACAGGTTTTTCTGAAACGTCTTGGTGGGAATCGCCCAGCCATGCAAGGCCGTGCCGCCAATGCCCAGAGGATTGTTCAAATCCTGGTCAGGCCCGGCACCGAAGCCGTCCAGGGAAATGGTGAAACTTTCAACGCGGAGTTTGGGCATGGGGAATCTCACTATAGAAGTGTTACTCAGCGCGGATTAACGCTATTTGGGCTCTGCATATTTCTGCTTCAAAAGAATCTTTGCATTTACTTGGGTGATTTGCTTCAAGTACTGCGGACTATCTGAGCTCCACATCCAAAAGAAATAGTCGCCAGAAGCGTTTCGCAGTATCCGTTTAATCACCAAAGACTGGAGCGTGCTTTCGTTATAGCGGGGTTCCTCTGTGTACTGCATGGTTTCAGCTTTGTTATGAAATCGCTCAGCTCCGGGATAGCCACTCGTCATAGCCAGCGCCGTGGTTTCATCGGTTCTCCAATCCGCTATACGAGCAATATTTTCCCTGTCTCTTTTCAAGAACATAAAGCCAAGCCAGCATACAAATGCCATAGACACAGAGAAGACTGCCGACATAAGTCCGAGCCCCTTCAATCCGCCTACGTAGCCCGAAACCTGAATGCTGAACGAAAGACAAAAAAAGCCCCATCCAACCAGCTTTACTACACGAGCAAACCACTGATATCTGATTTCGTTGTTGCGCCTGTCGTAATGATCGATGCACTCGGAAATCATGACGACAACAGCGCTAAAGAACGCCGCGAACATGACCCACGCAGGGAGATCATGAAGATGAACGCCACCGCCTCTTTTGGCAGGAATGTAGAGATCGTTGATCCAAACCCCATAAGTCCCATAGGAGAGGAGTACAACTGAAGATAGCAAATTGAACCAGCGCTCTTTTAGCGGAAGTTCATTAGGTACATATTTCTTGACATCAGTCTCAGCTTCATTCGCAGAATGCCATGTCGAGTTCTTGTCGGTCTCCATTGTCGTAGCCACTCCCTCAGGCGAAATTTATATCACCGTGGGAACGCAATAAAAAAGGGCGCCGCTGCGCCCTTTTCATTCAAACACCAGCTCTAAAACTCAGTGCCGGATCAAGTGGTCAAACGCGCTCAGCGCGGCCTTGGAGCCTTCGCTGGCTGCAATCACGATTTGCTTGTAGGGCACGGTGGTGCAGTCGCCTGCGGCAAACACGCCGGGCACGTTGGTGTGGCCCTTGGCGTCCACCACGATTTCGCCGAACTTGCTCAGGTCCACCACGCCCTTCAGGAACTCGGTGTTGGGCACCAGGCCGATTTGCACGAACACGCCTTCCAGCGCCACGTGGTGCTCCACGCCGGTGGCGCGGTCTTTGTACTTCAGGCCATTGACCTTGCCGTCGGCACCGGTGATCTCGGTGGTTTGGGCGTTGGTGTGCACGGTCACGTTGGGCAGGCTGTGCAGCTTTTTCACCAGCACGGCGTCGGCCTTCAGTTGGTCGGCAAACTCAATCACGGTCACGTACTTCACCACGCCAGCCAAATCGATAGCGGCTTCGATGCCGGAGTTGCCACCGCCGATCACCGCCACGTCTTTGCCCTTGAACAAGGGGCCGTCACAGTGCGGGCAGTAGGCCACGCCTTTGTTTTTGTACTCGGCTTCGCCGGGTACGTTGACATTGCGCCAGCGGGCACCGGTGGACAAGATGACGGTCTTGGCCTTGAGCGTGCCGCCATTGGCCAGCACCACTTCGGTCAAACCACCTGCTTCCGCGGCGGGCACGATTTTGTCGGCGCGCTGCAGGTTCATGATGTCCACGCCGTACGAGCGGGTCTGGGCTTCCAGGGCTGCGGCGAACTTGGGGCCATCGGTTTCTTGCACCGAGGGGTAATTCTCAATGGCCATGGTGTCGTTGGTCTGGCCGCCAAAACGCTCGGCCGCCACGCCCACGCGGATGCCTTTGCGGGCGGCGTACACCGCAGCGGCCGCACCTGCGGGGCCACCACCGACGATGAGCACGTCAAACGCTTCTTTGGCACTCAACTTGGCAGCGTCTTTGTCGGCAGCGCCGGTGTCGAGTTTGGCCACAATTTCTTCCACCAGCATGCGGCCGTTGCCGAACAAGGCGCCATTCAGGTAGACGCTGGGCACGGCCATGATTTCGCGGGCGTTGATTTCGTCCTGGAAGGCGCCGCCTTCGATCACCGTGGTTTTGACCTTGGGGTTCAGGATGGCCATGAGGCTCAGGGCCTGCACCACGTCCGGGCAGTTGTGGCAGGTCAGGGACATGTAGACCTCGAAATTGAAGTCGCCGTCCAAGCCTTTGGTCTGGTCGATCACGTCTTGTTCGACCTTGGGCGGGTGGCCGCCGGTCCACAGCAGGGCCAGTACCAACGAGGTGAATTCGTGGCCCAAAGGCAAGCCGGCAAAGCGCAGGCTGGTGTCAGTGCCACCGCGCTTGAGGCTGAAAGAGGGTTTGCGGGCATCGGTGCCGTCGTAGACGACCGAGATTTTGTCGGCGCGCAGGCTCTGGATGGTTTGCAGCAGGTCGCGCATTTCCACCGAGTTGTCGTCCTCACCGAGGGACGCCACGATCTCGATCGGTAGCGTCACGCGTTCCAGGTAGGCGCCGAGCTGGGATTTGAGTGTGTCGTCAAGCATGGTGATTCCTCGTCTTACTTACTATCAATTTCGTAGCTGTTCGCGCAGGGTTTACGGGCGCTAGAGCCATATTTCGGGTAAAAAAAAGCCGGACGGCCTCGCGCACACGCACAAGGACGCTGTCCGGCCGGGGGAGCGCACCGGGCGCTCCACCTTGAGAGCCGTTGGCTTAGATCTTGCCGACCAGGTCCAGGGAAGGAGTGATGGTCTTGGAGCCTTCGTTCCACTTGGCTGGGCACACTTGGCCGGGGTTAGCGGCGGTGTACTGGGCAGCCTTGAGCTTGCGCAGGGTTTCCTTGACGTCACGTGCGATCTCGTTGGAGTGCACTTCCATGGTCTTGATCTGACCTTCGGGGTTGATGATGAAGGTGCCGCGCAGTGCCAGGCCTTCTTCGTCGATATGCACGTCAAAAGCGCGTGTCAGGGCGTGTGTGGGGTCGCCGATCAGGGGGAACTTGGCCTTGCCCACTGCGGGGGAAGTTTCGTGCCACACCTTGTGTGCGAAGTGGGTGTCGGTGGTCACGATGTAAACCTCGGCACCGGCCTTTTGGAATTCAGCGTAGTTGTCAGCTGCGTCTTCCACTTCGGTGGGACAGTTGAAGGTGAAAGCGGCAGGCATGAAAATGAACACGTTCCACTTGCCCTTGATGGACTCGTTGGACACGGTGACGAACTTGCCGTTGTGGAAAGCTTCGTTCTTGAAAGCTTGGATTTGCGTGTTGATCAAAGACATGGTGACTTCCTGTAGAAATAGGTTGTTCGTGAAGTGAACGGGTTGAATCTTAGGCCTTCTTTGCCATGTTCAGGGTTGATTGATCCAATGGAGTAGATTGGCAAAACCTATAAGCCTGCCCCAGACCCCATAGGAATCTTCCATGGGCTTATGACACCGATGTGAACAGCCGGTGGTGCAAGCGCCGCAAAGACCACCACACGCTGCCTGCCACCACCGGTATAGCCGCAGCAGCCGTTATCTCGGGGCTCAAGGGCCAACCGTGGTGAGAGGCCGCCTTGGCCATGTAGCTCACCAGACCGACGATGTAATAGGTGATAGCTGCGACCGAAAGCCCCTCTACGGTGGACTGCAACTGCAGCTGCAGGCCCTGGCGGGTGTTCATGGTGGCCAGGAGCGCCTGGCTGCTTTGCTGCTGCTCGATCTCCACCCGCGTACGCAGCAGGTTGCTGATGCGGGACACGCGCTGCGACAGCGCATCCTGCCGCCGGCTGGACCACGCACACGTGCTGCGCGCGGGGGTGAGGCGGCGGTCCATGAATTCACGGATGGTTTGCATGCCCGCCAGGCGCGACTCGGCAATGTCTTCAATGCGCTTGTCGACCAATTCAAAGTAGGCGGCACTGGCCGAGAAGCGCGAATGGGTGGCCGCGTGCTGGCTTTCCACCTGGCCTGCCAGGCGGGTCAGCCGGTCTAGCAACATCGGCTCGTCATTACGGGTGGCGGAACGTATAGCTTCGGCCAGTTCCGCGAGTTCACGTTCCGCGCTGGCCAGCACGTGCGAGGCTTCGCGCGCTGCGGGAAGGCCCAGCAAGGCGGCCATGCGATAGGTCTCGATTTCCAGCAGGCACTGCACCAGGCGACCCAAGCGGCGTGGCGTCATGCCACCGGCCAGCAGCACCATTCGGGAGAAGCCATCGGCATGCACCGAGAAGTCGGTGTACACCTCTCCCAAACCATCGGCCACAGTGGAAGCCACCAGCGTTTCTTCGTGCAACACGTGGCGCAGCCAGGGCATCACGGTTTCTTCCTTGGCGGGCAAAACCCACAGGTGAAGGCAGGCCAGGCATTCGCCAGGCAGCTCGGCAAACCACTGCTGGGGCACTGCGTCCAGCGCGACTTCAGGGTCTCGCTCCGTGCCGCCCTGGGCGGCAATACTGCGCATGAAGGTCCAAGTCACAAACTCAGTGTGCAGCTCCCAGCGCACCTTGAAGGGGCCGAAATCCATGCGCATATGGATGGAGCCTTCCTCAGGCGCAGGCAGGTGGTGGTCTCGGGCGAGAGCAGCCATGTGCGCGCGGCTGGCATCGCGCTGCTGGGCGTTGCAGGCCATGACGACATGCGAAAGCGCCATGGGCATGCCCATGGGTTCAGGCGGGCGGGCATGCACTTCGTTGTGCAGCGAAAGGCGCAGGCGGTGCTGAGGAGGTAGCTGTGTCATGGCGGCTTCGATGAAGGCATGCTGCATTGCAGCGTTACCAGATCATAGAGCCCCGCAGGAGGCACTGGCCCCCGCATAAATTCACACGAAAGTACCCTGCTCGCCCTGAAGTTGGCAGCCGCTTATCAGCCATTCCTTGTTCTTCTGTAGCTCCAGGGTGTAGGCCGCCATCCAATTCACGCCGTTTTCATCGGTGAGGCGCACCCTCACGAGGGCAGCCTTGCCATGGATCACAGGCTTCAGGAATGCAGCATTGGAGTTCCGGTAAACCACGCTGTAGCGGGTCTTTACAAGAGCCAAGAAATTCTGCGCGTTGCCCGACATGGCCTTGATACCGGGGGCCGCGTACTTGAACGCCTGCTCGGCATCGTCCGCAGCAAATGCGTCCAACTGTTGCTGGATGACCGTGATCACTGCGGTTTCGTTTTTGTCAGCCTCGGCATGCGCAGGCAGCACACTACCCAATGCAAACAAAACCCATAGCGCTACCGCGCCGGACACAGAGCGAAAAAAACGGATCACGCTGTTGGCCATAGAACCCCCTGCCAAGAAGGATGCCGGTAACCGGTGGGGCCAGTCTATTCCTGTGCTTTCCTTGCAGTACCTGCGCGGTGGCTTAACCCAGTGAAACGTTAGGGCACTTCCTGGCCCCATAGAAAAAGGAACCCGAAGGTGCCTTTTGCTGGAAAGCGTTTCAGCGCAAATCAATCCTCCACAAACGCCTCTTCCCGCTTGGCCTTGATGGAAGGCAGCATCACCACCACCAGCAGGGCAAGAGCTGCCACCAACAGACTGGCTGACAGAGGTCGCGTCACAAACACACTCCAGTCGCCACGGGAGAGCAGAAGCGCCCGGCGCAGATACTCCTCCATCATCGGCCCCAGAATAAAGCCCAAGAGCAGCGGAGCAGGCTCCGTCCCCAGCTTGATGAAGAGATACCCGATCACCCCGAACAGACCCACCATCCAGATATCGAAGGTGTTGTTGTTGGTCGAATACACCCCGATCGCACAGAACAGCACGATAGAAGGGAACAACCAGCGGTAAGGCACGGACAAGAGCTTGATCCAGATACCGATGAGCGGCAGGTTCAGGATCACCAGCATCAGGTTGCCGATCCACATGGAGGCAATCAGACCCCAGAAGAGCTCAGGGTTGGACGTCATCACCTGTGGTCCGGGCTGGATGTTGTGGATGGTCATCGCACCCACCATCAAAGCCATCACCGCATTGGGCGGGATACCCAGGGTCAGGAGCGGGATGAAGGACGTCTGGGAGCCTGCGTTGTTGGCAGCCTCAGGAGCGGCCACACCGCGGATGTTGCCCTTGCCGAAAGGTACTTCACCAGGCTGCAGCTTGGTCTTCTTCTCAATGGTGTAAGCCGCAAAGGCTGCCATCACCGCACCACCACCGGGCAGGATGCCCAGCAAGGAGCCCATGGCCGTACCGCGCATGACAGCAGGCACCATGCGGCGGAAGTCTTCCTTGGTCGGCAAGAGGCCTGACACGGAAGCGGTAAAGATCTCCCGCTCGCCCGCACTCTTGGACAGGTTGCTGATGATCTCGCCGTAGCCGAACACACCCATGGCGATCACGATGAAGCCGATACCGTCTGTGAGCTCAGGGATATCAAAGCTGAAACGGGCCACACCGGAGTTCACATCCGTGCCCACCATGCCCAGCAAGAGACCCAGAACAATCATGGCAATGGCCTTGAGCAGGGAGCCCGAAGCCAGCACCACCGCACCGATCAAGCCCAGAATCATCAGGCTGAAGTACTCGGCAGGGCCGAACTTGAAGGCCAGCTCGGTCAAGGGGCCTGCAAAGGCCGCCAGGATCAAGGTACCCACACAACCGGCAAAGAAAGAACCCAGGCCTGCTGCAGCCAGCGCAGGACCTGCGCGTCCGTTACGGGCCATCTGGTAACCGTCAATGACGGTCACCACCGACGAAGACTCGCCGGGCAGGTTCACCAGAATGGCGGTGGTGGAACCACCGTACTGGGCCCCATAGTAGATACCGGCCAGCATGATCAAGGCCGCGACCGGTGGGAGCGCATAGGTGGCGGGCAGCAGCATCGCAATGGTGGCCAAGGGGCCGATGCCGGGCAAGACGCCGATCAACGTACCCAGCAGACAGCCGATGAAGGCGTAGATCAGGTTCTGGCCGGTGAAGGCCACACCGAAACCTAAGGAGAGGTGTTCAAAGAGTTCCATGATTCAGTTCCTCAAGCGGTGAAGTAAGCAGGCCAGACGGGGAACTGCAGTTTGAGGAGCATGATGAAGGCGACATAGCTCAGGGCTGCCAGGATGGTGGCCAGCACGGCGACTTCCTTGAAGTTGTGCTCTTCACCGGCGTGGCTGGCGATGTAGGTGAGCAGATAAATACCCACGATCAGGCCCAGTGGTTTGAGGCCAATCAAGGGCAGGCCGCCGATGGAAGCTCCGAAGACCAGGTTGGCGGCGATGATGAAGAAGAGCGGCTTCCAGGCGAATTTGCCGACCTTGTCGCCGTCTTCGGTTTCCACCACCATGGAAGTGAAGGTCACTGCGATGCCGATGATGGCCAGCAACACACCGAGTACCAGGGGGAAGTAGCCGGGCCCCATGCGGGCGCCGTTGCCTATGGTGTAGGTGCTGGCGCCCAGGGCAAACGCACCTCCTACCACTATGAACATGAGTCCTGAGAAAAAGTCTTTTTGGCTTTTTATATTCACTGTCTGTCTCCAAGTAAAACCAGTGGGCGATTCTGCCTCTAAATCAATTGCGTTTAGCCGGTAAGCGGTGGCGTGGCGGACATGACCTCTTCCATCACCGTGAGCCCCTCCGACACACGCAGTGCACCGGCCAGACGCAGCGGACGCATTCCGTCTGACACTGCCTGACGGCGCAGAGCATCAATCCCCGGCTCGCCACTGACCCGCGATTTGAAACCTTCTGTGACCACAAGCAATTCGTACAAACCCATGCGCCCCATGTAGCCGGTCATACGGCAATCCACGCAGCCCACCGCCTTGTACGGCTTGTAGCCCCCGTTGATCTGCCAGGGCTTGACCATGTCACTCAGGGCCTCCCGTGTGGCTTCTTCGTCACGCACCTTGCATTGCTTGCACAACGTCCGCACCAAGCGCTGCGCCAACACACCCAAAAGCGTGGCATTGATCAGGTACGGCGGAATGCCCAGTTCCATCAAGCGTGTGACCGCTGAGGGCGCGTCATTGGTATGAAGCGTGGAAAACACCAAGTGGCCGGTCAGTGCGGCCTGCACCGCCATCTCAGCCGTCTCCAAGTCGCGAATTTCGCCCACCATGATGATGTCGGGGTCCTGCCGCATGAGGGCACGCAGGCCTTGCGGAAAGCCAAAGTCCAGCTGCGGCTGCACCTGCGTCTGGTTGAAAGACGGTTCGATCATTTCGATCGGGTCTTCTACCGTGCTCACGTTCACCTCTTCGGTAGCCACACGTTTGAGCGTGGAGTACAGCGTGGTGGTTTTGCCAGAGCCTGTGGGCCCGGTTACCAAAATGATGCCGTGTGGACGCTTGACCAACTGTTCCCAACGCGTAGCGTCGTGGCTGCTGAAGCCCAGTGCGTCCAAATCTTTGACCGCATTGTCAGGGTCAAAAATACGCATCACCATCTTTTCGCCAAACGCCGTGGGCAAGGTGGAGATACGCATTTCAATTTCATCGCCACGCGGGTTGCGCGTCTTGATGCGGCCGTCCTGCGGGCGGCGCTTTTCGATCACGTCCATGCGGCCCAACAGCTTGATGCGGGCGGTCATGGCATTGAGCACGCCCATGGGCATTTGGTACACCGGGTGCAGCACACCGTCTATACGGAAGCGGATCACGCCCTGCTCGCGCCGGGGCTCCAAGTGGATGTCACTGGCGCGCTGGTCGAAGGCGTATTGCCACAGCCAGTCCACCACCTGCACCACACCCTGGTCGTTGGCGTCGAGTTGCTTGTTGCTCTTGCCCAGCTCCACCAGCTGCTCAAAGCTGGCACCGTTGTTCACGCCGGATTTACTGGCGGCGCGCACGCTCTTGGCCAGCGCATAAAACTCGGCCGTGTAGCGGGTGATTTCCTGCGGACTGGCCACCACGCGCTTGACGCTGCGGCGGCTCTGGCGCTCGACTTCGGACACCCAATCGTTAATGAATGGCTCGGCCGTGGCCACCGTGATTTCACTGGGCGTGACCACCACCGGCAATATCTTGTGCCGCTCAGCGTAGGCTGCGCCCATGGCATCGGCTACCTTGCCCACATCGACCTTGAGCGGGTCGATCCGCAGATAGTCCAACCCGGCGCGCAACGAAAGCCATTGGGTCAAGATCTCAATATCCAAAGGCTTTTGGTCCGCTGCGCGCCGCATAGACACGGCAGCCAGACGCACGAGCGGGTGCTGCGCACTTTCGGCTTGGGAGCAGCGTGCAATCGTGCGCACCGCCTCATCTTCGGAAATGACTTTGTCTTGTTTGAGCCACTCGACCAGCAGGCGCCAATCCAGCGGGCCGTTGTAGGTTTGGGGGGTAGGCAGCTTTTTGGAATGGGGGCTCATGACTTCACCGGTTTGAAAACGCGGACCCACTTGTCGGCAGGAAGGCCCCACTCACTTTGAATGAACTCTGCGCGCTCCAGCATCAAGGCACGTTTTGGGCGGCTGGGCGTGCGCTGAGCCATGACCACCGTATTGCCTTCGCGGGTGGCCTTGAAGGCCCAGATGGCGTCTTCGCCAAAGGCCTCTGCAATTTTGTCGACACTGTTGTCAAAGCTGGACGAGCGACCGAACAGGTTGACGGTCATGCAGCCTTCTTCGGTCAAAGTGGCGCGGCAGTTGGCGTAAAACTCGGCGCTGTCGAGCACGGGGGCAGCGGCCTCTTCGTCATACAGATCGACCTGCAAGGCGTCTACCGCGCCCAGCCATTTATCCTGCTTGATTTCTTCTGACGCATCGGCCAGCACCACCTGCATGCGGCTGTTATCGGCCGGCAGCTTGAACCAGCCGCGGCAAGCATGCAGCACCTGCGGGTTGAGTTCAATGGCGGTGGTTTTCATCTTGAGTTCTTTGTGACAGAACTTGGTGAGCGAACCTGCGCCCAAGCCCAGTTGCAACGCTTGACGCTTGTTCAAGGTGTGGGGGTCCATGAACAGCATCCAGGCCATCATGCGCTGGATGTATTCATGCACCAGCACCGTGGGTGCATCGACCAGCATGGAGCCTTGTATCCATTCACTGCCCAAGTGCAGATGACGGATGGGGCCTTCTTCAGAGAAATTGACTTCGGGGAGGGTAATCGGTGCTTTTCTTGCCATGGGGATTTATACCAGCAGCGCCCCCAGCTTCGGCAGGGCTTGCAGGCTGTTGTGTAAAGCTGCCGCAGCCAATGCGTCCACGCTGATGCCTCTGATCTTTGCGATGCATTCAGCAATGCGGGGTAGCTCGGCCGGCGCATTGCGGCCTTGCGGATGGCCGGCGGCCCGCTGCTCTGCGGTGGTGTACAGCCAATGCGGCTGGATATCGGGCGCATCGGTCTCCAGCACCAAGGCGTCCAGCGGCAGCGTTTTGGCCAGGTGGCGCAGTTGCAGCGCGCGGTCGAACGTGACCGCGCCGCCGAACCCCAGCTTGAACCCGAGCTTGATGAATTCCGCGGCCTGCACCTCGCTGCCATTGAAGGCGTGCGCAATGCCCTGCCAGCGGCCGTTCGGGCCAGCGACTTCGCGCAGGTGCTTGAGCAAGCGGTCCGACGATTTGCGCACATGCAGCACGACGGGCAGACCATGTTTGCGGGCCAGCTTGAGCTGTTGGCGGTAGAGGGCCTCCTGACGCTCGCGCAGAGGGCTTTTGCACAGGGCGGGCACAAAGTAGTCCAGCCCGATTTCGCCTATGGCCACCAGCCGCGGGTCGGCGACATGGGCAGTGAGTGCTTCGTCCAGCGCGACCAGGTCCGCATCTTGTGCACCGGCTACATACAAAGGGTGTATGCCAAGGCAATAGCTGTCGCCTTCTGCTTGGGCCAGCTTGCGGACGGTATCGAAGTTGCTGCGCTCCACTGCCGGTATCACGCAATGCGCTACCCCGGCATCACGCGCCTGCTGCCGCACAGCCCTGCGGTCAGCATCAAACTCGGGCGCATCAAGATGGACATGGGTATCTACCCAGCGCATGGAACTCCGGAAAAGGTCATTGCTTGCGTTGAACGAAAAGATTGCGGGTACGGTCTTCAGGATACGCGAAGGTGACGACCCCGTTTTTGATCAAGCCCATCACCAACATATTGCTGGTGATGGCATCTTTGTCGTCCTTGCTGAAGGGCCGCTCGTGGGTAGCCGTCACCCCGTAATACACCCGGGGAATGTTCTCCAGCGCCATCTTGACCGATGGCCCTGACAGATCGCCATTGCGGATGGACAGTATCCCGTACGCAAGCAAGTACACCGAGTCATAGGCCTGCGCGGCAGCCATGGGCACGGCGATTTTCTTAGTGCCGTACTTGCGGTTGTAGGCTGTCAAAAAGGCAATGCGGCGCTCATTGCTGGGCTCGGCAATAAAAGTCTGGGCCATGAGTGCGCCTTCGGCGGCATCCTTGGCTCCATCAATAAAGAACGGGAAAGACAAAGGCCAAGCCCCTACCTGCGGCACATTCCACTTCAAGGCTTGGCGGCCTTTGGCGATGACGGCGTTCTCAGGACCTACTGTGTAGCTGAACACCACATTCGCACCAGCGGCCTGCGCGGCCTTGAGCTCGGCTTGCAAGTCTTTGACTCCCGTGTCGAAGCGGCCCACATACACCGGCGCCAACTGTTTGGCCGCCAGCGCTTTGGTCACGTCGTTCATGCCTCCTTCGCCATAGGCCGTTTTATCAGCCAGGATGGCCACCCGGTTCCAGCCGCGGGACAGGATGTCGTTCACCACAAACGGGGCCTGAATGGCATCGCGTGCCGAGGTGCGAAAGATGTAGCTGTCCGGCGCCGGGAACTTGGCGGTGATGGGAGAGCCGGTGGCGCAAGGCACGATCAAAGGAGAACGGGCTTGCTGGTACACGTCCAGCGACTTCATGGCCACACCGGTATTGCAAAAGCCCACCGTCGCCACTACACCTTCTCGCATCAGCTCTTGCGAGAGCTGCAGACCCACATCCGGGTTGGCTGTGTCGTCCTTGATCACCAGCTCAATCGGCCGGCCGAGGTAGCCGCCGGCGGCATTGATTTCATCCACAGCCAGTTTGGCGCCGTTCATCATGGGAATGCCAAAGTCCGAAGACGGCCCACTGAACGGACCGATCAGGCCTATGCGCAAAGGTTTGGGCGTTTCAGCCTCAGACCTCGCACCCCACAAACAGGCAACCACCGCCACGCAGATCAGTGCCTGCCGCTTCCAACGTTGTTTCATAGTGTCCCCCGGCAAATGTGGCGGGAGCATAGGCCGGGCGGGTTGAAGCGCGTATGCGCGTGAACCCTCAGAAGCACAGGGGGAAAACCGGTTACGTCAGCAAATTGCAAGCCTGCGAATCAATCCACCAGACGGCCGGAGACCAGCTTGAGCTGCCGGCTGCAGCGCGCCGCCAGCGTAGCGTCGTGCGTGACCAGCACAAAGGCCGTACCCTGCTCGCGCGCCAGCTGGAGCATGAGCTCAAACACGCCGTCTGCCGTGCTGCGGTCCAGGTTGCCGGTGGGCTCGTCGGCCAATACGCAGTCGGGCTTTGTCACCAGCGCGCGGGCAATGGCTACACGTTGGCGCTCCCCGCCCGAGAGTTCGGCCGGGCGGTGGTGCAGGCGGTGCTCCAGCCCCACCAGCGCTAGCATTTTAATAGCTTCTTGCGCACATTCGGCGGGCGCTAGACGGCGAATTGTCAATGGCATTGCCACATTGTCCAGCGCGCTGAACTCAGGCAACAAGTGGTGAAACTGGTAGACAAAACCAAGATGTTGGTTGCGCAAGCGCCCTTGCTCAGCGGCCGTAAGGTTGGCCAGCGACTGGCCCAGCAGCTCCACACCGCCACTAGTGGGCGCGTCCAGCCCGCCCATCAGATGCAGCAAGGTGCTTTTGCCGGAGCCGGAGGCACCCACGATGGCCAGCGTTTCGCCGCGGTGCACCTGCAGGTCCACGCCTTGCAGCACGGTCACGTCCAGGCGGCCTTCTTCAAAACGTTTGGTCAGGCCGCGTGCTTGCAGCACCACCTCACCGCCAGGGACAACTGGGACGGGAGCCGTCAACTCCGCCACCTGTTGGTACTGGGCCGCAGCCAATGCTTGTTCTACCGATGACACGGGCTTATTCATAACGCAAGGCCTCCGCCGGGTTCACGCGGCTGGCGCGCCAGCTCGGGTACAGGGTGGCCACAAAAGCCATCAACAAAGAGATCACGGCAATCGGGACGATGTCACCCTGCTGCGGCTCGCTCGGCATGCGGCTGATCAGGTAAATGTCTTTGGGCAGAAAGCTCGCACCCAGCGCCTGCTCCAGCGCGGGCACGATCACATCAATATTGAAAGCCACGCCCAGCCCCAGCAACAGACCGGCCAAGGTGCCGATCACCCCCACCATGGCACCCTGCACCACAAAAATGCCCATGATGCTGCCCGGGCTCGCGCCAAGCGTGCGCAGGATGGCAATGTCGGCGCGCTTGTCGGTCACCGTCATCACCAGGGTGGATACCAAGTTGAACGCAGCCACTGCCACGATGAGGGTGAGGATGATGAACATCATGCGTTTCTCAACCTGCACGGCCGCGAACCAGCTGCGGTTCTGGCGCGTCCAGTCGCGCAGCACCAGGTCACCGCTGAGGCTACGGGCGAGCTGGTCGGCCACCTCACGCGCTTGGTGCAGGTCCTTGAGTTTGAGGCGCACACCGCTGGGGCCTTCGAGCCGGAAGATGCGGGCGGCATCTTCCCAGTGCAAAAGGGCCAGCGCCGAGTCGTATTCGTAGTGGCCGGAATCGAAAGTGCCCACCACCGTCATTTGCTTCAAGCGTGGCACCACACCGGCAGGTGTAACCTGACCGCTGGGCGCCACCAGAGTGACCTTGTCGCCCACCCGCACACCCATGCTGCGGGCCAGCTCGCCGCCCAGCACCACCCCGAACTCGCCGGGCACCAGCCGGGCCAGTGCCTCCTGCTGGGCGCCAGTGGCAAAGTCGCTCACTTGGGGCTCCAGGGCCGGGTCTATGCCGCGCACCATGGCGCCCTTCATTTCTTCCCCGCGCGCGATCAGTGCTTGCGCCGCAATAAAGGGGGCCGCGCCTATGACCTGCGGATTCTCTTTGGCTTGGGCCATGGTGGTCGCCACATTGGGCAAGGCCTGTCCATCAGCGGCGTACACCTCGATATGGGATACCACACCGAGCATGCGGTCACGCACTTCTTTCTGAAAGCCGTTCATCACGCTCAGCACGATGATCAGGGCGGCCACGCCCAGCGAAATGCCCAGCATGGACACGCCGGAGATGAAAGAGATAAAGCCGTTACGCCGGGTGGCGCGACCGGCGCGGGTATAGCGCCAGCCAATCGTCAGCTCAAAGGGGAGTTGCATGGAAGGTTACAAAGTGCTTCAACCGGCGGATTGTGGCATCCATGCAGGACAATCCTGTGTATGCACACCCTTATTCCCTTCGCAGCACCGGCCGGCCCGCAGTGCCAGGAAGCCCTGCCCCGCCTGGAGCTCCCGTATCTGGCGGAATTGCTCGAATTGTTGACTCCCACCCCGCCGCTGCTGGGTGCCGAAGACTCGCTATCTCCCTTGTTTGAACGGGTGCATGCCAAAAGCCTGGGGTTGCAAGGGGCTGACGGTTTGCTGCCCTGGGCTGCGTTGGACGCCCGCCAATTGGGCCTCACCCGCACCCACGGCGACACCGGTTGGGCCTGGATCACGCCCTGCCACTGGCAGATCAACGCCGACCACGTGGCCATGGACCACCCGGAATCCTTGGCGCTGGACGTCCACGAGATTGATGCCCTGCGCGCTGCCATGCAGCCCTACTTTGCCGAAGACGGCATCACCCTGCATGCCTTGAACCACAGCACCTGGCTGGCCCAAGGCGAGCTGCTGCGCGAGCTGCCCACGGCCTCGCTAGCCCGTGCCTGCGGCCCCCGGGTGGACCAATGGATGCCCCGCGCCCCGCAGGCCCGCAGCCTGCGCCGCCTGCAAAACGAAATGCAGATGCTGCTCTACCGCCACCCGGTGAACGACGCGCGGGCGGCCCAGCGACGGCTCACGGTCAATTCTTTCTGGATCAGCGGCACCGGCGCTTTGCCCCAGAGTGCCCTGGAAAAGTCCGACACCATGTCGGTGCAGCACAGCCTCGAAGCGGCCGCCCTGCGCGACGACGCTCACGCCTGGACACAAGCCTGGCAAACGCTAGATGCAACTTTGCTTTCAACCCTGCTGCGCCAGGCCAAAGCGGGCCAAGCCTTTGAACTGACTCTATGCGGTGAGCGCATGGCCGCCAGCTTTGTGCTGCAAAACACGGCGTGGTGGAACCGCATCCAGCGCCGCTTCACCACGCCCACGCCTGCTGAATTGCTGGCCACCCTCTGAGCGTGAGAATTTTGAGCTTATGAAAATCGTTCCCCGCGATATCCCCCCCCGCGCCGCCTGGGCCCTGGAGCAGGCCGGCCTGCACCCGCTCCTGGCCCGCTTGTATGCCGCACGCGGTGTGACCGGCAAGGATGAGCTGGACGACGCCTTGGGCAAACTCCTGCCGCCGCAAGGTCTGCTGGGGGCCGACCGCGCTGCGGTGCTGCTGGCCGATGCGATTGCGCAAGACAAAAAGCTTTGTGTGGTGGCCGACTACGACTGTGACGGCGCTACCGCCTGTGCCGTGGCCGTGCGCGGACTGCGCCTGCTGGGCGCCCGCCATGTGGACTATCTGGTGCCCGACCGCGTGGTCGATGGCTATGGCTTGACCGCCCCCATCAGCGAGCGCGTCAAGAAATCCGGTGCCGATGTGCTGATCACCGTGGACAACGGCATCGCCAGCGTGGATGGCGTAGCCCGTGCCAAGGCACTGGGCCTGCAAGTGCTGGTCACCGACCACCATTTGCCCGGTAGCGAGTTGCCGGATGCGGACGTGATCGTCAACCCCAACCAGCCGGGCTGCACGTTTGAGAGCAAGTCCATGGCCGGGGTGGGCGTCATGTTCTACACCCTGCTGGCGCTGCGCTCTGAGTTGCGCAGCCGCGGCGTGTTTGATGCCGCCACACAACCCAAGCTGGACACCCTGCTGCCTTTGGTGGCGCTGGGTACGGTGGCCGATGTGGTCAAGCTGGATGCCAACAACCGCCGCCTCGTAGCCCAAGGGCTCAAACGGGTGCGGGCGCTCGCCATGCCTGCGGGACTAGCTAGCCTTTTTATAGCAGCGGGACGCAAAGCGGAAGTGGCCACCACCTTCGATTTCGGCTTTGCACTGGGGCCGCGCATCAACGCCGCCGGTCGCTTGAGCGATATGACCCTGGGCATCGAATGCCTGCTGACCGACGACGCAGGGCGCGGCGATGAGCTGGCCAAGATGCTGGACGGCATCAACCGTGAGCGCCGCGAAATTGAAGGCGACATGCGCGAACAGGCCATGATGATTGCCGAGAGCCTGTTCGACGAAGGCGATGAGCCTCCACCCGCCATTTGCGTGTTCGACCCCGACTTCCACGAAGGTGTGGTGGGCATTGTGGCCAGCCGCATCAAGGACAAACTGCACCGCCCCACTTTCGTATTCGCCGCGAGCGCCGCCGAAGGCAAAGAGCACGAACTCAAGGGGTCCGGGCGCAGCATTCCCGGCTTCCATTTGCGTGACGCGCTGGACCTGGTGGCCAAGCGCTACCCCGGCGTCATCCTGCGCTTCGGCGGCCACGCCATGGCGGCAGGCTGCACCGTGGCGGAAGAGTTTTTTGACGATTTTGAGAACGGCATGAACGAGGTGGCCCAGGAATGGTTGGACGCCGCCACGCTGACCCGCCGCATGGAAACCGACGGCCCCTTGGCTGCCGAATACCGCCGCGTGGATCTGGTGGACGCCTTGCACAAAGAGGTATGGGGCCAGGGCTTTGCCGCCCCTACCTTCAGCGAAGAGGTCGAGGTCGTCTCCCAGCGCCTGGTGGGTGAAAAACACCTCGCGCTCAAACTCAAGCACCAAGGCGAGCCGGTGGACGGCATCTGGTTCGGGCACACCGAGCCGCTTCCACCCAAGGTCACACTGGCTTTCCGCCTGGATGCCGACGAGTGGAACGGCGTGCGCCGCGTGCGCTTTCTGGTCGAAGGGGCGCAGGTGTGAACCTGCAAGGTATGAGCCCGCCGGGAGCGCGGGCCTTTGCCGACGCTCTGACGTCCACCCAGCGCGAGTTTCTGGCGGACGCTGCACGGCGCGCCAATGCCGAACCACCGCTTCATCTGAACACCTTCTGGATCAGCGGCGGCGGCCCTGCAGAGCCGCTGCAACTGGGACGCATGGAACCGGAACGGGCCGCTCTGCTAGCCACCCTGTTGCCTGACTGCCACTTTCAGGCTAACGGCGAAACCGCAGGCCTTCATTGGCAGGTGCTGGCCTTGCCTGCAAATGAACGCAGCACCCTGCTGCAAGCCGCCCTGGAGCAATGCCATGCACGCGGCCTGGTGCACGGCTGGCGTAAGGAAGCCTTTGCCTTCTGGCACCACGACTGTCTGGTGCCGCCGGATGATGAACATCCGCCGCTGCTGGCGGTGGAGCGCGCGGGCTTTCGCTTTCTGGGGATGCGCAGCCATGCGGTGCATATCAACGGCTTCACCCCGGACGGCCGCCTGTGGTGCGGGCGCCGCGCGCTCACCAAAGCCACCGACCCAGGCATGCTGGACAACGTGACCGCGGGCGGCTTGCCGGCCGGTGAATCTCCCCTGGGCTGTGCCTTGCGCGAGTTGCAGGAAGAAGCAGGCGCCGTCTTGGAAGACGCCCGCAGCCTGCACGATGCCGGGCTGGTGCGCACAGCCCGCATGGATGCTGGCGGCTGGCATGACGAAACCCTGCTGGTCTACAACTGGGCGTGTGCGGACGGCTGGGAGCCTGCCAATCAGGACGGCGAAGTGGCCGGTTTTGTCTGCCTGAACGCCGCCCAGACTTTCGCGCAGATAGAAGCCGGCGCATTCACCCAAGATGCCGTGGCCTCGCTGGCCCGAGGCTTGGGCCTGTTGTGACACAGACAGGCGCTACCATGTGCGCTTGCCCCGAGAAGCCCTCACGCCCCGCCCACCGATGAACCACCCCGCCCAGAATTACGGTGCAGACCCCAGCGGCCTGATTTACGGATTTGTGTTTGATGCCGAGGGTGCCGGTACGCCCACCGGCAGCGACGAGGCACTGCAGTGGCTGCAGAGCCCACCGACGGTACCGGGCGGCTTTGTGTGGCTGCATTTCAACCTGTCGCATACCGCCAGCAGCAAGTGGCTCAAAGACAATCTGCAACTCTCAGACCTGTTCCATGAATCGCTGACGGACGGCTCCCGCTCCACCCGCGTGGAACTGGACGACGACATGCTGGTCGCCGTGGTCAACGATGTGAGCTACGACTTTGCTTTTGAGTCGTCTGACATTTCCACCCTCTGGTTATCTGTTGGACCGCGCCTGGTGGTCAGTGCCCGCCTGCAACCGCTGCGCTCTATCGACCGCTTACGCGACGCCGTGCGTCGGGGCGAAAAGGTGATGACCCCGGTGGCCCTGCTGGTGCACCTGATGCATGACCAGGGCGATGTGCTGATCAATATCGTGCGCAACACCACCGCCAGGGTCGACGAAATTGAGGACAGCCTGCTCGCCGGCCGGCTGGAGCCCAAACGCGCCAACCTCGGTGCCCTGCGCCGGCTGCTGGTGCGCTTGCAGCGCTTGTTGGCGCCGGAACCTGCTGCCCTGTTCCGCCTGCTGCGCAAGCCCCCGGAATGGATTGGCGAGGAGGACATTGGCGACCTGCGCCAATCCACCGAAGAGTTCAACGTGGCGCTCAGCGACATGGCCGCGCTGCAGGAGCGCATCAAGTTGCTGCAGGAAGAAATTGCCGGCCGCGTGGCCGAGGCCAACAACCGCAGCCTGTTCGTGCTGACCATCGTGACCGTGCTGGCCTTGCCCATCAACATCATCGCCGGCTTGCTGGGCATGAACGTGGGCGGCATTCCGCTGGCAGAACACCCGCATGGCTTCTGGTGGATCGTGGCACTCATCGTCACCTTCACTGCAGTTGCCGCCTTCATCGCCTTGCGCAAGCCGCGGGACTAGGCGATTACAAGCCTTCTTGGCCTCTGGCGCTTATGGAATATGCGCGATTAGCTCCTGAATTCATAGCAAGTTAACGGAAGCACCCATGTCCACATTTCCATTGCATCTCACCATCCTGACCGGCGCATCGCGCGGCATGGGTCTGGCCATGGCGCAACAACTGCTGCAACCTGGCCACCAACTTCTCTGCCTCTCACGCAACACCCAGCCCGCATTGGAGGAAGCAGCCCACGATTCAGGAGCCCTGCTGGAACAATGGAATGTCGACTTGGCGGATGGTGCTGCGGCAGCAGAGCGCCTGAGTGCTTGGCTACAGGCATTGCCGGCCCATCGCCACGCCAGTGCCACCCTGATCAACAACGCTGGCGTCATTCCCGCGTTGGTGCCGCTGCGTGACAGCGCCCCGACCGACCTGGCCCATGCCCTGCGCGTGGGCCTGGAAGCGCCCATGCAGCTGTGCGCCGCATTTCTGGCGGCCACCCGCGAATGGAAAGTGCCACGCAAGGTGCTGAACGTGTCGTCCGGCCTGGGTAGGCGCGCCATGGCCTCGCAAGCTGGCTATTGCGCGGCCAAAGCAGGCATGGACCACTTCACCCGCTGTTTGGCCATGGACGAAGCTCTGATTCCTCATGGAGCCAAAGTCTGCTCGCTGGCCCCCGGGGTGATAGACACCGACATGCAAGTCCAGCTGCGCAGCGCCGATGTCGCGCAGTTTCCCGACCGGGGCAGCTTTGAAGGCTTGAAGAACCACGGGCAACTCACCAGCCCCGAAGAGGCCGCGCGCCGGGTGCTGGCCTACCTGGCCCGCCCGGATTTCGGTGAACAGCCAGTGGCCGACGTGCGGGGCTAGCCCGCCACATCGTCGTCCTTTGAAAGCCTAATAGATCTCCGGCACGTACATCTCTGCCGGCACCGGGTGGCGCTCGTAGTCCTGGTGGCGGACCCGCTCTGGCAATTCCACCGGAGGGTGAGGTATCTCCTCGTAGGGCATTTGGCCCAGCAAATGCTGGATGCAATTCAGGCGGGCCTTCTTTTTGTCCACGGCCTGCACCACCCACCATGGGGCTTCCGGAATATGGGTGCGCTCCAGCATGGCTTCCTTGGCGTGGGTGTAAGCCTCCCAGCGCACGCGGGACTGCAGGTCCATGGGGCTGAGCTTCCATTGCTTGAGCGGGTCGTGAATACGGCCCAGAAAGCGGGTGTGCTGCTCTTCATCCGAAATGGAGAACCAGTATTTGATAACCTGGATGCCTGATCGCACCAGCATCTTCTCGAACTCGGGCACGGTGCGGAAGAACTCTTCGAGCTGCTCGTCGTTGCAAAAGCCCATGACGCGCTCGACCCCCGCGCGGTTGTACCAGCTGCGGTCAAATAACACGATTTCGCCGGCCGCAGGCAGGTGGCTCACATAGCGCTGGAAGTACCACTGGGTACGTTCGCGGTCGTTGGGCGCGGGCAGCGCAGCCACACGACAGACACGGGGGTTGAGGCGCTGGGTAATGCGCTTGATAGCGCCGCCCTTGCCGGCCGCATCGCGCCCTTCGAATATCACGACTACTTTGTGGCCGGTCGCCACCACCCAGTCCTGCAGCTTGACCAGCTCGCCCTGCATGCGGAAAAGCTCGCGGAAATAGGTGCGGCGGTCCTGCTTTTGTTGCGCGCTCAGCTCAGGGCTCAGGCCATCGGCCAACTCGTCCTGGTTGTGGTCGTCGAGCTCCATTTCCAGCTCTTCGTCATAGCTGTCCAACATGTCGCTGCGGATGCGACGGATCATTTCTTCTTCACTGGAACTCACGGGCAACTCCTGAACTGGCAGATTTTTGACACCCTGAGGGTAGGTACCTCTAATGTCAATTTCATGACAAAACCATGACCTGACGAACCGTAAGATGCCCGTATTGCAAGCGGCGCACACTGCGTGCTGCACCCACTTTTATTGATAGAGGAGCCTTGTATGTCCCGTGAAGTCGTCGTCGTCAGCGCTGTGCGCACCGCCATTGGTACCTTTGGCGGCAGCCTCAAAGACATTCCCCCCACCGATCTGGCCGCCCAGGTGGTGCGCGAGTCGCTATCCCGCGCCAATGTTGAAGGCAAGGACGTGGGTCACGTGGTGTTCGGGCATGTGGTGAATACCGAGCCCAAGGACATGTACCTCAGCCGCGTCGCCGCTATCAACGGCGGCTGCGCCCAGGAAACACCGGCCTACAACGTGAACCGCCTGTGTGGTTCGGGCCTGCAGGCCATCGTGAACGCAAGCCAAAGCATTTTGTTGGGCGATGCCGATGTGGCCATCGGCGGTGGCGCTGAAAACATGAGCCGCGCGCCCTTTGCAAGCCTCAACATGCGCTGGGGGGCCCGCATGGGTGACACCAAGATGGTGGACATGATGATCGGCGCTTTGCACGACCCCTTCCACACCATTCACATGGGCGTGACCGCGGAGAACATAGCCGCCAAGTGGGGCATCAGCCGCGAAGAGCAGGACGCCCTGGCCGTGGAGAGCCACCAGCGCGCCCAGAAGGCGACTGCTGCCGGCTACTTCACCAGCCAGATCACCCCCGTCATGCTCAAGAGCAAAAAAGGCGAAGTGGCCTACGCGACCGACGAGCACTTCCGCCCCGACTGCAAGCTCGAAGACATGACCAAGCTGAAACCCGTTTTCGTCAAGGAAAACGGCACCGTCACCGCCGGCAATGCCTCGGGTATCAATGACGCCGCCGCTGCCGTGGTGCTCATGGAAAAGAGCGTGGCCCAGGCCCGTGGCCTCAAGCCGCTGGCCCGTCTGGTGGCCTACGCCCATGCCGGTGTGGACCCCAAGTACATGGGCATCGGCCCCGTGCCTGCATCCAAACTGGCATTACAAAAAGCCGGTTTGACGGTGAACGACCTGGATGTGATTGAGGCCAACGAAGCTTTTGCAGCCCAAGCCTGTGCAGTCACCAAAGATTTGGGCCTGAACCCGGCCAAGGTCAACCCCAATGGCTCCGGCATTTCGCTGGGTCACCCTATCGGCGCGACCGGCGCTTTGATTACCGTGAAAGCTTTGTATGAGCTGGAGCGCATCAACGGCCGCTATGCGCTGGTGACCATGTGCATTGGTGGCGGCCAGGGGATTGCCGCCATTTTCGAGCGCGACCGCTAAACGCTGATTGCAAAGGTGGGCCTGTTCAGAACAGGTCCACATCCATTTCGTCAGCCACCTGCTCGACCAGCTTGCCCTCGGCTACCAGGGTCTGGTAGTTGCAAACCTGGTTGCGGCCGTGCTCCTTGGCGTAATAGACCGCCTTGTCGGCACGCCCGAAAGCGCTGCTAGGCGTGTCATTGGGCAAGAGGGACGACACTCCCATGCTCACCGTAATCGTACCAACTTGCGGAAAGGCATAGGCCTGCACCCGCTCCCGCAAGCGCTCCAGCGCACCTTCTGCATGCGCAGCACTATCGCAGCGCATGAGGATGACAAACTCTTCCCCGCCGAAGCGGTACAGCTGGTCGTGAAAACGGAAGTTGCCGCGCATCAGGCGCGCCATCAAGAGCAACACCTCATCGCCAATCAGGTGGCCGAAGTTGTCGTTAACGCGTTTGAAATGATCGATGTCCAGCACCGCCAACCACACGCCTGAATCAGGGCTGTCATGCCGGCGCTCGGGCATGTTGTCGGGCGGGGTGTTGGACTGGTCTGCCGTCGCTTTGAAAAAAGCGCCGTCAAAAGTCTTGCGATTGAGCAGCTCCGTCAGCGAATCGCGCTCGCCGTAATCCAGCAAACCCAACAGGTTCTGGTAGGCCAACAAGATGCTTTGAAGCAAGTCGATGTCCGCAGCTTGCAGAGGCTTGGGCGCCCGGACCTCCAACAAGATTTGCAGGCTTTGCGCATGGCCTACGGGCAACACCACATGCCCCGCATCTTGCGGGTTGGTAGCTGCCCGACCTATATCCAGAGATTTCTGCCGCACAGGAAAGTCAGACACCTTCGGCAGCAAACTCCAGTCTGACCACAGCAGATCACGGGTGGCGGTTTCCTGGCCGAGTGACAGTGCAGAGAGGGAGAGGCAACGCCGGTCATCACCTTCACCCACAACACGAATGAGGTTCGCAGACTGAATGCTGACGCCTGAACTCGTGAGCACGAGGCGCACCAATTCTGTGTCCAACGCATCACGGTCTCTCAAGCCCCCCAGGGCCGCAAGACTCTGCACCAAAGCATTCATGGAATCTGTCTACCTTGTTCTTGTCATGTCCGGCTTCCAACCGCCGATTGCGTCTTAGCTTGACGCAACGCAAACCTCTCCGGGCCGCGTCAGCCTAAGCTCCGCGGTTGCTAAACGCCGCCATCTTAGACCACACCATGACCGATACCAAGCCTGATATGCATCATTTGCCGCAAGAATCCAACGATTGGTTGCGCAAAAGCGGCCTGAGTGCATTGCAAATTGCCGGCCGGCGTGTGCTGCCTATCGTGCAGGGCGGCATGGGTATCGGCATCTCGGGCAACCGCTTGGCCGGCAGCGTGGCGGCGGCCGGCGGCGTAGGAACGCTCTCCAGCGTGGACTTGCGGCGGCACCACCCTGACTTGATGGACCGTACCCGTGAGCTGGCGCCCGGTGAGGAAGCCAAAGCCGGCATCAATGCCGCCAACTTGGAGGCCATTGACCGCGAAATCAAAGCTGCCCGGGAACGCACAGGTGGAAAAGGCCTGCTGGCCATCAACGTGATGCGGGCGGTCAGCGAGTATGCCGCCAACGTGACCCGGGCCCTAGAAGCCGGTATCGATGCCGTGGTGGTGGGCGCCGGCTTGCCGCTGGATTTGCCGGACCTCGCCAAAGACCACCCCCAAGCAGCGCTTATTCCCATCCTCTCGGACGCGCGGGGTGTGCAACTGCTGGTCAAAAAATGGGAGCGCAAAAAGCGCCTGCCGGATGCCATCGTCATCGAGCACCCGCGCCTGGCCGGTGGCCACTTGGGCGCAGCCAAAATCGCTGATTTGCAGGACACCCGGTTTGACTTTGAAAACGTGATTCCCCAAGTTCGCCAGTTTTTCAAGGATGCGGGTTACGAGCAGCACATTCCGCTGATTGCCGCCGGCGGCATCCGCACCCATGAAGACATTGCCCGCCTGCAGGCTTTGGGCGCCGATGCGGTTCAACTGGGTACTGCATTTGCCGTGACCGAGGAAAGCGACGCCCACGCGGAATTCAAGCGCGTGCTGGCCGAAGCACGCGAGCAAGACATGGTCGAGTTCACCAGCGTGGCCGGCCTGCCCGCCCGCGCAGTAGGCACGCCCTGGTTGCGCGCGTACATGAAGATAGAGCCCAAGCTGCAAGCCGTGGCGCACGCGAAGAGCCGCTGCACCAAAAGCTTTGACTGCCTGGGCCAGTGCGGCCTGCGCGATGGTTTGCCGGGCTGGGGCCAGTTTTGCATCGACAACCAGTTGGCCGCTGCGCTGCGTGGCGATGTGAAAAAAGGCCTGTTCTTCCGGGGTGCCGGCCGCTTGCCTTTTGGCGACCAGATCAAAACAGTGCGGGAACTAATGCAGCGCCTGCTGACGCCCGGCTTGGCGGGTGCAGCGGTTTAAAGCAGACTGACCGCTATCAATTCAGGAGCTGTCCGCGCACATTTGGCGGGCGCTAAAGGGCTAAAACGCCTTAAGCCTCACCCTGGAAACCACCAGCCCTCAGGGTGACTACCAAGGTATCGCGGTAGCCTCCTTCGGCCAAGGGCTGGATGGGGGTGGACTCATGGATGACACGCTCATCGTCCAACAGCAGCAATGACCAGGGCTCACTCAGGGTGAACCGCTGGCCGTTCGGGCCATCGGCCTCGAACACACGGGTTTCGCCGCCCTTCACTCCGTTGCGGGCCACCATGAACACGGCCACCAGGTCCACGCCATCGCGGTGGGCGCCTTCCGGCGTGGGGCGACCGATACCGTCAGTGGTATCGATGCGAAACTGGTGCGCCTCCGCAAACCAGGTGTGAGGGCCTTTCAAATCGTCTGCCACCCGGCCCAGCCAGGCCAATAGTTGCTGCCAGGTAGCTTGCGCTGTAACACCGCTGTCCATGGGCTCAAAGTGGCGCTGCATGCCGCCGTGCAAGGCGTTGTAGGCCAAGGGTTGCCAATGCGGCCGGTGCGGTGCTTGGGTCACTCCGTGGCTGTCCATCACAAAGCAGGAGTGGCGACGGCGGCGGTAGCGGCCACCATCTTTCAAATAGTTGTCCGGCGGCAGATCATTCCACCCGTCGCACCAGCCCAACATGGCGTCCAGCGACACCCCGGACAGCCCTGCAACTTGGGACGCTCCGACGACCGCGTAGCCCTGACGAAACAGGGTGGCGCCCAGGTCAGCAGGGCGGGCAATCAGAGGGGGCTGGAAGGAAATGGTCATAGCGCCGGATTATCAACCGCACTCTTCTTTCGATGCCTGATGTGGGTCAATACGCCCGAAAACGTCTGCCCCTAAGCTGGGCCGGATCAAGGAGAAAACCGATGACCGAAACCCTCAATGCCCCCGCCACCCTCGCCTGGAGCGACGCTCTGGTGCTCGACATGCCCGTGATGGACGAAGTGCACCAAGAGTTTGTGGCCCTGCTGGAGCGCGTGGTGCTGGCGGAAGACGACATGCTCATGCCCCTGTGGTCGGAGTTGATTGCCCACACCCAAGAGCATTTCGACCGCGAAGACCAATGGATGCGCGCCACCGGTTTCGCGGCCGGCAACTGCCATGCCACCCAGCACAAAGTGGTGCTTCAGGTGCTGCGCGAGGGGGAAGCCCGCGGCCACGGCGGCGATCTGGCTGTGGTGCGGCAGATGGCCGATGAGCTGGGCATCTGGTTTCCCCAGCATGCGCAAAGCATGGATGCGTCGTTGGCATTGCACTTGCGTTCGGCAGGTTACGACCCGGCTACCGGAGCGCTCGCCCAACCGGACCGTTTGCCGCAAACGGAGATTCATGGCTGCGGCGGCGTCACCTGCTCGGACACTGCCACCGCCTGAATACACTCGCTCGATGTCCGAATCCTCTCCTGCCCTGCGCCACCGTCCTTCCGAAGACCTGCAAGCCCTGCTCACCGGCACCATTTTTGTGGCGCTAGGGGTCTTGATGTTCAAGCAGGTGGGCTTGCTAACTGGTGGCACGGCAGGGGTGGCCTTCTGGCTGCACTACGCCACCGGCTGGAATTTCGGCCTGATTTTCTTTGCCATCAACCTGCCGTTTTACGCTCTGGCCTACCAGCGCATGGGGCGGGTGTTCACCGTAAAGACCTTCATGGCGGTGGCGCTTCTAGCCTTGTTTACCAACCTGTTGCCGCAATGGGTTGGCTTTGAACATTTGCACCCCGCAGCCACCGCCATCATTGGCGGCCTGCTCATGGGCACGGGCATGTTGATTTTGTTCAGGCACAAAGCCAGCCTGGGTGGGTTCAATGTGCTGGTGCTGTACCTGCAAGATAAATATGGCTGGCGCGCAGGGCGCTTGCAAATGGCACTTGACTGCACCATCGTGCTACTGGCCTTCGGCGTGACCGATTGGCAGCATGTGCTGTGGAGTGTGCTGGGCGCCGTCACCCTGAACCAGACTTTGGCGACCAACCACCGCGCCGGCCGCTACATGGCTCACTGAGCGCACACTCAGGGCGCCGGCAACCCTGCCGCATACCACCGGAGGCCCGCATGCCCACCACAAACACCACGCCTACTGGCTCAAGTCCAGCGGTGGATCAACACCAGCTCGGCCTGCTACGTGAACACCGGCGCAAACACCGGCACAAGCACCCGCCAAAAGTCACCGCCGCGCCAGAGCACTTTGACCTGCCACCGCCCACCCGCGGGCAGCGCATGGCAGACGTGGTGGCGCGCACCGTGGGGTCGTGGCGCTTCATCCTGATCCAGAGTGGCCTAATCGTGGTGTGGATCACCGGCAATGTGCTGACCGGGTCGCACGCCTGGGACCCCTACCCCTTCATCCTGCTGAACCTGCTACTGTCGTTCCAGGCGGCCTACACGGCGCCGGCCATCATGATGAGCCAGAACCGTCAGTCCGAGCTGGACCGCAAACATGCCGAGAGCGACTACGAGGTCAACGTCAAGGCGGAGCTGGAGATTGAGCTGCTGCACGAGAAAATCGATCTGCTCAAAGACAAGGAGCTTTTGCTGCTGACCCAAGCGGTCAAAGAGCTGTCGAGCCAGCTGGCCGAACTGCGCAGCCAAAGTGCGATGCCACCGCACACCGCCGCGCATCCACACACCACGACTTAAGAACTCAAGCCCGGGCTTGTCACCTAGGCTACCAAGCTACGCACGGTACGGCGCTACCATCCGCGACCATTGTTGCCCCCCTTCCCCCCGGAGCCCCTATGACCCAAGCCCTGTCTACCCTGATCAACCACCAGATCCGCCTGGCCGCGCGCCCCGTGGGCATGCCCAAAGCCAGCGACTGGAGCCACACCTCCGAGCCGGTGGCAGAGCCCGCTGAGGGCGGAGTGACCCTCAAAACCTTGGCGCTGAGCCTGGACCCCGCGATGCGCGGCTGGATGAATGAAGGCAAGAGCTATATCCCGCCGGTGGGCATTGGTGAAGTCATGCGCGCCGGTGGCGTGGGCGTGGTGGTGGCCAGCAAGAGCGACAAATACGCCGTTGGCGACTATGTGAGCGCCGGCTTCGGTGTGCAGGAATACATCACGATTGCCAAGGACGAGATGAAGCGCAACGGCTTGGTCAAAATCGACCTGCGTGCCGGTACCCTGACCCAGTGGCTCAATGTGCTGGGCATGCCTGGGATGACCGGCTATTTCGGCCTGATGGATGTGGGCCAGCCCAAAGCGGGCGAGACCATCGTGATCTCCGGTGCCGCCGGTGCCGTGGGGCAGACCGTAGGCCAGGTCGCCAAAATCTTGGGCCTGCGCGTGGTCGGCATTGCGGGCGGCCCCGCCAAGTGCGAGTGGGTGGTCAAGGAACTGGGCTTTGATGCTTGCATCGACTACAAGGCCGGCCCCGGCGCCGTACGCGCAGGCCTGAAAGAGCATTGCACGTCCGGCGTCGACATTTACTTCGACAACGTGGGCGGCGAGATTCTGGACGACGTGCTGGCCCGCATCAACCGCAAGGCTCGCATCATCATCTGCGGCGCCATCAGCCAGTACAACAACACGACGGCCGTGCAAGGCCCCAAGAACTACCTGAGTCTGCTGGTGAACCGCGCGCGCATGGAAGGCATTGTGGTGTTCGACTACGCCGACCGCTACCACCTTGCCGTGGCCGAAATGGCCGGCTACCTGAAAGACGGTCGCATGAAGAGCAAGGAAGACGTAGTGGTGGGCCTGCAGACCTTCCCGGAGACGCTACTCAAGCTCTTCAACGGAGAAAACTTCGGCAAGCTGGTGCTGGAAGTCGCCAAGGGCTGATCAGCAAACACAGCGACTGGCCCTGCAATACACGCCCGGGCCAGCGCGGTTAGTTCTGATAGATGGCTGACAATCGGGCCTCCATGCATGCCATCGCACTCCTGACGCAACATGGCAAACAAAGCGCCGTAGAAGGCCCGCTTCAAGAAGCGGGCTTTTCTGTGTCCACGATTTCCGGCTTTGATACCGACAGGCTGGGCACCTTCACCGGCACCGTGGCTCGCAAAGGCACCCAAGTGGATGCAGCGGCCAGCAAGGCCAAACTGGCCACTGAACTCAGTGGATGGCGATTCGGGCTGGGCAGTGAGGGCAGCTTTGGCCCGGACCCCTATACCGGGATGATCCCTTGGGGGCGTGAAGTGCTTGCTTTTTGGGATGCCCCCGCCCAACGCTTGATCTGTGCCGCGGTACAAGGCCATGAAACCAATTACCGACAAATCACCGTGCAAGACTGGAATGACGCCGCCGATTTTGCGAGCGCTATCGGCTTTCCAGCCCATGGCCTGATCATCGGGAAGCCGGGGCAAACAGGTTTCGACAAGGACTGCAAGGACTTAGCTGCCTTGGAAGACCAAGTGCAACTGGCCTTACAGGGCGGGCCCGTTGAGCTGGAGACTGATATGCGGGCGCACCGGAACCCCACTCGGATGCGCATGATCAGACGGTGCGCAGAGCGGCTATCTCATCGCCTGCGCAGCAACTGCCCTGATTGCGCAAGCTACGGCTTTGGCGAAGAGTCGCCCATAGCCGGAGCGCCCTGTGAGTCCTGTGGGCTGCCGACCCACGCGATCATGGCCAAAAACATTCGCTGTGATGTGTGTGGACACTCACAACGTGTGGACCTGGTCCAAAGCGTTCCCGCCTCACGATGCAACTACTGCAACCCCTAGAAAGTCATGCCAAACGCTATGGTTTTTATAGCTGCCCGCGCAGCCGGAACGGGCGCTGTATGCCTAAAATGTGCTGCATGACAAGCAACAAATTGGCAAACCGGGGGTTCACGCTCATCGAATTGGTGATGGTCATCGCCATCCTCGGTGTGCTGGCGGCTGTAGCGGTGCCCAAGTTCATCAACCTCGGCACCGATGCGCGTGTAGCCACGCTCAATGGCTTGTTGGGTGCTGTAAGAACCACCATGGAAACTGTGAAGGTCACCTCTGCCTTGCGCGGCACCACAGCGGTGGCAGACCCGGCACTGAAGTTTCTGGACATGCAAGGCAGCAGCATCCGCCTCTGGAATGGCTACCCCGACCGGTGGTGGGACGGCATCGGCATGACGCTGCAAGGAGCACCGACCATCTCCGGTGGGGGCTACCTTTCCACCGCACCGATTGTGTTCAACAAGTTCACGTTTTACGGTTACAGCAACAGCACCATCCCCAATGGCGATGCCGGTTGGGTGCTGACCGATGCCCCTACCCCCGCCAACTGTTCGTTGGCCTACAACTACAACGGCAGCGGCGAGCCACAGCTCATCCTGCGCACCACGGGCTGCTGAACGCCGACGCCAGTCAATCGTTCAGCGCGGCGTAGACCAGATTGCGGAACAACGGGCGGTACCAGCTGCGTTGATTAGGAGCCTGGGTTAGCAAGATGGCAAACAAATCTTTCGCCGGGTCCACAAAAAACACGGTGCCGGAAATACCGCTCCAGTAGTACATGCCTTTGCTGCCCAGCTGGGTACCCAACCCCTCTTCGAGGCGCACCGCAAACCCCAAGCCGAAACCATGTCCGGGGGGAAGCAGTTCTGCCGCGCGGCCACTGCGATTGACCGGAATGTCGCCCAGATGGTCAGAGGTCATCAGCCGTACCGAGGCGGGGCTGAGAATGCGTGCACCGTTCAAGGTGCCGCCATTCAACATGCACTGCAAAAAGCGTGCGTAGTCGGCTGCCGTGGAGCCCAAACCTGCGCCGCCCGCTTGCATGGGGGTGGTCTTGCGCAAGTCCATCAGGGGCATGGGTACGCCACCGTCCGGGTCATGAGCAAAGGGCTCGGCAATGCGGTGATGCTTGTCGGGGGGGACTACAAATGCGGTATCCACCATGCCCAAGGGCCCGAGGATGTGCGCTTGCAGATAGTCCCCCAAGGCCATCCCGGTCACGCGTTCCAACAGGGCACCAAGCAGGTCTGTCGCGCGGCTGTATTGCCAGATGCTGCCGGGCTCGTAGCGGTAAGGAATCGCGGACAGGGCTTGCGAGAAACCAGTGTTGCTCAGCATGCGGGTGCCCAAGCCGGCTTGGGCGTAGCGCTGCTGGATAGGGTCGTCGCCCAGAATCTCGTAGGTCAGACCGGAGGTGTGGCGCAACAGGTCTTGCACCGTGGGCGGCCGGGCCGGGGGCCGCGTCTGCCGGGCCGTTTCATCCTCTGCCACCCGCACATCGGCAAACTCGCTCAAGTGCTGGCCTACCGGGTCACTCAGCAACAGTTGGCCGCGCTCCAGCAATTGCATGATCGCCACTGACACCAGTGGCTTGGTCATGGAGTAGATGCGGAAGATGCTGTCCAAGGCCATGGGCGTGCCGTCCGCCGGGTTCTGCTGCCCGATGGCAGAGTGCAACACGGTCTGGCCATGGCGTGCAACCAAGGCTACTGCGCCGGGTAAACGCCCTTTGTCCACATCCGCTTGCAGCACTTGCTCCAGGTTCCGCAGAGCAGGCGCATGAAAACCCGGAGAGAGAGTCATACCACTCATGCACCGGCCCCGTAACGCTCGCGTGCCAGGGCCGCGCCTTTGGCCAAGGCTTCGAGCTTTCGGGTGGCAACCTCACGGCTCATGGGCGCCAAGCCACAGTTGGTACAGGGGAAGATGCGATTGCGTGGCACGTGTTGCAAAGCGATGCCGATGGTGTCCGCCACCTGCTCAGGCGTTTCAATCACGTCACTGGCTACGTCGATTACACCGACCATGACGTCTTTGTCCTTGAGCAGTGCCATCAAGTCCGGCGGTACATGCGAGTGGTAGCACTCCAGGCTCACTTGCTGGATGCTGCTGGCCGCCAGTGCCGGAAACACCTGCGCGTATTGCCGCCATTCGCCACCCAGCGTCTCTTTCCAGTCGGTATTGGCCTTGATGCCATAGCCATAACAAATATGCACGGCGGTGGTGCAAGTGAGACCTTTGGCGGCGACTTCCAGTGCTTGCACACCCCAGTCCGCGGCGTCCTGCATGTACACATTGAACGCCGGCTCATCGAACTGGATGATGTCCACCCCATCAGCCTGCAGGGCCCGCGCTTCCTGATTCAGCAACTCCGCAAACGCAAACGCCATGGTCTTTCGGTCGCCATAAAAACGGTCGGCCACGGTGTCCACAATCGTCAGAGGTCCGGGCAAGGTGAACTTGAGTTTCTTTTTGGTGTGGGCTCTTGCGAGTTGAGCTTCAAAGGCATGCACGCGGCCTTTGAGCCTCAATGCAGCAACAACCTGAGGCACCATGGCGTCATACCGGTTGTTACGGATGCCCATCTTGACTTTGTTTTCAAAGTCGATGCCGTCAACCTGCTCCAGAAAACCGTGGACAAAATGCTGCCGGCTTTGCTCACCGTCGCCCACCACATCCAAGCCTGCATCTTCCTGGGCTTTGATCCACAACAGGGTGGCATCCGCCTTGGCTTGCTGCAGCTCAGGGCCGGCAAGCTTCCATTGCGGCCAGAGTTTTTCAGTCTCAGACAGCCATGAGGGCTTGGGCAAGCTGCCGGCGATTGCGGTTTCGAACATGGGAAGTCTCCTTGGTCTTGTGGGTCTGGGACCACACCTTATCGCAAGGCCGGCGCCGGGCTGCCGCTCAGGTGACAAAGCCCCCAATCCCATACCCCGCCGTCAGTATTACTTAGGGGTGATCACATTTCTGTTTCGGTGGCACGCTTTCTGCTTCATTCGCACGACTTGCAGAGAGGTGGGCGGCGAATTAGGTTATTACTTTTCCGCATACCTTTCGATGGTAAACCCCGATGAGAGCGAAGGCTCCTGAGGCTACAGTTCAGCCTCAGAATCGGGGAGCAGACACCAGTCTGGTGCATCCTGCTGATTCAATTCTTTGGAGTAATGATTTATGAGCATGAAGAAACTGAAAACACTGGCAGCCGTGGTTGCCGCTTTGGGTGCTGTCGTTGCAGCGCCTGCCCACGCTGGCAAAACATTGGACGCCGTCAAGGCCCGTGGCCAAGTGGTTTGCGGTGTGAACACTGGTCTGGCAGGTTTCGGTGCTGCTGATTCCAACGGCAAGTGGACGGGTCTGGACGTGGACGTGTGCCGCGCTGTGGCTGCTGCAGTGCTGGGCGATGGCGAAAAGGTGAAGTACGTTCCCCTGAACGCACAAGCCCGTTTCACCGCTCTGCAATCCGGCGAAATCGACGTGCTGTCCCGCAACACCACTTTCACTCTGACCCGTGACGCCTCCTTGGGCCTGTCCCAAACCGCCGTGACTTACTACGACGGCCAAGGCTTCATGGTTCCTGTGAAGAGCAAGCTCAAGAGCGCCAAACAGCTCAAGGGCCAGACCGTGTGCGTGCAATCCGGCACTACGACCGAAAAGAACCTGACCGACTACTCCAAGGCCAACGCCCTGAACATCAAACCTATCGTGTTTGAAAAGCTCGAAGCGGCTGAAGGCGCTTACTTCTCCGGCCGTTGCGTGGCTTACACCACAGACGCTTCCGGCTTGGCCTCTACCCGTAACAAGGTTGCCAAGAACCCCGCTGACCACATGATCCTGCCAGAGCTGATCTCCAAAGAACCTTTGGGCCCAATGGTTCGCCGCGGTGATGACGAGTGGACTGCCATCGTGAAGTGGACTGTGTACGGTCTGTTGGAAGCTGAAGAGGCAGGCGTGACTTCCGCTAATGTCGACGACCTCAAAGCCAACAGCAAAGACCCCGTGATCGGCCGTCTGCTGGGTTCCACTGAAGACACCGGCAAGCTGCTGGGCTTGGACAAGGAATGGCTCGCACGCGCTGTGAAGACTACCGGCAACTACGGTGAAATCTTCGAACGCAATGTGGGCCCCAAGTCTCCCCTGCAATTGCCACGTGGCTTGAACAACCTGTGGAGCAAGGGCGGCGTGCAATACGCTCCCCCAGTCCGTTAATGGCGGTTAGCGCAGCGCTGTAATCCGGCACTGCGCACCAGAAAAGGGCAGCCGCACACACCATGCGCTGCCCTTTTCAATTGATGAGCGTTCTTCAAGTGAAACCAAGGGCTGATATGTCCACACCCTCCTCCCCTCCTAAAAAGTCCTGGTCCTGGCGCAGTCAGGCATTCCGTGGACTCCTGTACCAGATCGTTGCCATCGTGGTGGTCTTGTTGGCAGTGCTCTATCTGGCACACAACACCACCACCAACATGAAGTTGCGTGGCATCCAAAGTGGTTTTGATTTCCTGACGGGTCCTGCCGGCTTCGACATCGGTGAAAGCTTCTTTACCTTTGATTCCGGCGAGTCCTACTGGCGCGCCTACCTGGTGGGCTTTGTGAACACGCTACGGGTAGCGGTTGTCGGCATCGTGCTGACCACTTTGCTGGGCACCTTGATCGGCGTAGGCCGTTTTTCGCGCAATGCCCTGATCCGCGGTCTGTGTTCGGCGTATGTCGAGTTTTTCCGCAACATCCCCGTTCTGCTGCAATTGCTGATGTGGTACCTGATGTTCACGGAAGTGCTGCCTGCGTCCAATGAGCCACTGGTATTGGGTCCCTTCTTCCTGAGCAAGGGCGGTCTGAACTTCCCTATCCCAGAGTGGGCTACAGGCCATGTCTGGGGTGCTTGGGGATTGTTGGCGGGTGTGATTGGTGCCGTTTTGTACCGTTCGTACGCCAAGAAGTCGTTTGAGCAAACCGGTCGTGTAAAGAGCATGTTCTGGACGCCACTGGCCATTGTGCTGGGCGCGGGCATTCTGGGTTGGTTGCTGGGTGGTGCACCAACTGTACTGAACATGCCGGTGCAGGGCGAGTTCGCCATTGAGAACGGCGGAGCCTTGACGCCTGAGTACCTCTCCGTATTGCTGGGCTTGACCATTTACACCGCAGCCTTCGTGTCCGAAGTGGTTCGTGGCGGTATCCAATCCGTAGCACTGGGCCAATCCGAGGCAGCAGCAGCTATCGGCCTGAGTCGTGGGCAAACCATGCGCCTGGTGATGTTGCCGCAAGCCCTGCGCGTGATCATTCCGCCCGTGACCAACCAGTACCTGAACCTGACCAAGAACTCTTCTTTGGCAGTGGCCATCGGTTACCCGGATGTGGTGTCGATTGCCAATACGGCTATCAACCAGACGGGCCGCGCCGTGGAGTGCATTGCCATCATCATGCTGGTGTACCTGAGCACGTCGCTGTTCACGTCGATCACGATGAATTGGTACAACACCCGCTCTGCCATCAAAGAACGTTAAGAGACGCACATGAGCGCAACTACATTCAAACCTATCGAAGCACGCCCGGCGCCGGTCAAGACCGACGGCTTGGTAGCGTGGATTCGCTTCAATTTGTTCGGCGACTGGAAGACCACGCTGGGCACCCTGGTCATCGGGGCCTTCCTGCTGGCTATCGTCCCGCGCTTCTTGAACTGGGCACTGGTTCAGGCGGTGTGGGTGCCCAACTTCGAGGCCTGCCACGTCGAAGGCGCTGGTGCCTGCTGGGGTGTGATCGTGGAAAAATTCCGCATCATCATCTTTGGCCGCTTCCCCTTCGAAGAGCAATGGCGCCCGCTGATCGCCACCCTGCTGTTGTGCAGCCTGCTGGTGGCAAGCTGCATGCGCATGTTCTGGAAAGCATGGCTGGGCCTGGCCTGGGTCGTGGTCCTGGGCAGCTTCTTCATGCTAATGTCCGGCGGTGTGTTCGGCATGAGCAAGGTCGATACAGACCGCTGGGGTGGCCTGCCCTTGACGCTGTTGCTATCCTCCTTGTCCATGGCCATGGCCTTCCCGCTGGCTTTGTTGATAGCCCTGGGGCGCCGCTCCAACCTGCCTGCCATCAAGAGCCTGTGCACTATCTATGTGGAACTGATCCGTGGCGTGCCGCTGATCTCGGTGCTGTTCATGGCGTCCTTCATGTTCCCGCTGCTGATGCCCCAGGGCTTCAACATCGACGTGCTGGTTCGCGTACTGGCGGGTATCACCCTGTTTGCAGCGGCCTACATGGCCGAGGTGATTCGCGGCGGCTTGCAGGCGGTGCCCAAAGGGCAAATTGAAGCTGCCGCCACACTGGGCCTGTCGTACTGGCAGACACAACGCAAGATCGTGTTGCCGCAAGCCCTGTCCATGGTGGTGCCCGGCATCATGAACAACTTCATCTCGACCTTCAAGGACACTTCACTGGTGACCATTGTGAGTTTGTATGAGCTGACAGGCTCCATGAGCCTGGCCCTGAACTCGGATGCCGACTGGCGCCCCTACAAGATCGAAGGCTACCTCTTCATCGCCCTGATTTACTTCGGATTTTGCTTCTCCATGTCGCGCTACAGCCTCTGGATCGAAAAGCAAGTCAACAAGAGCAAACTCCGCTAAGGAACGAATATGTCTGAACCCATCATCACCTTCAACAAAGTCAACAAGTGGTACGGCAACAATTTCCACGTACTGCGCGATATTGACCTGACCGTCACCAAAGGCGAACGTATCGTGGTTTGCGGCCCCTCCGGCTCCGGCAAGTCCACCATGATCCGCTGCATCAACCGCCTCGAAGAACACCAGCAAGGCAACTTGATCGTGGACGGCGTGGAACTCACCGACGACGTGAAAGCCATCGACGACGTGCGCAAGAAAGTCGGCATGGTGTTCCAGCAGTTCAACCTTTTCCCGCACCTCACCGTGCTGGAAAACCTGACGCTGTCCCCCATGTGGGTCGGCAAAATGCCGAAGAAAGAAGCCGAAGAAAAGGCCATGATCCAGTTGGAGCGTGTGCGCATCGCCAACCAGGCCAACAAGTACCCGCTGCAACTCTCCGGTGGTCAGCAGCAGCGTGTGGCTATCGCCCGTGCGCTATGCCTGAAGCCGAAGATCATGCTGTTCGATGAGCCGACTTCGGCCCTGGACCCGGAGATGATCAAGGAAGTGCTGGACGTTATGATTGAGATGGCCAGCCAGGGCATCACCATGATCTGTGTGACCCACGAAATGGGCTTTGCGAAAGCCGTGGCCGACCGTGTGATCTTTATGGACCAGGGCCAGATCGTGGAGCAGAACACGCCTCACGAGTTCTTCAACAACCCGCAAAACGAGCGCAGCCGCGACTTCTTGTCCAAGATTCTGGGCCACTAAGCCGCATGAAGTTAGCCGCCAGCCCTGCACAAGACCAGCTCCAGGCGTTTCAGGACGCCTTGGAGAGCTTCCGGGCGGGCGGGCTCACTGCCCATGCCTTGTCTGATTTGGCACGCGGCCAGAGCGCATTGCTCGCCGCGCTGCCCGAGAAGTTTTCTGAAGTGCTGCACCAGCTGATGGACAGGTTGGAATCCAGCGCCCTCTTCAGTGAAGAAAGTTGCTCTTTCAGTCAGCGTGACCTGATAGACAGCCTCCAAATGTGGGCGGACGAAGCCTCGCTTCGAATTTCCGGCAGCGCAAGCGTCTGAATCAGGGTACGGTGGCAGAAGCTGACGGACCCAGGCGGTCGTTGGTCCAGCGCAGCAAATCCATCCACATCTGACGGACTTCTGCATCCTGCGGCAAGCGACCCGCACTGGGCAGCTCAATGGTGACCACCGGAATACGCCGGTGTACCCCTGCATAGTTACCCAGCGAGCCGGGGAAGATTCCCACCTGATCCAGGTATAAGCGACCCAACTTGCTGGGCGGCACCGAAGGACCATCAAAGTCCAGCACGCCATAGGGTGCATGTACGCTGACGATCAAGTTCGGTTTGAAGTTATCCATCTGCTCCAGCAAGAAACGGGACTCAGGTTCGGACACCGGTTTGTTGCCCGGCCACCGACGTGGATCGCGCTTGGTACGTTGCTCCCAATAGACCTTGGCATCACGCGCCCAGTTCGGCGTGGGGAAATTGCGGTTCAAGTCCACACCATTTCCGTTGGTACGACGCGCCGGCTTCGCAAACAATCCATCCGGATTCAGGCTGGGAATGAAACGCCAGTGGATGTTGAGCGGCGAGTCTGAGGGCGGTGTCATCGCCAACCCCAGCCAGTGATAGACCAGAGAGGTAGACGACATTTCGTCGCCGTGGATTCCCCCAATCACCAACACCTTGAAATTCGCATCCGTGGAGCCGACATCACGCCCCCAAATGACCCGCCCCTGCCCCGATCGGGCCTTGAGGTCCTGCAATGCAGCAGATTCACACATTGCCGGCGTCACACTTGGTATCTTCGAAGCGTAATCCGCACAAGCCCTCGCGGAATCGGCGCGAGCAGCTACTGAAACGATAGCAATGGCCAGACAGGCAAAAAGGCTTTTGAACATGCAGTCCATTGTAAAGGTCGCATGTGGCGAAGGTTTTGCTGCCCGCGCAGAGGGCCAGGGCGCAAAGCGCGGTAAATTCCAAGAATGAACCCACCCTCCCGCGCTCGCAGCGCGCTGCCCCCCGATTTCTCCAGCCAGCAGTTCCGCCAAGCGCTGGGCATGTTTGCCACCGGGGTCACCATCGTCACCGCGCAGGCGGCCGATGGCACCTTGGTCGGTTTAACTGCCAATTCGTTCAACTCCGTCTCTCTCACTCCGCCCTTGGTGCTCTGGAGCTTGTCGCAAAAGGCGGGCTCCATGGAAGCATTCAGCCGCGGCGCCCACTACGCCATCAATATTCTGGCTGCAGACCAGCAAGCGTTGGCGACCCAGTTCGCGACCAAAGACATCGACCGCTACGCTGGCGTCGGCTTTACACGTGGCACTAATGGCGCGCCTTTGCTGGATGGAGCGGTGGCGCATTTTGAATGTTTCAATCGCAGCCAATACGAGGAAGGTGACCATGTGATCTTTGTCGGCGAGGTGGAGCGCTGCAGCCACCGGAGCGGCGCATCGCCCTTGCTCTACCATGGTGGCAAGTTCTACGCTGAGCACCCGCTATAGCCACCATGTCACTGCATCTGCCCCGCCCCGTCAAAGCTGCCCTTCTCGCATTCTGGGATCTCTTTACCTCTGCGAGCCCCTTGCTGTTTGCAGGTGCCGGGCTGATTTGGCTGGCCTATTGGTGGTTGGACCCCATGCCTCCCAAGCACCTGACGCTGGTGACCGGTCCGGAGCAAAGCGCGTATGCGGAGATGGGCGAGCAATATGCCAAGTTGCTTCGCCAACAAGGCATCACGGTGGACCTGGTGAAAACAGAAGGGTCTGCGGACAACCTACGCAAACTTCAAGCAGGAGAAGCTGATGCCGGTTTCGTGCAAGGCGGCAGCGCCAGCGTGCCTCAGGATGAAGATGCGGAAGAGTTGCTCACCTTGGGAAACCTGTTTGTCGAGCCGATCTGGCTCTTCTACCGCAGCAGTGCAGCGACAGCCATCAGCGAAACCGGGCATCTGAACTCCTTGAATCAGTTGGCGACATTGCGCCTCAATGCCGGCACCGCAGGCAGTGGCGTACCGCCCCTGATGGATGCACTGATGGACATGCACCGCATGGACCCCAAGAAAGCCCGCTTGAGCCATTTGGAGCAAACACCAGCCACTATCCAATTGTTGCAAGGCAAGTTGGACGCAGTGGTTTTCGCCTCGGCGCCCCAAGCCCCCATGGTGCAAATGTTGCTGCAAACCCCGGGTATCCGGTTGATGGATTTTCCGCAGAACGAGGCCTATGCACGGCGACTACCCTTCATCACACCTGTGACCCTGCCCCGTGGCGTGGTGGATTTGGCACGCAATGTGCCATCCCAGGACGTACACCTGATTGCCACCACCACCAGCATGTTGGTACGGGATGGACTACATCCAGGCCTGCGCCAGCTGTTGGCCCAAGCTGCGGTGCAGACGCACGGCCAATCGGGTTGGTTCAATCGGGCCCGGGAGTTCCCCAACGCATCACATAGTGAGTTTGCGCTGGCGCCTGAAGCCGAGCGGACCCTGAAGAACGGCATCCCGACCCTGCAACGCTACATACCATTCACTCTTGCAAATCTGGTGGAGCGCATGTGGTTGGCCTTGGGCATCATCATTGCCGTTTTGCTGCCCTTGGGAAAAATCGCTCCCCCTTTGTATGCCTACCGAGTACGTTCCCGAGTCTTCCGCTGGTATGGCCAACTACGCGACATCGAGAGCCGCTTCGAGGCATCCCCCGGCTCCGCAGCTGATTTGATCGCTGAACTGGCTGAGATCGAATCCAAGGTCGAAAAAGTGATTCTTCCGCTGTCTTACGCAGATGAGCTGTACGCGCTGCGCAACCACATCGGCTTGGTGCGCCAACGACTGGCTACAGCGTAGAGTCCACGCTGTTTTTCATGGCCTGCTGGGCTACGGCATCCAACGCGCCGTCGACCACGGGCTGTGCCGAAATCACACGCAGCTGACCCGCCGCCACCAGTTTGTCGTGGGTTCGGCGTGTCATGGACTGGGTCGAACCAGCTGCACTCGTAAACAGGAACAAGGTACCGTGCGGGCTCGCCCAGGTGAGCTGGGTGCGCACCCATTCGCCATTGGTGTGCAATTCGACCCACGAGCCCAGCGGCAATCCCCCGGCTCCCGGTCCGGATGCCACCGGTGGCACCACGGGCGACAAAATGGTGGTAGCAGCCGTTGTTGTAGGAGGTGCCTCGTCCGGAATATCCAGAAAATTGGAGTCTTGTGCTTCCGATGGTGCCACCCAAGGGTTTCCGTCCTCCACAGGGCGGTTGCGCGCGGGCGTCGCTGCAGCGGCCTTGGGAGCTGCCGTTTCCACCTTGACTGCAGCGGCAGTAGCCTCTTTGTGCACAGCCCTGAAAGCAGCTTGGTGCAAGCCCATGAGTGCTTCCAGGAAAGCACTGGTTTTGGTGGCAGGGTACTGGACAGTCTCCAGTCCGTCGCGCAAAGTGCTGAGCAGCAAAGGTACCAGCTTGGTGAGCTTGGCAATATTCTTGTGGGCCAGATCCGGGTGGGTACTCCACAACAGGGCAGAAATCAGCGCTTGGTACTTGTCAGCCGCCGCAGAACCGGCGCCTCCAGAGAGGCGCGCTTGCGCCACCACCTGTGCCCATGGACCGCACAAAAATGCCAGCACTACATCAGGCACCTTGGCCGCGTCAGGATGGGAGTCGATTTCGCGGGCAATTTTCTCGGCCAGCAAGTTGCGTTGCTCAGCTTTCTCCAGGGCCTTGACCGCTTGTGTACGGGCTTGGGCCTGCTTGGCTGCTTCTTCATTCCACATTGCCTGCAGTTCATGCAAGGCATCTGCAAACATTTCCGGGCCCTCCGGCTGTGCGTTGGCCAAAGGTGCGATGGCCTCACGTACCTCATCGAGGAAAGCCAGAAAACCCGGGCTCTGCACATTGGCGTAGGCCAAGCTGCGGTGGGTCACCTCTTGAACCAGCATACGCGCTGCGTGGTGCTTGTCGGTAAACAAGCGGGCATCCACCAACGCCAAGCGCATCAGCGCCGGCTCCAGCTCACGAATCAATGCCTGAACCGGTTCCAGAAGACGGGGATCCCTGGCGATGTTGTCTACCATCAGGTTCACCACCTCCAGGCTCAACGCCTGTGCGACACCGCTGGCACTGCGCCTGATGTCTTCGCGTACGGCTTGCAGCCCTTGCAAGCCCGCTGCAGGAGCAACGCCGCCACGTCGCTGCTCCAGTCGTTGCACGACACGGTCTACTTGCTTCATCTCGGTCAGCGCTTCGAAGGCCGCCGGCACCGTGGATGCGAAATCTGAGTGACTCTCTGCAACCGGTCCGCCGTAGCCGCCGGGAGACTCGAACTGACGTGCAAACTGTTGCGCGAAAGCGGCCACACGATGCGGCGTCCCCAGCTGATCGAGCTCGCCGGCCAGCAATTTACGCAGGCGATCCAAGGTCAAAAGTGCCGGGTCCGTCACCGGCTTCGGCGCCCGCAACTCTCGGGCGATCAGGGCCTCACGCTCCGCACTGCCTGGAGCGCTATATCGCGATGTTTCTGAAAACGGAGCCGGTGCTGCAGCTTCACGCCCCCTACCCCCGCTAGGCGTACCAGACGCAGAGGGCGCAGGCGTGACGGCATATCCTGCAGCGACTACGCCTTGTGTCTTCAATTGAGAAGCAAGGCTGGAATACAGCACTTTGAGCTCAGCACCCAAGGCAATACCCATCACGGTCAGCCAATCCAACCGCATGGCAGCGGGTGCAGGCGTGCGCTCTACCGTATTGCGCAGCGCAGTGATGTAAGCCTCAGGGCGCAATGGGTTGCGCTCCGGGCGTACGGTTTGCAGACCCAAGGTAGCGCAAATCAGGGTGTTGAGCTCCGCCAGACTGGCCTCTGCTGCCAACATGGCCATTTGTTGGGCCCGCGCCATGTTGACGCTCTCTTGCACTTGCACCTCATCCATCAACTCGAGTTGATCGAACTGGACTTCAGCAATTGATGGCATCGCCGCCTTGATGGCCTCGGACGGGCGTGTGAACTGCTCCAAAAGCGCAGGGCCATAGCCCTCGCGCAAGGTTTGTTCGTGTTGGTAAAGCTGCTTGAGAGACTCCGCATGCACATCGCGCTCACGAAAATCCCGAGAAGCACTCTCGCGAGCTTGCAAGTCACGACGCAAAGAGGCAATCAGCTTGCCCATGATGGCGTTACCACCCGCCGCGGCGTCTTTGACAGTCGCCTGGTAAAGAGACGCGTAACGCGGGTTGATATCTTGCATGGGGCTTTCTTGCCTCGCCGGCGGTTTACTTCAGGGCTTTATAACGCACGCGCTTGGGTTTGGCACCCTCTTCGCCCAGACGCTTCTTCTTGTCGGCTTCGTACTCTTGGTAGTTGCCATCAAAGAAGGTCCACTGGCTGTCACCTTCGGCAGCGAGGATGTGAGTCGCGATACGGTCCAGGAACCAGCGATCGTGAGAAATCACCAGCATGGTCCCGGCGAATTCGAGCAGCGCATCTTCCAGGGCACGCAGGGTTTCCACGTCCAGATCGTTGGACGGTTCATCCAGCATCAGCACATTGCCGCCTGCGATCAAAGTCTTTGCCAAGTGCAACCGACCTCGCTCACCACCTGACAACATGCCCACTTTCTTCTGCTGGTCGCCGCCGTTGAAGTTGAATCGACCGCAATAGGCGCGGCTGGCCATCTGGAACTTGCCCACGTTCAGGATGTCGAGGCCACCGGAAACATCTTCCCAGACGGTCTTGTCATCCGACAATGCGTCCCGGTGCTGGTCGACAAATGCCATCTTGACCGTAGAGCCGATAACGACTTCACCCGAGTCCGGCTTTTCACGGCCTGCGATCAGCTTGAACAATGTCGATTTACCGGCGCCGTTGGGGCCGATGATGCCGACAATCGCGCCGGCAGGGATGTTGAAGCTCAGGTTGTCGATCAGCACGCGGTCGCCAAAAGACTTGCTCACGCCCTTGAACTCAATCACTTGGCTACCCAAGCGGTCCGCCACGGGAATAAAGATCTCGTTGGTCTCGTTGCGCTTCTGGTATTCGTAGTCACTCAATTCTTCAAAGCGGGCCAGACGGGCCTTGCTTTTCGCTTGGCGGGCCTTGGGGTTCTGACGGGACCACTCCAATTCCTTCTTCAAGGCTTTGGCACGGGCTTCTTCGCCTTTTTGTTCGGCTTCCAGGCGGGCGCCCTTTTGGGTCAGCCAATCGGAATAGTTGCCCTTGTATGGAATGCCGGAGCCACGGTCCAATTCCAAAATCCACTCCGCCGCGTTGTCCAGGAAGTAGCGATCGTGGGTAATAGCGACCACTGTGCCGGAATAGCGTTGCAGAAACTGCTCCAACCAGTCCACCGATTCGGCGTCCAAGTGGTTGGTGGGTTCGTCGAGCAGCAACATGTCAGGCTTGGAGAGCAACAGCCGGCACAGAGCCACGCGGCGCTTTTCACCGCCGGACAGGACGCCGATGTTGGCATCCCATGGGGGCAGACGCAGGGCGTCAGCAGCAATTTCCAATTGATGCTCAGAGTCCGTGCCAGCGGTTGCGATGATGGCT